>CAYFOA010000434.1:0-1515 GCA_964344575.1 uncultured Rickettsiales bacterium | reverse complement strand
CGGGTGTGGCGGCGGTCGGGTTGGCGCCGACGGCGAGCTGGAGGGCGCGGAAGGCGTCCTTCTCGACGGCGCGGCGGAGGGACTTCAGCGGGAGTCCGCGGGGGGGGCGCTTGCGCTTCTTGAGGCGTGCGCCGGCGGTCTGGACGGAGCGGAGGACGGCCTCGAGGGGGTATCCGGCGTCGTGCCAGGTCTCGATCATGTGCTGGTCGAGGGGGCTGAGGATGTGGCCTTCGTCGCGGAGGTGGAGGACGAGCTCGGCGACGGCGGCGGCGTATCGGTCGAGGGTCTCCAAGGGGGGCGGACCGTAGCAGACCGAACAGGCGTTGCGTTGCCCGATCGGGGGCAGGGCTGTAGAGTCCGCCAATGCCTCGATTCCTGCTCCTCGTTTCGCTGTCGATGTCGCTGCTCGCGGCGCCTGTGTGGGCGCAGGACGGGGACGACGAGTTCGACGATCTGGAGGAGGAGGAGGACGAGGTCGAAGAGGGGGTCGACGACCGGGCGACGTACGAGGGGTACAAGAAGGACCTGACGGGGGAGTCGCCGTCGGAGGAGATCGACGCCTGGTACCGGTACCTGGAGGCGTACCCGCAGTCGATGTTCCGGCTGGAGATCGAGCGTCGGATCGAGGCGTTGGAGGAGGCGGCGTTCGAGGAGCTCATGAAGGAGCGGGCGGACGAGGACAGCGGCGACGGGCCGGTGGACGCCAAGCGGCAGGAGATGGAGGTCGCGGAGCCGGCGTTCGTGGGGATCGGGGCGAACCCGCGGCGGCGGTTCGAGTTCGGGGTGTTGTGGGGGTTCCCGGACTACATCAACTACGAGCTGACGTTCGAGTGGGCGTTCATGCGGAAGTTCAGCCTCTACGGAGGGGTGCATCACCAGGGGCGGAGCTTCGGGGGGACGCTGCACGCGGGGGCGAAGTACGCGCTGGTGAAGGACGTCCGGACGGGGGTGGTGCTGACGGGGGCGTTCGGGCTGAAGCTGGGGTACAGCAGCCTGGACCGGCTGCACTTCATCATCGAGCCGCAGGTGGTGTTCGCGTGGCTGCCGAGCGACCTGTTCCAGCTGCAGACGTCGTTGGCGTTCGACCTCCGGCTGGACCGGCTGAACCACTGGGTCTACTGGGACGCGATGGTGGTGATCACGCCGACGGACAAGTTCGGCATCTACATCGAGAGCCGCCAGAAGCACCAGATCAAGCCGGTGGAGGGGGTGGGGACGCAGTACCTGGCGTTCTTCCAGGCGGGCGCGGGCGTGAAGGTCCGCCCGACGCCGCTGATCGAGCTGACGGTGGGCGCGAACGTCCCCTACTTCTGGCGGCTGTGGAAGGACTACCGGTACGTCGGCGTGCACGGCGACGTGGTCTTCTACTTCGGGAGCAAGCCGAAGAAGTAGGGAGGTCCAGCCGGAGCCAGACACTCGGCAACCCCCTCGCCGCGAGGCCCCCGCGGAGTGACCGCGGGCCCGGACACTCGGCAACCCCCTCGCCGCGAGCCCCCCGCGGAGTGGCCGCGGGCC
>CAYFOA010000433.1:0-1520 GCA_964344575.1 uncultured Rickettsiales bacterium | reverse complement strand
CGGTTGACGGGAAGGTGGAGACATGAGCCGCCTCGTCCCCGCCCTGCTGACGTGCGCGCTGCTGAGCGGCTGCATCGACCTCCTCGACAGCTCCTGGTTCAACCCGCGGGACCTGTCGACCGGGGAGTACCTCACCGAGCTCGACCTCTACGACTGGCGCGAGGTCCCCGACGAGTACGTCGAGCTCGTCGAGCTGACCGGCACGGCCCTCGACGGCGAGGACGAGGCGCCCACGCTGTACGGCATGTGGGCCCACCAGTGCGTGGACGGGGCGTGCGTCAACCTCGGCCGGTCCGAGTTCGACCCCGACAACCAGGACAAGACCATCCTCTACCTGCACGGCAACGCGTCCCATGTCCCCGCCTACTGGGACCGGGTCGAGATGCTCTGGTTCATGGGCTACCGCGTCTTCGCCGTCGACTACCGCGACTACGGCAACTCGAGCGGCGACGCCTCCGAGGAAGGGGTCTTCGCGGACGCCTCCACCGCCCTGGACCACGTCCTCGCCCGGATCGCCGAGGAGACCGGGGTCGAGGACCCGAACCCCCTCTTCATCGACCTCGCCTACTACGGCTGGTCGCTGGGGAGCACCGCCGCGATCGACCTCGCCGTCGAGCGTCCCGCCAAGGCGCTGATCACCGAGGCCGCGCTCGCCTCGGCGCAGGCGTTCCTCGACGACGCGTCCGGCCTCGGCATCAGCAGCACCGTCCTCATGGACGCCGAGTTCGACAACCTCGGGAAGATCCCGTTCGTCATCTCGCCGAAGCTGATCACCCACGGGCTGGACGACGACTTCGTCCGCTGGGAGTTCAGCCAGGCGCTGTACGACGCCGCCGAGGAGCCCAAGCAGCTGTACACCGTGGCGGGCGGCGTCCACGGCAGCGTCCCCTGCCCGTCCCGCGACCCCGCCCCCGACATCCGCTTCCGCAACGGCGAGGACAACCACGCCGAGTGGCCCGACGGCGAGGTCGGCGAGCCGGTCCCCCCGCCGGACGAGTACGCCGACCCCTGCCGCGCCGACGAGGCCTGGCTGGAGACGGTCTCCGCCTTCCTCGACGAACACATGCCCTAAGGTGATCGTGCATGGCTGAGGGGAAAGAACCGGACGTCTGGATGCGCGGCTTGAGCCGGGTGCTGTCGTGGGTCGGCCAGGAGCTGCCCGAGGACGCCGGCCCCACGCCCGTCGAGGACCTCGACGCGTCCCCCGGGCCGACGGTCGAGATCGACGACGACCTCCCCCCCGAGGTGGCCGCCGCCATCGCCGGGACCGCCCCCCCCACGCCGCCCGTCACCCCCACGGTCGTCCCCATCGTCGACCCCGAGGCGGGCAAGCTCCGCGACGAGCTCGCCGTCGCCCGCGAGGAGCTGGGCGCCTCGCGCGCCGAGAACGAGCGCCTCGGCAAGAAGCTGACCGAAGCCCGCGAGGAGCTGGGGTGGACCCGGTCCGAGCTCGAAGGGGCCCGCGAGGAGGCCACGTCGGCCCGGGACGCGCTGGAGGGGGCGCGCCAGGAGGCGACCGA
>CAYFOA010000432.1:0-1578 GCA_964344575.1 uncultured Rickettsiales bacterium | reverse complement strand
CGGAACCTGTCAACGACTTTGAGACACTCGCCGGAATCATTTAGTGAGCATCCGCTTCCGGCCTGCCCAGCAAGTTCTCGGGCGGGTTGATGTAGACCGCTGGCGGCAGCGGCTTGGCCGTCGGCGGCCCGGCGGGGAAACGCTCTGGGTGGGCAGCGTACGCGTCGTCGAGCACCCGCTGGCGGGCGGCGAGCACCTCGTCGGCCAGGTCGAAGTGGACGACCTCGGGGGTCAGCATCGCGATCCCGCCGTGACGGTGCTCGCCGTTGTACCAGGGGAAGAAGCCCCGGCAGTGCCGGCTGGCGTGGTGGATGTCGCTGAAGCGGCCGGGGAAGCCGGGAGCGTACTTCAGCGTCTTGAACTGGGCCTCGGAAAACGGGTTGTCGTCGGAGACCTGAGGCCGGCTCAGGGATCGGACGACGCCCAGGTCGGCCAGGAGCTGGGCGGTGCACTTGCTCGTCATCGGGGACCCGCGATCGCTGTGCAGGGTCAGCACGGTCGGCTCAACCTCGTGCTTGGCGCAGCTCTCGGTGATCAGGCGGCCGGCGAGGGCGCTGTTCTCGCGGTCGGCGACCATCCAGCCGACGACGTAGCGACTGAAGATGTCGAGCAGGACGTACAGGTAGTAGTAGGTCCACTTCTGCGGGCCGAGCAGCTTCGTGATGTCCCAGGACCAGACCTGATTGGGCGCGGTGGCCACGAGCTCGGGCTTCTCGTAGGTCGGATGCTGGAGCTGGTTGCGCCGTTCGCGGACGGGCGCCCGCGCATCGAGGTAGCGGTACATCGAGCGCTCCGAGCAGAGGCGGACCCCCTCGTCGAGGAGGGTGGCATAGACCTCGGCCGGGGCTCGGTTGACGAAGCGCGGCGAGTCGAGGACCTCGAGCACGGCCTCACGCTCGTCGGCGCTCAGAGCGCGGGCGGGGGTCGGTCTGGGCTGCCGGGGTGCAGGCGGGGACTGGCGGCGGTAGTACGTCGCCCGGGACACCCCGAGCGCCCCACACGCCGGCTTGATACCGACGTGCAGGGCCAGCTCGGTGGCGGCCATCAGGAGTCCTTCTCGCTCTGCAGGTCGATGCCCAACAGCCCGGCAACTTTTCCCTGCACCTCCAGGATCAGGTGGGCCTTGCGGAGCTCTTCGCGCGTCTTGGCCAGCTCGCGTTCGAGCTTCGCGATGCGCTTCGCTGACGCCGCGTCCTGCTGCGGCTTGCGGCCGCGCTTCTGCGCCAGCGAGCCCAGGGCTCCCTTGCGCCGGGCGCGCCGCCATTCGCTCAGGTGCGAGCTGTACAGCCCCTCGCGTCGGAGGATCGCACCCTGGCCGCCGGGGCCGACACGATCGATCTCCTCCAGGATCCGCAGCTTGTACTCGGCGGTGAACCGCCGCCGCGTCGCCTTCGCCGGGACCTCCGGGTCAGGCCGCGACGCCCCGACGAATGGGGCCTCGTCGCTCCGCTCCTCGACCCCATTCGTCGGGGCGGTCTCGATCTGCAACTTCTCGTCCTTCCTCATCGTCTCTGCCTCTCGCGCCCTGCTCAGTAATTATCGGGGAGGCGAGTGTCTCATTCACGTTGGCAGAGAGGG
>CAYFOA010000431.1:0-1593 GCA_964344575.1 uncultured Rickettsiales bacterium | reverse complement strand
GTCGAGGTCTGCGACAACGCCGACAACGACTGCGACGCAGCCCTCGGCGGCGACGAGCTGGACGACGACGCGGACGGGTTGACCGAGTGCGACGGAGACTGCGACGACGCGGACCCCGACAACTTCCCCGGCAACCCCGAGGTCTGCGACGACGCCGACAACGACTGCGACGCGGTCGTCGACAACGACCCGATCGACGGCACGGACTGGTACCCGGACGAGGACTGCGACGGCGTGGGCGGCCTGGTGGCGGAGAGCGCGTGCGCCGCCCCGTCGCCGTCCCACCTGCTGACCTCGGGCGACTGCGACGACACGGACGCGCGCGTGCACCCCGGCGCGCTGGAGGCGTGCGACGGCGTGGACGACGACTGCGACACGGTGGCGGACAACGCGTGCGAGGACGTCATCGAGATCGCGCTGGCGAGCGCGGCCCCCCTCGAGTCGGCGGACACGGCCCAGGTCTGCGCGCTCCTCGGCGAGATGACGTCCGCGCCGACGAGCTGGACGATCGGCGACCTGCCCGCGTACATGGCGATGCTGGACGGAACCGACGCGGGGCTCACGGAGTCCGCGGTGATCCAGCCCGACGTGCTGGACCTGTCGATCCGCTGCGGGAGCGACTACCTGGCGTCGCCGGGCAACTTCCCGAGCACGATCCCGTGGCCGACGCTGGCGTCGCAGGGCAGCTACGGCGGCGGCAAGCTCCGCGGCTACCTCCGCGTCGGCTGCGGGGAGCCCCTCACCCACACCCTCGGCCTGATCGGCAACGACGCGCTGACGCTGGACATCGAGGGCGACCAGGTGATGTGGGTGAACTGGGCGGACGGCCAGTGGAAGAAGTTCCGCTACGTCCGCTTCCCGGGCCCCGGGCTGTACGCGTTCGAGGTGCAGTGGCTGACGAACCTGATCTGCCAGATCGACCCCTTCGAGCTGGTCTGGTCGGAGGGTTACGTCCCGGGCTACGACGAGTACGACACGATGTGCAGCTACGGCGCGTGCGTCTACAACAACAACGTCCCCATCCCCGACTTCGCCGTCATCGGCGCCACGAACCTCGCCCAAGCCACGGACGGCGGCGCGACGGCATGCGCCTACTGCGAGGTCGACACGGACTGCGGCACGAACGAGGTCTGCAACTCGGCGGGCATCTGCGAGTGACGGTCGGGGCGGGTGTGGGGCTCGCATGAGAGGGGCTCGGCAGTCGGCACCGGTCTGCTCTCGCCGCGAGTCCCCTGATCCGGTCGTGTGATGCACCGGCGGCTCCTCCCCCACCCGGAGCGACACCTCACGAGGGGTGAGTTCGGGAGGTCACCGCGACGCCGGGTCGATCGGTGCGCGGTGGCCGGGAGGGCACCGAACTCGCGAACATCGCCGATGTAGGCGAGATGAGTGCCCCTGTAGGGCACCGAACTCGCGAACATCGGCGATGTAGGCGAGATGAGTGCCCCTGTAGGGCACCGAACTGGCGAACATCGCCGATGTAGGCGAGGTGAGTGCCCCTGGAGGGCACCGAACTGGCGAACATCGCCGATGTAGGCGAGATGAGTGCCCCTGGAGGGCACCGAACTCGCGAACATCGCCGATGTAGGCGAG
>CAYFOA010000430.1:0-1595 GCA_964344575.1 uncultured Rickettsiales bacterium | reverse complement strand
GCAGACAGGGCGATCGTCAACAGGGGAATCTGGAGTAGATCAACAGGCTGCTAGGCTCGCGCGGGCATGGAGCTTCATGACGACCGCCACAACACGGCGCTGCTGAGGCACGTCCGGCCGCCGGAGTGGACCAACCCGGAGCCGGTGGGCCGCTACAACCTCGTCGTCCTCGGGGGCGGGACGGCGGGGCTGGTGAGCGCGATCGGGGCGGCGATGCTGGGCGCGCGGGTGGCGCTGGTGGAGCGGCAGCTGCTCGGTGGGGACTGCCTCAACTGGGGGTGCGTCCCCAGCAAGGCCCTGCTGGCCGCCGCGAGGCGGGCCAAGGCGGCGGGGCGGAGCGGCCCCGAGGCGTTCACCGAGGCGATGGACGAGGTGCGGCGGCTGCGGTCGGTCGTCGGCGAGCACGACAGCGCGAAGCGGCTCGCGGACGCGGGGGTGGACGTCTTCTTCGGGGACGCCTGCTTCGTCGACAAGGACGTCGTCATCGTCGACGGGACGCCCCTGAAGTTCCGGAAGGCGGTGATCGCGACGGGGACGCGGCCCGAGATCCCGAAGATCCAGGGGCTCGCCCAGGCGCCGTACCTGACCAACGAGACGGTCTTCGAGCTGACCGAGCTGCCGCGGCGGCTGCTGGTGCTGGGGGGCGGGCCGATCGGCTGCGAGCTGGCCCAGGCGTTCGCCCGGCTGGGGTCGATCGTGACGGTCTTCGAGCAGGCCGCGCGGGTGCTCCCGGGCGAGGACGCGGACGCCTCGCGGGCGGTCGCCGAGGCGCTCAAGAGCGACGGCGTGACGCTGGAGCTGTCCGCGTCGGTGGTCCGCGTCGAGGGGACGTCGTTCGTCCTCGGCGACGGGCGCGAGCCGGCGGGGGACGCGGTGCTGGTGGCGACGGGGCGGACCCCCAACATCGACGCGCTCGGGCTGACGTCGGCGGGCGTGTCGTTCGACGGCCGGACGGGGCTGGTCGTCGACGACCGGTTCCGCACGACGAACCGCCGGATCGTGGCCGCCGGGGACGTCGCCTCGACGGCCCACCGGTTCAGCCACTCGGCCTACGCGATGGCCCGGGGGGCGCTGATCAACGCGCTGCTCTTCGGGCGTCAGCGGGCCAGCCGCCTCGTCCACCCGCGCTGCACCTACACGTCGCCGGAGGTCGCCCACGTGGGGATGTCGGCGGCGGAGGCGGAGGCGGCGGGGGACAAGGTCGTGACGCTGACGGAGGCGCTGGAGCACGTCGACCGGGCGATCGTGGAGGGGACCACCGACGGCTTCGCCCGCGTCCACGTGGACCGCCGCACCGGCCGCGTGCTCGGGGCGACGATGGTGGCCCCCCACGCGGGCGAGGCCATCGGCGAGATGTCCGTCGCGGTCACGAACCGCCTGACGCTGGAGGCGATCGGCCGCTCCATCCACCCCTACCCGACGGTGGCGGAGGCGTGGAAGAAGCTGGCCGACCAGCACGAGCAGCGCCGGCTGAAGCCGAAGCTGGTGGCGCTCCTGGCGCGCTGGTTCCGGCTGACGCGGTGGCGTTAGGGACCGCGCCCTAGCAGTCCGTTGATCTACGCCCGATGGGACGCGAATCGGGGACAGACGGCGCG
>CAYFOA010000429.1:0-1601 GCA_964344575.1 uncultured Rickettsiales bacterium | reverse complement strand
CGCGTAGCTCGGCGGTCACACGAGGGGAAGAACGGGGGCCGCCGACCGGATACCTTCCTCGGGACGGGCCCTTCCTGGGCCGGTCAATGGCTGAGGCGCGGCCTCAGCGGGTCACAGCACTTCGTTCGCTACTTCTTCCGAACCGCCCCACGGGTCACGCGGCGGGCGGTCTTGACGGCGAGGTCGCGGGCCTCGCGGCGGCTCATGCGACCTGAGCCGTCGCTGTTGCCGTCCATGAGGCGCTTCGTCATGCGGTCCACCGCCTCGCGGTCGGACTGGCGCTCGCCTGCTTCGATGCGCTTGCTCATGCCGCCTTCCCCTTCGCCTTGGCGGGCGGGCGGCGATGGGTGCCGTCCATCTTGGACAGCCGCCGCTTCCGCTCCTTGATGCGCTGAGCCAGCGCGGGGTTGTTCGGGTTGACGGCGAGGCGTCCCTCCATCTGCTCGATGGTGGCGCGCTCCTGATCCACGAACTGATCCCGCACGTCGGGGTCCATCGCGGGAACGACCATCGCCTCGATGAGGTGCCGCCTGAACGCGCGGTAGGCGTCGTCGTCGTGCTTCCAGAGCACCTTGCCGCCGAGCACCTTGACGCTGTCGAAGATGGAGCCCCAGACGGGGTTCCGCCCCTCGGCCGGAAACCGCTGCGTGTAGTGGCGGTAGTCCCCGAGGCGAGGATCCTCCTCGGGGATCACCTGCCACCCGGCCTGCGCCCGCTGAACGAGGGCGAGGTCCATCTGGTTTCCGTCGCGGACGCCGCCGACGCCGGGGGAAACGTTCAAGCGTCCCAGGGACGGGAGCCACCCGTCGTGGCCGGCGTCGTAGTCGGCCTCGTCGAACAGCCACCGATGCGGATGGGCCATGTACAGGAACCGGTAGCGGTTCCGGATCTTCGGCAGCTTCGGGGCGTGGAGGGCGTCGGTCGGCTCCGCGCGCTTTCCAAGGATGGTCGGCATGTGGGACTGCTCCTGCTTGGGGCTAGCGGTCGGTCAGGATTTCGACCGCCCTGGCGTCCTCTCCCAGGCCGATCGCGTTGAACGCGTGACCGACGACGCGGGAGATGCCGGGGTCGGCGGTGCGCGCGAACTCGGCGTAGACGGGAGAGTTGGCGGGGACCGAAGCGGCGATGGCACCGGGCATCACGGACCGAGGGCTGGCCTCGGCGTAGACGATGGCTCCCCGCCCGAACATCGCGCCGGAGCTGTCGCCGCCGACAGCGGTCACGGAGTCGGACGCCCAGAGGCGGACTCCCATGAACTCGCCCTTGAAGCCGGGGCTCTTGGCGAGGAGCTGGTTCTGCGTGCCCGGCATGAACTGGGCCGCGCCACCCTCGCCGCGAATCGAGCTCTGAAGGTCCGTGTACTGAACGGTGTAGAGGACGCAGTCGAAGGGTCCGGGGACGACCGCCTGCTCCAGCGTGAACAGAGCCGAGTAGAACTCATCGACCGTCAGGTCCACGCCGCTGTTCGCGACCTGGGCGGTGATGGACGGGAACAGGGCGGCGACCTGATCCGTGAACCGCATCAGGTAGGCATCGACCAGCTTCTTGTCCCGTACCGCCGATCTCTCCCGGTTCGATCCCAGCGAGAGTTCCCGGTGTTC
>CAYFOA010000428.1:0-1603 GCA_964344575.1 uncultured Rickettsiales bacterium | reverse complement strand
CGACGGCGAGCCCCTCGTTCAAGTGCCTGCGGTGGACCGCCGTCGAGTGGTCGGCACTGTCGTCGCGGATGCTTCGCGCCTCGATGCCCCGGATCGACGTGTTCGAGGGGCCGTTCGAGCGCTGGGTACGCCAGCACGGCGGCGACCTGCAGGGGCAGCTCCGGCTCATCCTCGCCAACCCGCCCTACGGCGCTCGCGGCGCGGCTGTCGCAGAGGATCCCGACCGTGCCTACCGGGAGAAGGCCGCCTACGCCTACTTCCTGCGCCGCGGGCTCGACCTGCTGGCGCCCGGTGGACTCGGCGTCTACCTGGTGCCCGGCGGGTTCCTGACCGGCCGCGCCGTCAAGCACCAGCGCCTGCGAGAGAAGGTGCTGCGGCGCCACCACCTCTCCGCGGCCTACCGCCTGCCGAGCAGGCTGTTCCCGGGCGCGATGCTCGTCACGGACCTGCTCTTCTTCCGCGCCCGCGGCGGTGAGCTCGACCAGGTCCTGGAGGAGGACGCCTTCATCGCCGAGGGCCGCTACTTCGAGGAGTACGACGAGCACATCCTCGGCACCGAGATCGGCAAGGACGACGGCGGCACCGACCAGACGAAGAAGCCGCGCTTCGGCTACCAGGTCGAGGGCGAGTTCACGAAGCTCCCAGACCTGGTCGAGCGGCCCCTGTGCACGTCCTGCACCCTGCGCTCGCTGGCGAAGGCGCCGAGCAAGAAGGGCCGCCGCGGGCTGGCCCGGCAGCTCGACGACGCCGAGGGGCTCTCCCCCGAGCTCGCGATGGCCGCGACGCTGGGTCTGCGCGTGGACCGCTACCTGGCCGCGCTCGCCTCGGGAGGCCCCGAGCCGGAGCAGCTGTGGGGCGAGCTGCACACCGCGCTGCTTGCCTGGACCGACGCCAACGGCAACCCCCGCGCCCACCGCGGGCTGCTGCGCCTCGCCAAGACCGGCCACACCGGCGCCGAGCGCTTCCTGACCGCCTTCGGCAAGACCGGCAAGCTGATCCCCGGCCTCGCCAAGAAGCCCGTCTACGCCCCGCGCTACTCGGGCAAGCCCGACGACGTCGTCGCCCAGGCCGAGCTCGCGTACCGCCGCAGCCGCTCGCTCACGGTCGCCCAGCTGCTGGACTTCCACCGATCCCAGGGCGGGAAGCTGCGCGAGAAAGATGTCGTGCCGCATCTGGTCCGGGCTGGGTGGTTCGTCGACGGCGAGAAGTGGGACCAGATCGTCCCCGCGCCCCACTACCTCTCGGGGCACCTCTGGCCGAAGTACGACCGCGCACAGGCCCGCGCGAAGGACGGCGACGTGCGCGGCGCGGCACAGGCGAAGCGCCTCCTCGAGGTCATCCAGCCCGCCGTCTACGAGGACGTCGACGGCGTCTCCCCCCGGCAGGGCTGGATCCCGCTCGACCTCGTCTCCGGCTGGATGGGCGAGTCCATCAACGCCGGGAGGGACGTCGAGCTCGTCCGCAGCTCCGGCCTCGTCCAGCTCGCGACAAGCGACTACGAGGAGATCAAGGACGACTGGACCCTTCGCCCGGAGGCCCGCTGGTGCGTCGGCTGGATCAACCACGACAAGACGGTGTTCCGGCCCCGCAAGCGCAAGGACCA
>CAYFOA010000427.1:0-1624 GCA_964344575.1 uncultured Rickettsiales bacterium | reverse complement strand
TCGTCGTCGTCGTCGTCGTCGTCGTCGTCGTCGTCGTCCTCATCATCGTCGTCGTCGTCGTCGTCGTCGTCGTCGTCGTGGCTGTCCTCGTCGACGTCCTCGTCCTCGTACTCCCACTCGTCCTCGTCGGGATCCTCCTCGTCCTCGTAGGCGAACACGTTGGACGCGAGGAGCGCGACGACCATCAGCGGGAGCTGGACGAACAGGAGCAGGAGACGGGGCATGGTCAGTCCTTTCGGGGGGTGGGGATCGGCACGTCGGCGCCGAGGGTGATCCCGAACCAGGGAACCAGGGAGAGGCGGCCGTCTCCGTCGACGTCGAGGGCCGCGAGGTGGGCGCTGCCGCCGAGGCGGAACGCGCCGGGGGAGCCGGGGCGTCCGAAGCCGAGGCCGAGCTCGGGGCCGGTGGACGCGATGAGCCAGCCGGCCTCCTCGTCGAGGTAGCCGTCGATGCCGGTGCCGGGAGGCATCAATCGGAGCGCGCCCGCCCAGGCGACGTCGAGGCGGACGACGCCGCGGCCCACGGCGAGCCCGCCGCCCAGGTGCAGGCCGCCGACGAAGCGGCTCTCGAGATCGTCGTCGCCCGCGAGCAGCACGAGCTCGCCGCCGCCGCGGACGGTGGGCTGGAGGACGCGGGGGCCGGTGCCCGTCAGCGCGAACGCGGCGCTCAACCCGGGCCCCCCGGCGGGCGCGCGATCCTCGAAGTGCCGCCCGACGTTGAACCCGCCGAAGCCGCCGACGCCGACGAGGACCGAGGCCCGGGGAGCGCCGGGGCGGGACGAGCGGCGATCGACGGTCGCGCCGGCGGGGGAGCCGCCGCGGACGGCGACGTCGGTCTCGGTCCCGACCTCGAACTCGTTCTCGTTCTCGTTCTCGTTCTCGGTTTCGTTCTCGTTCTCGTTCTCGTCGTGGCCGCCGTCCTGGCGGCCATCCCTCGGACGCGCCGCCTTCGGCGTCACGCGACCTGAAGCGCGTCCCGCGCTTCGGTTCTCGTTCTCCAGCTCGAGGTCGTACGCGGACCCGGCCTCGCCCTCGTGGGGATCCCCCGGATCGTCCGGGATCGTCGCGTACCGCGGCTCGATGAAGGACTCGCCCGCCCCGCCCTCGTCCGCCGGCTCCGGACACTCCGCGGGGACGTAGCGAACGACGCTCTGCACCGGCGCCGGGGGGACCGGCTCGACGGGCGCCGCCGCCGGGGCCGGGACCTCGACCGGGACCTCGACCGGGACCTCGACCGTCACCGTCTTCACCACCGGGGCCGGCGCGTCGGTCGTCACCCCGCGGGTCACGAACCCGCCCCCGAAGCCCAGCGCCCCGGCGAGGACGAGGACCCCGACGAGCTTGCCCGCCGTCACCCCGCCGGCCACCGCCGACGCAGTCGCCACTCCCGTGCCCGCGGCGCCCGCCGCCTTCGCCGCGCCCGCCGCCGCCGCCCCTCCGAGGACCGCCCCGCCGACGAGCAGCGCCGCCCGCTCCAGGATCGCCCCCGCGTCCGCGCGAGGCTCCGCCGCGGGGGGCGTCCCGAGGCCGCCGAGGACGTCGTCGAGGAGGGCGTCGTCGTACTCGTCGTGGCTCATGTCTCCACCTTCCCGTCAACCGGGTGAGGGCATGGGTTGATGTAAGTC
>CAYFOA010000426.1:0-1639 GCA_964344575.1 uncultured Rickettsiales bacterium | reverse complement strand
CGAGGCGGGATCAAACGGCGGTTACGAGATCCAGATCAACGGGATGGGACATCCGAGGGCTGGGAGGTCGTCGCCGAGTACACCGACGAGGCCGAGAGCGCCCGCACCGCCGACCGGCCCGCGTTCCAGCAGATGCTATCGGACGCGCGGCGGCGGCCCCGGCCCTTCGACGTGATCATCATCTGGAAGTTCAGCCGGTTCGCCCGCAACCGCGAGGACTCGATCGTCAACAAGGGCAAGCTCCGCAAGCTCGGCGTCCGGCTGCTGTCGCTCAACGAGCCCGTCGAGGAGTCACCCGCCGGCCAGCTGATGGAGGCGATGTTCGAGGCGATGGACGAGCACTACTCGGCCAGCCTCGCCGTGGACACGAAGCGGGGGATGCGGAAGGCGGCGAGCCTGGGATTCCACGTCGGCGGCCGGACTCCGACCGGCTACCAGGTCGAGAAGACCGGCCCCGCGCGGTCCCCGAAGTCCATCCTCGTCCCCGATCCCGAGTTCGCGCCGGTCGTGCAGCGCATGGCGAAGGAGTGCCTCGAGGGCAAGGGTGCCAAGGCCATCGCCGTCGGGCTGAACGACGAGGGGCTCCGCACGAAGCGCGGCAAGCTGTGGAGCACGCAGTCGGTCCTGACGATCCTCCGCAACGAGGTGTACGCGGGCGTGCGCGTGTGGGGCGTCCGGGGCAAGGGCGGCCGCCACGTCGCCGACGCCGATCCCGTCCGCATCGAGGACGCCCACCCCGCCTTGATCCCGGCCGAGGAGTTCGCTCGCATCCAGGCGACCATCGCGTCCCGCACGCGCAAGCGGGTCCACCCCCGCACCCTCGGCTCGGACTACCTGCTGTCCGGCCTGTTGGTCTGCGGGGCCTGCGGCGCCCCCTACATCGGCCACAGCGCGAAGTCCGGCAAGGTCCACTACTACGGCTGCCAGACGAAGATGAAGTCGGGGGCGTCGGCCTGCACCGGCAAGCTGCTCAACAAGGTCCACGCTGAGGACGCCGTCGCCGCCCAGCTCCGCGACGTGGTGCTCACGCCGCTGCACTTCGCTGACCTGGTCTGCATGGTCAACGAGGAGCTCGCGACGAAGACCGAGGCCGCGCAGCAGGAGCTCCAGACCGTCGAGGCACAGCTCGTCGAGGCCCAGGCCAAGCTCGCGCGGCTGTACGACGCCATCGAGTCGGGCGTGCTCGACCTGGCCGACCTCGCCCCCCGCATCCGGCCCCGCAAGGAGCAGGTGGACACGCTGCTCGCGGCCCGCGCCCGACTCCTGGCCCGCCCCGGGGGCGTCCCGGTGCTCCAAGTCAGCGAGGCCCAGGTCGAGGCCCACGTCGCGGGGCTACGGCGGCTCCTGGCGGCGGGCTCCATCGGCAAGCGCCGGGCGTTCCTGACCGCCTGGGTGCGCCGCATCGAGGTCCACGGCACGGACCTCCGCATCGTCTACAGCTTCCCGTGGTTCCCCGAGGGCGGCGAGGCTGCCAACGAGCCGATGGGCGGCGGCGGCGGGGTCGTCGCCCTGGACGCCGAGCGGGAGAAGCGCGGACGCAGCCCCAGAACGACACAGGCAGAACCCGGTGTTACCCAGGTTCTGTGGAGCTGATCCGCTTACGTGGACACCTCTCGGGTTAGGTCGGTCATCTCTCGCT
>CAYFOA010000425.1:0-1744 GCA_964344575.1 uncultured Rickettsiales bacterium | reverse complement strand
TCCGCTCCACCCCCGTCGAGCGGCAGCTCCTCAAGCTCCTCGTCCAGGATCCCGCCAACGTCGCCCCCGCGGTCACCGAGTTCGGGGCGACGTCGTGGATCCGGAGCCCCGAGGTCGGCGACGTCGCCGGCCGTCTCCTCAAGGCCTGGCGGGAGGACCGCGTCCCCACCGCCATCGACCTCGGCGTCGGCAGCCTCGAGGACCTGGAGGTCGTCGACGAGCTGAGCGCGTGGCTCGCCGACGAGTCCCGCTGGTACGCCGACGAAGTCCTCGAGGCGGCCACGAAGGAGTGCCTCATCCGCCTCCGCCTGGGCTGGGTGGAGCGCCGCCTGGAGCGCAACCGGAGCGAGATCTCCAGCGCCCAGCGCGGCCCCCTCGACCGCGCCCTGATCGACGAGCTCATGCGCGAGTCGGTCGATCTGAACCGCGAACGCGACCGCTGCCAGCGCACGCTGCGCGGCGGCCCCGGCGCCGACGCCGAACCGGGCGAGTCGGCGCCTGGGCCCACCTCCTGAGACTCCCCTAGAGAAAAGTCAGGTAATCTGGGGAGTTGTTGGGGGGCTCGGGGACTTATGGCGAACGAGCATGACGACAGCGGTGGTGGCGTCTTCGAAGACCTGAGTCAGGTCGGGAAGCGGCGGGGGTACCTGTCGGACAAGGCGTTCGACGTGGCGGACGATCCGGACACCCCGATCGGCCCCAGCGAGAACGACCGGACCGCCGAGATCCTCGCCGAGGTGGGGGTCGGCCCGGAGGACACCGACACCGCCCTGGAGCGGCGCCAGCAGAAGCTGCTCGCCTCCAAGACCGAGGCCATCTTCGAGCGGCGCGACGTCGCCGCGCGGTACGACGAGCGGGGCGCCGACGCCGTCCGCGTCTACCTCCGCACCATGGGCGCCGTGTCGCTCCTGTCGCGCGACGGTGAGGTCGCCATCGCCCGCCGCATCGAGGTCGGCGAGACGCGGATGCGGCGGACCGTCCTCGCCACCCAGTTCGGCGAGCAGCTGCTGGTCGACATCGTCGCCGCCCCGCCCCGCCCCTCCCGCAAGGCCCGCGCCCGCGCCGAGGCGAGCGGCATCCCCCAGCGGACCGAGCCGCTCCCCGAGGACCACCCCACCATCGTCAACCTCCGCGCCCAGTCCATCGTCCTGCGCGAGCGCGAGGGCGAGGCGGTCGCCCTGGACGACGAGCACGGGCTCCGCGAGCGCTACCTGATCGAGTGCGAGGTCGCCGACGACCTCGACATGACCCACGAGTACAGCTTCGCCGCGCTCACCGGCATGGAGCAGGACCGGAAGATCTTCGTCCGCGTCGTGGGCGAGTGGAAGAAGCTCGTCCGCGAGATGATCGACGCCGAGCGGGAGATGGCGTCCCTCGCCAAGCGGCACGGCAAGACGCTGCCGGAGCTCCGCGAGTTCCTCGCCGCCACCGAGAAGGCCGCCGGCAAGGGCAAGGCCGACCCCGCCGTCCTCGCCGAGGTCCAGGAGATCGGCAAGGAGATGCACCGCCAGGAGCGACGCATCCTCGCCGTCTGCGCCGAGCTGGACATGAAGCCGGTCGAGCTCCGCAAGCTCTACAACCGCGTCTGCGCGGCCGAGCGCCGCGCCCAGCAGGCCAAGCGCGAGCTCATCGAGGCCAACCTCCGCCTCGTCGTCTCCATCGCGAAGAAGTACGCCAACCGCGGCCTCCACTTCCTGGACCTCATCCAGGAGGGGAACATCGGCCTGATGCGGGCGGTGGACAA
>CAYFOA010000424.1:0-1745 GCA_964344575.1 uncultured Rickettsiales bacterium | reverse complement strand
CGGCGCGGGCGACGACGACGACAGCGCCGGCGGCGACGACGACGACAGCGCCCCCTGACCGACGATGGCCGCGGCCTTCCAACCCGAGGAGTTCGGCCACTACCGCCTCACCCACCTGCTGGGCAAGGGCGGCATGGCGAGCGTCTACCGGGCGACCCGCGAGGGTCCGTGGGGGTTCGCCAAGCAGGTCGCGCTGAAGCGCCTCCACAGCTCGCTCAACGAGAACCAGGGGATCCTCAAGGCGCTGATCAACGAGGCCCGCATCGGCGGTCAGCTCAAGCACGCCAACATCGTCGAGGTCTACGAGTTCAACAAGGTCCGCGTGGCCGGCGTCGACGCCTACTACCTGGCGATGGAGTTCGTCGACGGCTGGACCCTCGACAAGGTCCTGAAGCTGTCCCGCGACTTCGTCGAGCCCATCCCCCTCGAGGTCGCCCTCGACATCGTCATCCAGACCTGCGCGGGGCTCCACTACGCCCACACGCTGGAGACGATCGAGGGGGAGAAGGTCCGCCTCGTCCACCGGGACATCAAGCCCGCCAACCTGATCGTGGCGCGCGACGGCGTGGCCAAGGTGATGGACTTCGGCATCGCCAAGGCGACGACGAACCTCTACCACACGACCCTCGCGGGGGAGACGACCAAGGGGACGCCGCACTACATGTCGCCGGAGCAGGTCGCCGGCGACCCCGACCTCGACGCCCGCTCCGACATCTTCGCGCTGGGGTCCCTCATCTACGAGCTCGTCACGGGCAAGCTCCTCTTCAAGGGGGACTCGCTCGTGTCCGTGCTCTTCGCGGTCGCCAAGGCGCAGGTCGCACAGCAGCTCGCGGAGCTCGACGGCTACGCCCCCGGGCTGACCCGGATCGTGGCGCAGTGCCTCTCCAAGGACCCGGCGGCGCGCTACGGCTCGGCCGAGCAGCTCGCCGAGGACCTCCGCGCGGTCGCCTCCGATGCCGGGGGCCGGGTCACCCTCCGCGGCTACCTCCACACGCTCCGGAGCCACATCCTCGCCCGCGACACCACGCTGCAGGACGACAGGGCGACCATCGCGGACGAGCGGGGGCCCGCGTTCGCGACGCTGCTCGGGCCGGACTGGATCGACGAGGCCGAGGCGGAGAACACCCAGCAGCTCGACGCCGCCCGGGAGGTGGCCGACGACCTCATCGAGGAGATCGCGAGCCTCCGCCGCGGACCCGAGGCGGTGGCGGGCGACGACCGCGTCGACGTCTTCGACGAGACCGACCAGGTCGACGCCCTGTCCGAGCTGCAGATGACGGCGGGGAAGCCGGCGCAGCTGTCGCCGCGGTCGGAGCGGGCGCAGCTGTCGATCCCCGGCGACGCGGTCCCCGACGCGGAGACGGCGGTGGGCCCGGCGACGAGCTTCACCGGCGAGCAGGCGGTGGACCGGACGCGGGACTTCCCCCCGGCGTCGGCCCCCGCGGACGGACCGGAGCAGTCGACGCTGCGGCTGGTCGCGGCGCTCGTCCTCGTCGGCATCCTCGGCATCGTCGGGATCCTCTTCCTCCTCCCCAGCGGCGACCCCGGTCCCCGCGCCACGACGGACGATGCCTCCTCCGACGCCGCGGCGACGCTCGACCTGGGGCAGCTTCCGGATCTCGCGACGGAGACCGAGCCCGCGGCGACGCCGGCGCCCCGCGTCGATCCGACCCCGGCGCGGACGCCCCCGCCCCGGGGCGAGCCCACCCCCGCGCGCGCTACCCCGGCCCCGACCCCCGAGCCCG
>CAYFOA010000423.1:0-1787 GCA_964344575.1 uncultured Rickettsiales bacterium | reverse complement strand
CGACGTCGTCAGCGTGGCCAAGCTGGCGAGCGCCTTCCAGCTGCTGATGTTCGCCTTCGTCAACCTCGCGGTCATCGTCATGCGGGAGTCCCGCATCGAGACCTACGACCCCGCGGTCCGGACCCCCTTCTACCCCTGGGTCCAGTTCGCGGGGATCTTCCCGTCGCTGGCGATCATCGTGGAGCTGGGGCGGCTGCCGCCGCTCTTCACCCTCGGCCTCGTCGCCGCCTGCGTCGCCTGGTACTTCGGCTACGCCGCGGACCGCGTCGTCCGGCAGGGCGCCATCCTCCACTGGTTCGAGCGCCTCGGACGCGACCGCTTCGAGGCCCTGGAGACGGAGCTGTGGTCGGTGCTCAAGGAGACCGGCCTGCGGGACGACGACCCCTACGACGAGGTGGTGCGCCGGGCCCCCGTCCTGCACCTGGAGGACGTGTCGACGCTCGACGCGGTGGCCCGGCGGGGGGCCGAGCGGATGCCCGTGGAGGTCGACGTCGACGCGACCGCGCAGGTCTTCGTGGACGCCGTCCCCCGAGGCCTCGTGCCGGTGTCCGGGGGGGTCGCGATCTCGGACGTCCGGCTCCCCGAACTGGAGCGCCACGAGCTGCTGATCGTGCGCGCCCCCGCCGGGATCGTCATCGACCCCGACGATCCTCCGGACCCCGCCGGCCCGGTCCGCGCGCTGCTGATCCTGGCGAGCCCCGAGGCCGACCCGGGGCAGCACCTCCGCCTCCTCGCCCACCTCGCGTCGCTGGTCGAGCAGCCCGACTTCCTCGACAGCTGGCTCGCCGCCGAGAGCCACGCGGAGCTGCGCCAGCTGCTGACCGACGACGTCCTCACGCGGCTCGCGCGGCGCCTCACCCGCGAGGTCCGCGAGGGGCCCGGGTGGCACCCCCCGAGCCCCCCCGGCCGCCTCGAGAGCCTGCTCGTCGTCGACCCCGGGGGCGCGATCGACGCCGAGGTCGTCGACTTCGCGGGGCGCCTCGCCGCCCGCACCGGGGCGCGGGTGACGCTCGCCGACGCCGGCTCCTTCGCCGGCGACCAGCCCTCCGGCGCGGCGGCCGACGAGCTGGCGTCCCGGGGGCTCGACGTGCGGTCCGTGGCGCTGCCGGGCAAGCCCTGGCTGGAGGTCGTGCGCGAGGTGGTGAGGAAGGGGCACGACCTCGTCGTCGCCGCGGCCCCGGGGCGAGGCCTCTCCAGCGACCTGCACCACCTCCTCCGAAAGTGCCCGTGCCCCGTGTGGGTCGTCCGCAAGGAGGCGGGGCCGCGCTACCGGCAGGTCCTCGCCGCCATCGACGCCACCGCCACGGACGACGCCCACCGCTCCCTGAACGAGCAGATCCTGTCGTTCGCGGCGATGGTCTGCGAGCGCCCCGACACGGAGCTGCACATCGTCCACGCCTGGCGCCCGGGCCGGGTCGGCGAGGGGGGCGAGGACTGGCGGGTGGAGTACGCGCGGGTGCTCGACGACCTCCTCGAGGGCCACAACCTCGACCGCCCGCGGGTCCACATCCACCTCGTGGAGGCGGAGCCGGCCAAGGCGATCGTGGAGACGATCGACCGGCTCGGCGCCGACCTCGTCATCATGGGCACCGTCTGCCGGACGGGCGTGGCGGGGATGATCATCGGGAACACCGCCGAGACCGTGCTCCGGAAGGTCCCCTGCGCCGTGCTCGCGCTCAAGCCGGTCGGCTTCGTGACCCCCGTCCGGCCGGGCTGAGCCGGCTACCTGAGCCTCATAGGTGATCACTTAACTCCTCTCGCTTGTCGCGCCGTACCGCCGACAGAAC
>CAYFOA010000422.1:0-1794 GCA_964344575.1 uncultured Rickettsiales bacterium | reverse complement strand
TCGGACGGACCGACGACGACGACGACGCGACCGGGGACGACGACGACGACGCGTCCGGGGACGACGACGACAGCACCGCGGACGACGACGACGACAGCGGCGCAGATGACGACGACGACGACGACGACACCACCCCCGAGCCGACCTGCCCCGACGACGAGTTCGAGGCCAACGAGGCCCAGTCCACGGCCACCCCGATCACCGGCTCCGTCAGCGGCCTGTGGGCCTGCGACGACGACGAGGACTGGTTCGTCCTGAGCCTCCTCCACGGCGACTCCCTGACCGTGGTCGGCGACTGGTCCGCGACCGAGGGGAACCTCGACCTCGCCCTGATCGACGGCGCCGGCACGGTCGTCGACATCGCCAGCGACAGCGACGCGTTCCTGGAGTGGGAGCAGTCCGGCGACGGCGAGATGTTCCTCCGCGCCCGCCTCGGGTTCGACTCCGGCAAGCTCCCCGGCCTCGAGTACGGCCTCCAGGTCACGATCGAGGAGCCGACCTGCCCCACCGACATCTACGAGCCCAACGACGCGGTGCTCGACGCCGTCGCCGTCACGCCGGGGAACCTCGACGGCATCGGCGCCTGCCTGGAGGACGAGGACTGGTACTCCCTGGAGGTGGAGCAGTACGGCGGGCTCGACATCCTCGCCTACTACGACCCCGCCGACGGCGACCTCGACGTCGCCTTCTGGGGGCCCGGCGGCGCGCTCGTCGCGGAGTCGGTGTTCGAGACGGACCACGAGGTCATCTCGTTCGACGCCGACGCGACGAACGTCTACTTCATCCAGGTCCTCCTCGCCGCCGACGCGGGCGCCGACCCGGGGCTCGTCTACGACCTCGTCCTGAACCTGTTCCCGCCGAGCTGCCCGTACGACGACTTCGAGCCCAACGACGCGCCCGGCGCCGCGCCGATCGGCGACGGGACCTACGCCGGGCTGGCGGCGTGCGACACCGACGACGACTGGTTCGAGTTCACGCTGTCGGCCGGCGATCTGCTCGACGTCGACGTCCTGTTCGAGCACGCCGAGGGGGACATCGACCTCGTCCTGCAGGACCCCGGGGGGACCATCGTGGCGACGAGCGAGTCGACCGACGACGACGAGGCGATCTCCTACGAGGCGTCGGCCGACACCCCGTACCACCTCGGCGTCCAGCTGATCGCCGACGACGGCACGGTGCCCGGCAGCGCCTACGACCTCGAGGTCGCGATCACCCCCGCGCCGGACGTCTGCACCGCCGACGCGTCGGAGCCCAACGACGCGTTCGGGGCCGGCGCGGTGCTCGCCGCGGGGTCCTACTCGGGGCTGTTCGCCTGCGACACGGACGACGACTGGTTCGCCATCGACCTGTTCACCGGCCAGGCGATGGACGTCTCGGTCGCCTTCGACTCGGCGGAGGGGGACGTCAACCTGGCCGTGTACGACTCGGGGATGACGCTGCTCGGCGAGTCGAACGGGACCGGCGACCTGGAGGCGGTGGCGGTGGCCGCGGTCGCCGGCGACGACACGCTGTGGGTCGAGGTCGTGCTCGCGGCCGACGCGGGCGTCGTGCTCGGCGCCGAGTACACGCTCACCCTCACCGTCAACTGACGTGCGCGCCGGCCGGCTGCTCCTCGCCCTGGTCGCGCTGGCCGCGGCGGGGTGCGGGCTGCAGACGGCGGACTTCACGGGGTACGAGGAGCCGACGTACGGGTCGGGGGACGACGACGACGCGGCCGGCGACGACGACGACAGCGGCGCGGGGGACGACGACGACGCGACGGGAGCCGACGACGACGACGACGCGACGGGAGCC
>CAYFOA010000421.1:0-1828 GCA_964344575.1 uncultured Rickettsiales bacterium | reverse complement strand
GCTTGAGCTAGGGTCACATAACGCGCCAGGTCACATGAGATGAGAATAGCTCAGCAGATATTTCCAAGCTTCTCAGCTACTTGCGAGAGCTGCAGCGGACGTTAGAGCTCGCCGTCGTCCTGGTCCATCATGCCAGCAAGAAGCACCGCGCACGGCCCGGGCAGGCGCTCCGTGGGAGCTCGGACCTTCACGCATTCGGCGATGCGAACGCCTATCTCACCCGAAAAGACCAGCACTTGGTGCTGACGCTCGAACAACGCGCCGCCAGACCGCCCGAGCCGATGGTGCTGGAGCTGACGTCCCGACCGGACGGGACCGCCACCCATCTCCGTGTCGTGGGCACCCCCGCCACACGTCCCATCCCGAAGGAGCCGCTCACCTCCCGGATCACGGGCCTGCTGGCCTCCTCCAACGAGCCGCTGACCCGAGCGGCCATTCGCACACAGCTCCGAGTGAACAACAACCGGCTTGGCGATGCCCTCCAGGAACTCGAACAGGCCGGTCGGACCCGCCGCACCGCCAACGGCTGGCAGGCCTCCAACCCGCCAGACAAAGCCTCACCGGCTCAGGGCTCACTGGAGCTATGAGCCCCCCGGGTCCCCTCGACTTCCAACACCTCAAAGCCCACGTCACCATCGAGCAGGTCTTGGCGCACCGGAGCCTGCTCGGACGCTTGACCAGACGCGGCCACAGGCTGATGGGAGCCTGTCCCATCCATGGCGGCGACAACCCCACCGCCTTCGTCGTCGACTGTCGCCGCGGGCTGTGGCATTGCTTCACCGGCTGTAGCCGCGGCGGCGATATCGTCGAGCTTGTTCGGCAACTGGACCACTGCGGCTACCGCCAAGCGGCCGAGGCCTTGGCCGAGCTGATCGGCCGGGAGCCTCGTCCAACGACGCATCGCCACCCCCCTCCGGCACCTGGCGCCGTCTTCCGGCCCTTTCGTCGCCGGCTCTCCCTCGACTCCGCACACCCGTTCCTGGCGACTCGGAGGATCCGGCCAGCCACGGCGGCTCGCTTCGAAGTCGGCGCCTGGCACGGCGCTGGGATGCTTCACGAATGCATCGCAGTGCGTCTGCACGGTCCTCGCGCAGAGCCCCTGGGCTACGCTGGTCGACGCCTCAGTCCACATCCGCGCGGCAAGTGGGTCTTTCCACCGCGTCTCCCGAAGAGCCAGCTCCTCTACGGCCTCCACCACGTCGATCCGCGCGGCCCACTGACCCTGGTCGAGGGTCCCTGGGACGTCCTTCGTCTCTCTCAGCTCCAGATCCCCGCTGTCGCACTCCTCGGCACGACTCTCTCAGCCGACCAAGCGGAACTCATCCGACACGCCGCCCGGATCGTCGTCATGCTCGACGGCGACCCCGTAGGGCGCCGTGCCGCCCGACGCATCTCGACCGACCTCGGCGCCGACCTCGTGCTGCTCGATCACGGACACGATCCCACCGACCTCACAGACGCCGCGCTCCGCGCCCATCTTCCTTCCTAACCGTACGACCCTGGTTTGGTCCCACGCCGTATCGTATCGGCGCGACCCCGGGGGGAGCGCCGATACGATACGGCCCCACCCGGACGCGCTGTGCCATCTGGCGCGCAACAACGCCGGTCAGCAGGACTGCAACGCAACATCGCGAACTCGCCACAGCGGAGCCCGCTCTCATCCCACTGCTCGATCAGGGCTCGCCATTCGGATTGCGACCGTCTTGCCATGCCGTCTTGTAACTCGACGGCGAGCTCCCTGCCCCAACGCGGTTCACCGAACGCCTACCTGCTGTTGCCGCACATTGACCATCCAGATCTCGCGACCTATCGAATAGAGGTCTGCGCC
>CAYFOA010000420.1:0-1921 GCA_964344575.1 uncultured Rickettsiales bacterium | reverse complement strand
CTCGGCGGGTTCGGGGCGCCCGAAGGGGCCCTCAGCGGGGTGAGGTCGCCGACCTGGTCGGGGTTGTGGTGTCCGGAGGGGACACAAGTCGGGGGAGGTCGACGACCTCGGTGGGGGTTGGGCACCTGGTGAGCGCCAGGTTGGTGGGAGCGTGGTTCAGCCGCCTCCGACGACGGTCCGGAGCGTCCCGATCTCGAGCAGCTCCGCCGGCGGGACGGTCCGGGGGTCTCGGTCGACGACCGTGAGGTGGGCCGCCTGCCCGACCGCGATCGTGCCCGCGTCGTCGACTCCGACCGCGCGCCACGCGTCCTTCGTGAAGCCGCGCAGGGCCTCGACCACCGTCAGCTTCTGGTCGGGGAGCCACCCGCCCTCCGGGGCGCCGTCGTGGTCCGTCCGGGTCACCGCCGCGTACACGCCCCACCAGGGGTCGTAGTGCTCGACGGGGGCGTCGCTGCCGAACGCCAGGAGCGCCCCGGAGTCGAGGAAGCGGCGCCACGCGTAGGCGCCGTCGAGCCGGTCGGGGCCGAGCCGCGCGGGGGCCCAGGGCATGTCCGAGGTCGCGTGCGTCGGCTGCATCGACGCCGTCACCCCCAACGCCGCGAAGCGCTCCAGGTCCGCGAGGTCCACGATCTGCGCGTGCTCGATCCGGTGGCCCGGGCGGGCCTCCCCCTGGACCGCCGCGATCGCGTCCAGCGCCACCCGGTTGCCCCGGTCCCCGATCGCGTGGATCGCCACCGTCAGCCCCGCGTCGCTGACCTCCCGCACCCGCGCCGTCAGCTCCTCGGGGGTCGCCACGAGCAGGCCCGACGTCCCCGGACGATCGCTGTACGGCGCCAGCAGCGCGGCCCCGCGGGAGCCCAGCGCGCCGTCCGTGAAGAGCTTCATCCCGACCACCTGCAGCCGCCCCTCCAGGTCCGGCTCGAGCACCGCGTCGTCCGTGTTCGCCAGGTACGCGTACACGTTCAGCCCCAGCCCGCCCTCCGCCTCCAGCTCCCGGAGTACCGCCAGCCCCGCCGGCGAGACCCCCATGTCGTGGACGGCCACCAGCCCGGACTCCAGGCAGAGCGCGATCGCCCGCTCGTAGTCCGCCCGCAGCTCGGCCGCGGTGGGCGCCGGGAGCTGGCCTGAGGCGAGCGCGATCGCGTTGTCGACCAGCACCCCCGCGACCCGCTCGCCACCCTCCGGCATCGCGGTTCCCTCGTCGATCCCCGCCGCCGCGAACGCCTTCCCGTTCAGCCACACCGCGTGGCCGTCGACCCGCGTCAGCCAGACGGGGTGGTCGGGCGCCGCCGCGTCGAGGAGGTCGGTCGCCGGGAACTCCTGCACCGCCCAGTCGTTCTGGTCCCACCCCCGCCCCCGGATCCACGTCCCCGGGGGCGCCGTCTTCGCCGCCTCGGCGACCAGCGCAGCGACCGAGTCCGCCGACTCGGTCCCCTTCAGATCCAGCTCGCGCGCCGCCTTGCCGATCCCCCGCAGGTGCAGGTGGGCGTCGACCAGCCCGGGGAGGACCGTCGCGCCCCCGAGGTCCATGAACTCGCCCGTCAGCCCGTCCGGGACCGCGTCGTCCCACACGTGCGTGATCCGCCCGGCCTCCGTCCGCAGCCCGGACGCGACGCGATCGCCGTCCAGCGTGAGCACCGTCGCGTTCGTGTAGACGACCGCGTCGGTGGCCGCCGGCGCGGGCGCGGGGGCGGGTCCGGCCTCCGGCGCAGGCGCGGGGGACGAGCAGGCGGCGACGATCAGGAGCAGGGGCAACCAGCGCATGGCGGGCGATCCTATAGACTCCCGCGCGTGAACGACGACGACCTCGGACCCGTCGGACCCACGCTGATGACCCGCATCGCCGGCGGGACGGCCATGGTCGCCGCCATGCCTATCCGGTTGACTCCCAAAACTCCCATGCGTAGCGTCGGTCTGGCGC
>CAYFOA010000419.1:0-1966 GCA_964344575.1 uncultured Rickettsiales bacterium | reverse complement strand
GTCGCCGTCGGTGAAGCCGTCGTCGTCGGTGTCGGGATCGTTCGGATCCGTGCCCTCGTCCGCCTCCTCGCCGTCGTTCAGCCCGTCGTCGTCCGAGTCGGGATCGAGGGGATCCGTGCCGCCGTCGAGCTCGTCGCCGTCGTTCACGCCGTCGTCGTCGGTGTCGGCGTCGAGCGGGTCGGTTCCCGCGTCGAGCTCGTCGCCGTCGTCGAGTCCGTCGTCGTCCGTGTCGGCGTCCAGCGGGTCGGTGCCGGCGTCGAGCTCGTCGCCGTCGTCGATGCCGTCGTCGTCCGTGTCCGCGTCCAGCGGGTCGGTACCCGCGGCCGCCTCCTCGTCGTCGGTGAGGCCGTCGGCGTCGTCGTCGTTGTCGACGCAGTCCGGCAGCCCGTCGCCGTCGGTGTCGTCGTCCTCGTCGACGAGGTCGCCGTCGCAGTCCGAGTCCGTCCCGTCGCACGCCTCGGTCGCGCCCGGGAACGTCGTCGCCTCGCCGTCGTCGCAGTCGTCGTCCGCGTTGCCGGCCACGCCGTCGGGTCCGCAGATCGTGACCGCGTCGCCGTCGGCGTCGAAGCCGTCGTCGACCGTGCCGTCGCAGTCGTCGTCGACCGCGTTGCACAGCTCCGTCGCGCCGGGGAACACGTCCGTCGCGCCGTCGTCGCAGTCGTCGTCCCCGCCGCCGGGGGCGCCGTCCGCGCCGCAGGGCGTGAAGCCGTCGCCGTCCGCGTCCAGCCCCTCGTCGACCGAGCCGTCGCAGTCGTCGTCGACCCCGTTGCAGACCTCGGCCGCGCCCGGGTTGATGGCCGCGTCGGTGTCGTCGCAGTCGCCCGGGGTGCCCGCGGGGTCGTCGCACCCGTCGCCCTCGGCGTCGACGCAGAAGCCGTCGTCGTCCGCGTCGTCCTCGACGCAGTCGGGGAGCCCGTCGCCGTCGGTGTCCGCGTCGCCGTCGACGAGGTCGCCGTCGCAGTCCGAGTCGACGAGGTCGCACGCCTCCGCCGCGCCGGGGAACGTCGTCGCCTCGCCGTCGTCGCAGTCGTCGTCCCCGTTGCCCGAGACGCCGTCGGGGCCGCAGGTCGTGACCGTGTCCGCGTCCGCGTCGAACCCCTCGTCGGTCGCCCCGTCACAGTCGTCGTCCACCGCGTTGCAGGCCTCGGGCGCGCCCGTGAAGACGGTGTCGTCGCCATCGTCGCAGTCCGTGTCGTCGGGGTCGCCGTCGCCGTCCGCGTCGGGGGACCACTCCACCTCGACGTCGTCGAGCGAGACCTCCTGACTGCCGTCGCCGATGAGCGTCGCGCACCAGGTCAGGTCGGCGAGCCCGTACGCGCCGAGGTTCGCGTCGACGACGGACGCGGCGTTGGACTCGGCCGGGCCGCCCGACGCCGCCCACGCGCCGCCGTCCCACCAGACGTAGCTCAGCCCGTCGTCGGACAGCCGGAACGCGATCGCGCCGCCGTCGAGGTCCTCGACGGTCGAGAAGCCGTCCCACACGACCGCGCCGCCGGGGACGACGAAGGTCTCCGCGCAGATCGTCGCCTCGGCCGGGTACCCCGCGCTCACGGCGGCCGTCGTGCCGCCCGTCGGCTCGAACCACTCGGCGAACTCGTCGGCGAAGTCCGCGTCCCCCGGGGCGACGCCGTTGAGCTCGCCGACGTCGAGCCGGATGCGACCGTCGCCGCCGCCGCCGCCGCCCGCGATGCCGGTGCCGCTGCCCGAGGGGCCGTCGCCGAGGGCCGAGGCCTCGCCCGACACGCTGAGCTCGAGCACGGTAAGCCAGATCGTGCCGCCCGCGCCCGAGCCGCCGGAGCCGCCGCGGTGGGCGACCGTCGCGGTGGCGCCCGTGTCCCCGTCCGCGCGCAGCTCGCCGTCGATCGTCGCCTCCTCGGCGTACAGCCACACGATCCCGCCGCCCGCGCCGCCGTCCGCGCCGGCCACGCCGTGGGTCGAGCCGCCGCCGCCGGCCCCGCCGCCGCCG
>CAYFOA010000418.1:0-1968 GCA_964344575.1 uncultured Rickettsiales bacterium | reverse complement strand
CTCCGGGGACGACGACGACAGCGGCGACGACGACGACGCGGCGGACGACGACGACACGTCGGACGTCGGGGACGACGACGACGCGACGGGCGACGACGACGACGCGCCGGAGGGGTGCGACTGCGAGACCTCGATCGGCGGCTCCGGCGGCGGCCCCGCCCCGGCGCTGCTCGTGCTCGGCCTCCTCGCCGTCGTGCGGCGGCGGCGCTAGAAGACGCCGGCGGCGACCACGGCGTAGGGGAAGAGCAGCCCCGCGTCGTCCTCGCGGGCGGCGTCCATCGCGGTGATCATCGCCTGGTAGGGGACGTCGCCCTCGGGCGCGACGATGACGTTGCACGCCTCGGGCACCGGCCCGGCGACCCCGTCGCACGCGGCGGGGACGGCGTCCCGGACCTCGCGCAGCAGCCGCGCCAGCGCCTCGACCTCGCCCGCCTGGAGCGTGACCGCGGGGTCCAGCCGGTCGGTGTTCCCGGCGACGACGTACTCCGTCTGCGTGATCGCGATCTTCAGCTCCAGATCCTCGGCCGGCTCGGGAGGCGGCGACGTCGCCCGCGCCGGCGCGATGGCGGGCTGGCTGACGTCGACGACGGCGAGGTTCATGAACTGGATCGAGACGAGCAGGAACGGGATGAGCAGCGTCATCAGGTTCATGAAGGGGAGGAGGTTGAGCTCAGGGGGCTCACGGTCGAGCTTCTTGTCCTTGTCCATCGGGTGCACCACACCCGGGCGCCGGGGGATGGGACAGGCAGCAGCGGGGCAAGTTCCGAAAGCGAGAACGAGAACGAGACGAGGACGAGGACGAGAAACGAGAACGAGAACGAGAACGAGTCCACGAGAACGAGAACGAGAACGAGTCCACGAGAACGAGTCCACGAGAACGAGAACGAGAACGAGAACGAGTCCACAAGAACGAAGACGAGGTCGAGCCCGAGATTCGAGGGACAGCACCCGGAACGCGCGCCCGGCGTCCAGCCGCCCCCGGGGGAGCGGGTGATCCCGAGGGCGCCGGACGGGTCCATCCCTGACCGGCCTCCGGGTCTAGCTGCCGCGAGACGGGATGCAAGGCCCACCGTGAAAGTTCGCAAGCGAACTTTCCGCACCAGGGCCTTGCATCCCGCCTCTATGCGGCAGCTGACCGGGGCAGGCCGGTCGGGATGGACCCGCCGGCGCTGGAGACCTCGTGATGCAGCCCTACCTCCCCCACGAACGACTGACCGCCTACCAGGCAGCAGTCACCGTCGCCCGATGGGTCCGCACCGTGAAGTGGCCGACCGGCGAGACGGCCCTGAAGGACCAGGCCAAGCGAGCCGCCGACTCGGTCGTGTTGAACATCGCCGAGGGAAGCCAGGCCCAGGGCCGGAACCGACCCCGGCACTTCACCTACGCCAAGGCCAGCGCGGCCGAGGCGGCGGCGGTGCTGGACCTGGTCGACCTCGACGGCGGAGCCGAGATGCAGGCGACCCTCCGGCGGGTCGCGGCGATGACGCACAAGCTGAGGTGAGAGGAGGGGCTCCCGCCGGCCGGCGGGAGCCCCCTTCCCTTCTACCGGGCTCCCATCTTCGAGAGCATCGCCCCGACCCGCCGCAGCTTCTGCTGGTTGGCGGCCGCCTCGGGGTGGTCGATGAGGTCCAGCGCCGCGCAGGCCTCGGCCGCGCTCCCCAGCGCGATGCGGAGGTGGTTCCGGCCCGCCTTGGGGTTGGGGCGGCTGGACTCCGCGATGTTCAGCGTGACGCTGGCCGTCGACCTTCTCAGCTGGTCCTCGAGGTCGCTGGCGGTCTTGACCGTCCGGGCCCAGCGGGCCACTTCGAGGGCGACCTGGTAGGCGTGGAGGTTCTCGTGGCGGAAGGGGTGCTGCAACGTAGGCTCCTGGGCTTGAGCGGAGGGGGGATTCCCTCCGATCCCCCACCACCCCGCCCGTCCCCCGTGTCAAGCACCAAAGGAGGTGCTCGCACCTCCGACGTGCTTGAT
>CAYFOA010000417.1:0-1972 GCA_964344575.1 uncultured Rickettsiales bacterium | reverse complement strand
CGGACGGCGGTCGCCACCCCGGACCCGGCCCGCGCGGCCGCGCCCGAGCCGGCGCCCGCGGCCCCGCGCGGGGCGCTCATCGTCCGCAGCATCCCCGTCGGCGCGCACGTGTTCGTCGACGGCGTGGGCGTCGGCGCAGCCCCCGTCCGCGTCGTCCGTGACGCCGGCAAGACGGTCGAGGTGGTCGTGAGCAAGGCGGGGTTCGAGACGAGCACCCGGTTCGTCACCCTCGGGGAGGACGAGCTGGCGATCCGGGTCCTCCTCGACGTCGAGCTGTAGACCCGCGGCGGCGGCTCAGGGCGCCAGGTAGAGCGTGATCTCGATCCGGTCGGCGGGCTCTCCGTCGGCGGGGCGGGAGCTCCCGTAGCCGACCGCCTCGAGCCGGTTGGGATCCGCGGCGAGGCCCATCAGCGCCTTGAGGACCGACGTCGCCTGGACGCGGGTCCGCTCGCGATCGGCGTCGGGGTCGCCGGAGGCGGAGACGTGGGCGCCGATGCGGGCCAGCTCGAGGGTGGGCTCGCCTTCGAGAAGCGCCTTGAGCTGGGCGATGGTGGGGAGCGAGACGGCGGCGACCTCTCCGGTCTCCTCGAACACGATGGGATCGACGATCGAGACCAGATCGCCGCGGCGGACGAGGCGGACATCGTCGGGGCAGCCCCGATGCGGCCCGGCGACGCCCGGGCAGAGGTCGAGCTCCGCGAGGTGGCCGTCGCCGTCGGGGTCCACGGGCGGGTCGGAGGCCGGCCGCGGGTCGGGGTCCGGGGCATCCGCGACGCTCGGCTCCGCCGCCGCCGCCGGCTTGCCCGCCGGCCGGCGCCGCCACGTGACCCCCGCGATCACCCTGGCAACCGGGGTCCCGGGGCCCGAGCTCAGGCCCGTGCCCGCGGCGACCGTCACGTCGATGCCTCCGGGCGCGTGGAGGAGGACCTCGGCGAGCCACTCCGCGGGGACGTGGACCTCCAGCGGGGGACCGCCGCCGCGCCCCACGGGGACCACGGCGGCGCCGAACACCTCGACGCCGAGCCGGACGGGGGCCCGCCCCAGGCCGACCGACGCGCCCGCCGCGAAGCGGACCTCGTCGTCCGCGAGCAGCCCCCCCGTCAGCGTCTTCGCCGCCGGGTGGACGCGGTAGGCGAGGTCCCCGGCGAGGCGGAGGACGCCGAAGTCGTGGGAGCCCGCGAGGCGGACCCCGAACGTCGGGAGGCCGGCGGTCAGGAAGAGGTCGGGCGATCCCGTCGGGAGCGTGACGAAGGGGGACAGCACGACGCCGCCGCGGGGGCCGCCGGCGAGGCGGAAGCGGCCCGCCAGCCAGAGGTCGCCGGGGGTCAGCGCGACCGGCCCGGGGGGCGCGTCGGGGAGGCCCGGGCCCGCGATCACGACCTGGAGCGCGGCGAGCGACAGGTCGGCCTCGAACCAGTCGGTGACCCCGACGGAGGCGCCGATCTGCAGCGCGAGGAGCCCGTCGATGACGCCCTCGCGGCGCGCGCCGTCGGGGCCGGTCGCCTCCAGCGGCTGGTGGGCGTAGCCGAGGCGAACGCGGAGGCCGACGCCGCCGGGGCGGAGGAGGCGGGCCTCCTCGGCGGCGAGGAAGGTGGAGGCGCCGGCGGCGAGGGTGAACCGCTGGACGTCGTACGCGCCGGGGGCGGGCTCGGCCTGGGCGGCGGCGGCGGCGGGGACGAGGAGCACGGCGGCGACGAGGGCGAGCCCGGGGGAGGCGCGCCGACGGCGGCGGAGGGCGAGGACGCCTCCCAGGACGAGGATGCCGGCGAGCGGGGAGCTCGCGCCGCCCCGGTCCCCGAGCTCGCCCCGGCAGGCGCGGCAGCCGCCGCCCAGCCACGTCACCTCGGGGGCCGCGGTGGCGTCGTCGTCGTCTACGGCCGCCGAGTCGTCGTCGTCGGCGTCGTCGTCGTCGTCGGAGCCGCTGTCGTCGTCGTCGGAGCCGCTGTCGTCGTCGTCCCCCGAGTCGTCGTCG
>CAYFOA010000416.1:0-2013 GCA_964344575.1 uncultured Rickettsiales bacterium | reverse complement strand
ACGACGACGACGCAGCCGACGACGACGACGCAGCCGACGACGACGACGCAGCCGATGACGACGACGCGGCCGATGACGACGACGCCGTCGAGCCGGCCACCGTCTGCGGGGACGGTGGATCCCCCTTCGCCGAGGTACAGGACGCGGTCGCCGCGGCGGGCGACGGGGACACCATCACCGTCTGCCCGGGCACGTACGGCCCGATCTCGTTCTCGGGACTCGAGCTGACCATCCTCTCGACCGACGGCGCCGCGGCCACCACCATCGCCGGCGCAACGGCGCCCGCGGTCAGCATCTCGTCGGCCACCCTCAACCTGACCGGAATGTCCCTGACGGGCGTCGCCATCGGGGGTCAGGCCTGCGCGATCGAGGCCGAGGGGTCGACGATTTCGGTGGCCGAAGTCACGGTGTCGGGCTGCGTCTCCAGCGAACCCGACGCGGCCGCCGTCAGCGCCGAGGCCTCGACCGTGCAGTGGCTCGACGGGGTCTTCGAGGACAACCTCAACGTGGCGTCCATGCTGCAGGTGTCCGATGGCGGCGACTTGACCCTGCGACGGACGGTCGTCCGCAACAACAGCTACGCCCTGGCCGACGCGTCACCGGCCCTGATCTGGGCCTCCGACAGCGACGCCGAGATCTCGAACTGCCTCGTCCACGACAACGAGGTCCGGTCCGGCCTCGGAATCGTCGTCGCATCGGGAAATGCGTCCGGCCTCTCTCGCTGGCTGTGGAACAACACGGTCTACGGGAACACGAACACCCGCGAAGGGCCCGGCATCGGGGCCTGGAGCGGTGTCGTCGAGAACAACCTGGTGGCGTTCAACGAGGCTCCCGGCATCGGCATGGATCCGAGCCTCGTCGCCGACTACAACCTCGTGTGGGAGAACGGGGACGGCAACTGGTGGGGCGCGGGGGAGCCGGGATCCAACAACGTGGAGTCGCAGCCCCACCTCACCGATCCGGCCGGTGGCGACTACTCCCTCGACCCTGGCTTCTCGCCGGCCGTCGATGCGGGGAACCCGCTCTCCGGCTACAACGACCTCGACGGTTCTCGGAACGACATCGGCGCCTACGGCGGGCCGTTGGGTGCATGGCCGTGATAACCGCTCGCGCCGTACTTGATGTGAACGCCGCCGGGTGACAGGCGGACCTCGTCGACGACCTGGTCGAGCGCACGACGGCGATCTTCGAGCGGGCGGTCGTGCCAGGCCTCCAGGACCGCAGTGCGGAAGGCGTCGGGGTCGATCTGCTCGATGGCGGGGAGCGGGGCGGCGCTCGGCAGGGCGGCGCGCGACAGCCGGGCCTGCTCGCGCTGGTCGAGGAGTGGGGCGTTGAGGGCGCGGGCGTCGTCCTCGTCGATGATCCCGTTCACGACCTGCTGGGCCGTGCGCCGGATACGGGTGTCGAGGTCGGCCAGGAGTGCGTCGAGGCGGTCGCGCTCGGCGGCGACGGGGTCGGCAGGCTCGGCTTCGAGTCGGGCGACGGCCTCGCGCAGGAAGTTCTCCACGTTGTCGGGGTCGAGGACCCTCTGCTCCAGCGCGTCGAGGACGACCCGATCGAGCTTCTCCACCCGGATCGAGATCCCGGCGCAGGCCGCCGGGTTGTCCTGCCTCGCGGCGCAGTAGTACAGGTACGTCCGCCGCTTCTTGGACCCTCCGGCCGCGACGCAGATTCGGCCGCCGCACGTCCCGCAGCGAAGCCAGGGCGTCAGCAGCCCGCGCTGGCTCAGCGTGACGGCGTTGGCGCCGTTGCCCTTGCCGGCCTTGCGGTTCCGGTCCCTGAGCTTCCGCTTGGCCTGGACTCGCGCGAACGCCTCGTCGTCAATGGCCGCTTCGTGGGCGTTCCGAGCGACGATCTCGCCGTCGTGGACGAGGTGGCCGCAGTACGCGGCGTTGCGGAGGATCGTGGCGACGTGCTTCGTTCGCCACGCGCTGGGGGCGACGGAGCGGGCCATGTCTCGCCGGGTCGGCGGCGGGATCGCCTCCCGCGTGAGGCGCGCGGCGATGCGGGTGG
>CAYFOA010000415.1:0-2051 GCA_964344575.1 uncultured Rickettsiales bacterium | reverse complement strand
GCGGCCCCGACGCCGAGCCAGCCGGTCGCCACCCACGGACTTCGAGCCGAGCTGAGCCGCTCGAACGCCGCAACGGGCGAGGACTGCGCTGCGCGGCCGACCATCAGCTCAGCGACGAGGATCGGCAGCCCGATCAATGCGATGCAGCCCAGGTAGATGAGGACGAACCATCCTCCCCCGTTGGCCCCGGTGATGTAGGGGAACTTCCACAGGTTCCCCAGTCCGACCGCTGCTCCGGCGGCGGCCAGGATGAAGCCCAGCCGTGACCCCCAATGAGACTACCTGTGTCAACCCCAGCCGGGTCAGGCGGCTTTGAGGAGCCGTGCCGCTCCGTGCAACTCGGGGTCGTACGGAGTTCCGGCGGTCCAGCATCGCCAGAGGATTCGGATCCAGGCTCGGGCAAGGATTCTGACGGCGTGCGGGTGGTCGCATCCGCGCTGGCGGGCTCGGGTGTAGATCGAGCGCGCCCACTCGTTACCGTGACGGCTGTTGTCCGCCCAGGTGGTGATGGCACGACGGAGACGCTTGTTGGCCGCCCAGCGGAAGGCGACGCCGACCTTCTTGCCGGAGGCGTAGGTTACCGGCGCCACACCCGCCATCGCAGCCAGGGAGGCTTCCGTCGGAAATCGCCGGGGGTCATCGCCGAGTTCCGCGAGGATCTGCGCCGCGTTGACCTTGCCGGTGCGAGGGAAGGACATGACGACGGCTCCGGCATCCAGTTGAGCGACGGCATGCTCGATCGCGCTCGTGAGCTGCTTGATGCCCGCGACGAGCGAACGAAGCGTAGCTACGAGTTGGAGCGCAACGAGGCGCTTTGCTTCGGCTTCGACGTCGCCCGCGAGCCCGGTCGGAGCCTGTCGCAGTCTGTCGAGCAACTCCGTCGGCTTGCGCCGACCGCTGTAGTGGTGGGTTGCCAGGAACCGCGCGAGGCGTTTCTCCCCGAGACGGCTCGCACTGGCCGGCGTCGGGTAGCGCTGTACGAAGTCGAGAGCGATGGGCGAGTCGATGCTCGCGAAGATCGCAACAGCGCCGGGCCAGTAGCTTTCGAGGAGGGAACGGAGCTGATTGGCGACGGCGACGCGCTGGGCAACGAGGTCGTCACGACCTCGGACCATCGCCCTGAGCCCCCGCACCTCGTCGGACAACGGGCGCAGCGCGTGAAAGCGGTGGCCGTCCGTGCGCAGCAGGTCGGCCAGCAGGTACGCGTCGCCGGGATCGCTCTTCGCGTGAACCGTGGAGTAGCGCGAGCGGCAGGCCTTGACGACGTTCGGGTGGATTGGAACGACCCGGAAGCCGGCCTCCACGAGGGTGTCCACCAGCAGGCCGCTCGGCCGTTCGACGGCAATCGGCAGTTCCTTCTCGGGACCGAATCGCCCGAGTTTGCGCACGAGTCCCGCGAGCCCGTCGCGGTCGTGCCGAGCTTCAAATCGGTCGACCACCTGTCCGCCCTGGTCCAAGACGCAGACGGCGTGTGCCTCCTTCGCCCAGTCCAGACCCACCGTGTACTTCATCGTCGTCCTCCTGCTTCAGGTAGTACGCTCTGCGGTGCTGGGAGGTCCGGCCGAAGGCTCATTGAACGGCGCTCCGGGGGCTCGACGGTTTCCAACTTCCAGACGGGCCCCGTGGCGCTACTTCCTGTGGTCGGTCAGGGCCTCCCAGCGCCGTCGCAGCAGCGGGTCTCATGCGGGTCGTCGAGCGACAAGCGAGCATGGCTGTCTGCGAAGCGGCACCGAGAGCATCGGGAAAGCCTATCCAGAACAAACCCGACAAGCACGAGGGTGGACCAATGAGCGACACCGGTCGGATCCGACGCGCCCTGGACCTGCGGGCGGCGACCATCGTCTTCGACGACACCGCTGATGCAGCCATCGACTCCGACCTTGCGCACATCAGCGAGGTGGACCGGGCTCACACGGTGATGCTCACGGAGGCGGGCCTCATGGAAGCCGGGAGCGCGCGGCAGCTCCTGAGCGCGATCGGCACGCTGCGGGACACCGAGTTCGCCGCCTTGCGTGGCCGCAAGGCACCCAGGGGCCTCTACCTGCTTTACG
>CAYFOA010000414.1:0-2107 GCA_964344575.1 uncultured Rickettsiales bacterium | reverse complement strand
CCCGTCCAGCTCGAGGAGGTCGTCCCCGACCGAGCCGTCGTCCAGCTCCAGGTCCGCGACCGAGTCGGCGGTCGAGGGGTCCTCCAGGACGACGTCGGCGACCGAGTCGTCCAGGAGCAGCTCGTCCAGCTCGCCGAGCGACGCTGTCGGGCCGACGTCCGCAGCCGAGTCGGGGATCATCAGGTCCGCGAGCTCGCCGGCCTCGGCGGACGGCCCTCCAAGGTCCCCCACCGAGTCGTCGTCGAGCACCAGCTCGTCGAGGCTGACCGCCGCCGCGTCCTCCTCGTCCTCCAGCGTCAGGCTCGCGAGATCCTCGGCGGACGCCTCGCTCTCGCTCTCGTTCTCGCTCTCGTTCTCGACCTCGCTCTCGCTCTCGTTCTCGACCTCGCTCTCGCTCTCGTTCTCGTTCTCGACCTCGTTCTCGTTCTCGTTCTCGACCTCGTTCTCGTTCTCGTTGTGGCCGCCGTCCTGGCGGCCATCCTGCGGACGCGCCGCCTCCGGCGGCACGCGACCTCCCGCGCGTCCCGCGCTCCGGTTCTCGGTTTCGACCTCGCCCGCGACGCCGGCCTCGTCCTCGTCCCCGACCCCTTCGGCAGCGGCCGCGGCGTCCTCCTCCTCCGGCGCCGGCTCGTCGGCGCCCGACTCCGGTCCCAGGATCTCCGTCCGCGCCGGCGCCACGTCCAGCGACTCCGTCGTCAGCTCCTGCGACAGCGCCTCCAGCGACAGCGACTCCAGCGAGGACGACACCGAGTCCAGCGACAGCGACGCCAGCGAGTGCGCCGACTCGGGGTCCAGCGAGAGCGACGGCAGCGAACCGCTCGGCCAGTCCTGCGACAGCGACGCCGTGATGGACTCGAGCGACACCGACGCGTGGCTCAGCGGCTCGATCGACAACGTGTCGGGGTCCGCGGGGAGCGCCGGCACGGGACGGATCTCCCCCGCCAGCAGGCCCGCCTCCTCCATCGAGAGGAGCGGCACCGACGCGTGCTCCAGCGACACCGACGGCAGCTCCGCCTCGGGCGCCTCCCGCGGGCGCGCGCGGCGGCCCCAGCTGCTCGCGCCGACCCGCGCGCCGATCATCGGAGGCAGGTTCGACGCCCCACGACGATGGCGCGACATCGGGGCATTTGACCGGCCCGAAGACCCCCTGTCAAACTCCGCCGCCGTGCCTGAACAGCGCCCCGCGTGGCATTCCGTCACCGACTCCCCCCGCCTCGGCGTCGTCGGCGGCGCCGGCCGCATGGGCCAGATCTTCCGCCTCTTCTTCGCCGACCGCGGCTTCGACGTCCGCTACTCCGACGTCGGCCGCGGCGTCCCCGTCGAGGAGCTCGCCGCCTGGGCCGACGTCCTCCTCTTCGCCGTCCCCCTCCGCGACACGGTCCCCATCATCGAGTCCGTCGTCCCGCTGACCCGCCCCGGCCAGCTCCTCCTCGACGTCACCTCCCTCAAGCGCGACCCCGTCGCCGCCATGATGGCGTCCGAGTGCGACGTCCTCGGCCTGCACCCCATGTTCGGCCCCCCCGTCCCCACCTTCGCGGGCCAGACGGTCATCGTCTGCCAGGGCCGGGGGGAGCGGAACGGGGCCATCGTCCAGCTCCTCCGCGACGCCCGCATGCGCGTCAAGGAGGCCACCCCCGAGGAGCACGACCGGATGATGTCCATCATCCAGGTCCTGGTGCACTTCCACACCATCTGCCTGGGCCGCACGCTCCGCGAGCTCGGCGTCGACATCGGCCGCTCGCTGGAGTGGACCTCCCCCATCTACCGCCTCGAGATGACGATGGCGGGCCGCCTCTTCGCCCAGGACCCCGAGCTCTACGCCGCCATCGAGGAGCTCAACCCCCACGCCCTCGAGGTCGTCGACAAGGCCGCCGAGTCCGTCGCGTTCTTCAGCGATCTCGTCCGCCGCGGAGACTTCGACTCTTTCGTCAAGGACTTCCTTGCAACCTCTGAATTCATGGGCGATTTCTGCGACGAGGCGCAGATCCTGAGCAAACAGCTCATCCGCCACCTGCCGTAGCCGAGCAAAGCGGGGGGTCGGGGGCGGCGCCCGTGCACGAGGTGGGCGGCGAAGCGCTCATGTGCGGTCCAGACGCCGTGTCTGCAC
>CAYFOA010000413.1:0-2135 GCA_964344575.1 uncultured Rickettsiales bacterium | reverse complement strand
TGGACGCCGGGAGCACCTCCCGGATCGTCTCCCTCGGGCCTCGTTCTCGACCTCGTTCTCGACCTCGTTCTCGTTCTCGTTCTCGTGGCCTCGTTCTCGTTCTCGACCTCGTTCTCGCGCTCTCCCCACTGCCAACGCCTACGGCACCCACGCCCCGGTCGACCCCGGCGCCGGGGTCGTCGCGCCGGTGAGGCTGTCCGTCTCGACGCGGATCCGGCCGTCGCCGCCGTCTCCGCCGAACGCCGATCCGTAGGGGGTGCTCACGTTGGACGATGACGACGTGCCGCCGTCGCCGCCGACCGCGGTCACGCTGCCGCTCAGGTCGACCGCCGGGCCCGCGAGGAGGATCGTGCCGCCCGAGCCGCCGCCGCCGCCGCCGTTCTCGCCGCCCACCGAGACCGCGTCGTCGCCGTCGTCGCCGTCCGCCGCGAGGCTGCCCGTCACCGTCACGCCGCCGCCCGCGAACACCGCGATCAGGCCTCCGCCCGCGCCGCCGTCGCCGTTGATGTTGCTCGTGCTGTCGCCGTCCCCCTCCGTGTCCGGCGAGCCGCCGCCGCCGCCCGAGCCGAGGAACCGGGTCGCCAGGTCCGCGTCGCCGTAGACGTCCCCCGGGTCCGTGACCGTGCTCCCGTTGTAGGACGTACCCCCCGTCCCCACGCCGCCGTAGCTGCCGCCGCCGCCGCCGTCCGCGTTGTCGCCGCGCCGCGGGTAGGCGCCGCCGCCGCCGCCGTTGGCCGTCGTCACGCCCGCCGCCCCGACGCCGCCGTAGCTGCTCCCCTGGATCGGGTCGTAGGTGTTGCCGAGCACCCCGTCGCCGCCCGCGTAGCCCGCCGCCGACGCGTCGAGCGCGCCGTCCACCGTGACCGCGCCCGTCGCCCGGAACCAGATCACTCCGCTGCCGCCGTCGTCGTACGCCGACGCCACGACCGACGTCCCGGACGGCACGGCGAACGTCGTGAAGTGGGGGATCCGCTGGACGAGGCCCGTGTCGCCCGCGTCGTACGTGGACGCCAGGGGGGGCTCGACCGTGATGGTGGAGGCGGGCTCGTCGACGGACGCCACGAAGAGCGTCTCCCACGTCCCCGCGGTGGGGCCGTCGAGCGCGATGAGGACGACCTCGTCGCCCGCCGCGAACAGGTCCGCGTCGTCCACCTCGAACGTGTCCGCGCCCGCGGCGACCCCGTCGGACAGGAAGCTGAACGGGGCGAAGGTCGCGTCCAGGGTCTCGCCGGGGGCCGCGGCGAGGTAGGGGCCGTCGCCGCCGGTTCCGGCGGTGGGACCCGTCACCACCGAGGCGTCGAGGTCGTCGGCGTCGTAGGCGGAGGAGAGCCCGTCGCCATCGGCGTCGTCGTCCTCGCAGTCCAGCAGGAGGTCGCCGTCGAGGTCGCCCTCGTCGGCGGGGACGACCGTGTCGCAGTCGTTGTCGAGGCCGTCGCACAGCTCCGGGGCGGAGGGGTAGACGGTGTCGTCCAGGTCGTCGCAGTCGCCGGCTTCCTCCACCGCGCCGTCGGGGACGTCGCACGCGGGGGCGGTGGGGAGGTCGCCGAAGCCGTCGCCGTCGAGGTCCTCGTAGTAGACGTCGCCGTCGGTCGCGTCCTCGTCGACGGTGCCGTCGCAGTCGTCGTCGGCGCTGTTGCAGACCTCGTCGGCGCCGGGGAAGACGTCGGCGTCCAGGGGGTCGCAGTCGCCCGCGCACTCGCCGAAGCCGTCGCCGTCGAGGTCGGCTTCGTCCGCGGGGACGCCGCCGTCGCAGTCGTTGTCCTCGCCGTCGCACAGCTCGGGGGCGCCGGGGTAGCTGCTGGCGTCGAAGTCGTCGCAGTCGGTGGACGTGCCGACGAACCCCGCGGGGGCCTCGCACGCGAGGACGGTGAAGCCGCCGCCGGCCCCGTCGCCGTCGACGTCGCCGTAGAACAGGTCGGGGTCGATGGGGTTGTCGTCGATGACGCCGTCGCAGTCCTCGTCGACGCCGTCGCAGGTCTCGTCGTTGCCCGCGAAGACGCCGGCGTCGTTGTCGTTGCAGTCGCCCGCGCAGGTCGCGAGGCCGTCGCCGTCGCCGTCGAGCTCGTCGCTGGGGACGGTCCCGTCGCAGTCGTTGTCGACGCCGTCGCACAGCTCGGGGGCGCCGGGGTAGGCGG
>CAYFOA010000412.1:0-2165 GCA_964344575.1 uncultured Rickettsiales bacterium | reverse complement strand
CGGACCACCGAGCACGACGTCGTCCGCTCCATCCGCGAGGGGGGCGGCTACCGCTACCACGCGACGTACGACCTGAACCTGCCCCGCGGCCGCTACTGGGTGCTCTTCGCGAGCGAGGACGTGACGCTCCCGCCCGACCTCTGGGGCCCGCCCCCGGAGCGCGACCTCCGCGAGCTGCTGATCGAGCTCAACGCCCGCTGATCTGGGCCCGGAGCTGGAGCAGCGCCGGGTCGCCGGGCAGGTGCGTCAGCCCCTCGTCGACGGCCCGCAGCGCCCCCGCGACGTCCCCCCGGTTGGCCCGCAGCTCCGCCAGCTCGCCCCACGTCTGCGGCAGGAACGGACCCAGCCGAGCGGCCTCGGCGAGCGCCGCGTCGGCCTCGTCGGGGAGCCCCTCGTTCCGGAGCACCATCCCGAGGTGGTACCAGGTCTGCGGCGCCTCCGGGAACTGCTCCACCTCCCACGTGAACAGCTCGACGTCGCCGAACCAGCGCTGCGTCTGGTGGACGTCGCGGACCACGAAGAGGAGCCCGAGCAGGCCGAGGACCGGCAGGAGCCCCCGGATCGGCCGCGCCGTCGCCCCCGAGGCGACGACCATCCCGAGCCCCGGCAGCGCGAGGTACGCGTACCGGTCCGGCTGCAGCTCGAACCCCACCGCCGCGGCCGCGTGAGGCGCGAGCAGGCACGCCATCCAGAGCGCCCCCCCCGCCGCCGCCCGCCCCTCGAACGTCCACCGCTTGAAGAGCCCGACGACCCCGATCACGACGAACAGGCCGAGCACGACAAGGTCGACGTCCCCCGGCACGGTCGTGATCGGCCGCATCAGCGACAGCTGCTCCTGGAGCACCGCCATCCGGAACAGGGCCGCGAACGACGCGACGATCCGCTCCACCGACGACTCCCCCAGCGCCGACGGCATCACGATCCCGATCGCCCGCCGGGCCGCCATCACGGCGACCACGCCGCCCCACGCCCCCGCCGCGGTCCACCCCCAGAGCGCGGGACGCCGCCACCCCTCGCGGTCGCGCAGGAACGGCAGCAGCAGCGGCAGGACCAGCAGCGCCGGGAGCGTCGCCTCCTTGCTCAGCATCGACGTCGCCGCGAGCAGCCCCCCCGCGAGCTGCCCCAGGTCCGACCGGGCCGTCACCGCTAGCAGCGCCCCGCCCCCCAGGAGCAGCCACGCCAGCGAGTCGAACTGGGCTGCGGGGAAGCAGACGACCTCGGCCTGCACGGGCGCGATCGCGAACCACCCCGCCCCGATCCCCGCGAACAGCCGCGGCTGCCGCGCCCCCCCGACGCGGGCTGTCACCAGCAGCAGGGCGGCCAGGAGGGCGACCCCGACGCCGTGCAGCAGGAGCGACGTCGCGTGGTACAGCCACGGCGGCCGGGCGTCCCCGGCGAGGACCGTCTCCAGCGAGAACAGCGTCCACCCCAGCGGGTTGTAGCGGGACGTCCGCCCGATCCCGGTGCTCGACGCCTCGCCCTGGAGCCAGTACCCCGGGAGGTCCGCGAGGCCGAGCTGTTCGTTGGTCTCGAAGACGACGTGGTCGTCCCACACGAAGTCCCCGAAGAGGACCGCCGCGAACGGAAGCATCGCGGCGAGGCCGAGCAGCGCGGCCATCCGACGGTCCCCGGGTTGCACCTGGGGGAGTCTACCCATCCGACGGATGGGTCTTGGTAGCCGTCGGACGTGGGGGCACAATGCGGGCATGGCGGGAGACAAGACGGTCATCTCCGCGGGCATCCGCCTGACGGGGGACCTCGCGGGTGACGGCGACGTCGTCGTCATCGGCCGCTTCGACGGCCAGATCCACGTCGGCGGCGAGCTCTGGGTCGCCCCCGGCGGCGTGGCGAAGGCCGACGTCGTCGCCGCCCGGGTCCGCGTCGACGGCACGCTCGAAGGCCGCGTGCGCGCCACCCAGCAGGTCGTCATCGGAAACCACGGCGTCCTCGTGGGCGACGTCCAGGGGCTCCTCGCCGTCGAGGGCGGGGGCGTCTTCAAGGGCCGCGTGGACGTGGAGATCGACACCACCGCGCCGGGCACCGCCGACCCCATCGACGCGATCCACCCGTCCCCCGAGCGGGCCCTCCGTCGACCGGTCTCGCCCGCGCCCCGGAACCCCGCGCCCCGGAACCCCGCGCCCCGGAACCCCGCGCCCCGGAACCCC
>CAYFOA010000411.1:0-2333 GCA_964344575.1 uncultured Rickettsiales bacterium | reverse complement strand
GGGGGCGGGGCTGTGGCCCCGCGGGATGGCATCGGCGGCGGCGCGGTTCCGGCCCGACGCGGTGATCGCGATGTCGTGGGAGGTCTTCGCGGGGGGGGCGGCGGGCCTCCCGAGCCCGTGGGTGTTCGCGCACGGGCGGGAGATCACGGCGCCGCTGACGCCGGCCCGGGCGGCGGCGCGGCGGGAGGTCCTCGGTGCCGGCGTGAGGTGGCTGTGCCTCACGCGGTGGATGGAGGCGGAGCTCCGCGGGCGAGGGGCGGACCGGGTCCACGTCGTCCCCGCCGCCGTTCCGGAGCCGCCGCCGCCGGCCGCGGTCACACGTACGGTGCCGGAGTCGGCGCCCCCCGCGCCGGCGGCGGCGGGGACTCCGTCCCCGGGGGACGGTCTCAGCGCGCGTTTCGGTTTGCCAGACGAACCGAAAGTGCCGCTGAGGAGCCTCAGTAGCGGTTTCGGTTTGCCTGAGAAACCGAAACGGCCTCTGAGCGCGTCGGGAGGCGCTCGTCCCTCCCCGCTGCGGGCGCTGTGCGTGGGGCGCCTGATCCCGCGGAAGGGGCAGGACGTCGCGATCGCCGCGGTCCGTCGCCTCGGCGGCGAGGTCGAGCTCCGGGTGGTGGGGGACGGCCCGGACCGGGCTCGCCTGACCGCGCTCGCCGCGGGGTGCGATCACGTCTCGGTGGAGGGGCACGTCGACGCGGCGACCCTCGAGCGGGCGTGGGCGGCGGCCGACGTGCTGGTGATGCCGGCGCGGACGGAGCCGATCGGCGACACGGAGGGGTTCGGGCTCGTCTACCTGGAGGCCGCCGCGCGGGGCGTCCCCTCGATCGGCGGCGCGGTCGCGGGCGTGCGCGAGGCGGTCGGGGACGGCGGGTTGGGCCTCGTGTTGGACGATCCCACCGACCCCTCCGCGCTTGCAGACCTCCTCGCGGCGCTGCACGAGGACCGCGCTCGCCTCGCCGCGCTCGGGGCGGGGGCGCGGGAGGCCTGGAGGCGCAGCGGCCGACCGGCGCACTTCGCCGCCGCGGTCCTCGCCGCCCTCGCTCACGCCGAGGGGGGCCGGGCGGTCGCCCTCCGCGCGGCTGCCCACGCCGACGCCGGCCGTCGCGTCCCGTCCGTGGGCCCTGCCGGGTCCGCCCGCGGGGGAGGTGTCCGGAACGTCGCGTCCGCCGGCGCTCCGGCGGGGGGCGACCGGGACGTCGCGTCGGTGGAACCTTGCCCGGACCCTCGCGCCGCGGGGGCCTGGGTCGTCGCCGTCCGCGCCGCCCTGCCGTCGCCGCGACCGCAGGGCTGGCAGGCGTTCCAGCAGGCCGTGGGGCTGGCCGAGGCCGGCGTCCCCCGCGTGACGCTGGTCGGCGACGCCGGGCTCCCCGACGGCGTGCCCGGGTCGATGGAGGCGTGGCTGGGACGATCGCTCCCTCCGTCGCTGACCGTGGTCCGCCCCGACCGGCCCAGCCGCCCGCCCCGGGCCGGGCTCCGCTTCCGCCGCGCCCTCCGCAGGCTTCGCCATCCCGAAGCCACGCTCCTCTGCCGGGATCCCCGCGTCGCCGCCGCGGAGGGGGGGCGCGGGCGGTGGCGGTGCGTCGTCCACGAGTGGCATGTCCGCCCCGAACCCGGCGACCCCCGCCACGCGGCCGCCCTGCGCGCCGCCGACCTCCACGTCACCCCCGCCCCCGGCCTCGCCGACGACCTCCGCGCCGCCGGCGTCCCCCCCGAGCGCGTCCTCCTCCTCCCCAACGCCTGCGGCCTCGACCCCGCCCGCGCCGCCCGCCGCGCCGGCCCTGCTGCCCCCTCCGTCGCGCGTCCCGCCGTCCTCGCGCTCGGCCTCCACCGCCGCGCCGGTCTCGACCTCGCCCTCGAAGCCTGGCGACGCGACCCCGACCTTCCCCCGCTGCGGCTCGCGGGTCGCGACCAGGGCGGCGTCCGCGTCGACGCGTGGACCGCCGTCATCGACGCCCACCCAGCTCTGCGCGGCCGCGTCGAGCTCGTCGGTCCCGCCTGGGGCGCCGCCCGCGAGGACCTCCTCGACCGCGCCGCCGCCTGGCTCGCCCTCTACCCCCACGACCACGACACCGCCACCCGCCTCTGCCCGCTCCAGGTCGCCGACGCCCTCGGCTCCGGCCTCCCCGTCGTCGCCACCGACCTCCCCTCGATCCGCGCCCTGGTCGCCGGCGCCCCCGCCCGCCTCGTCCCCCCCGGGGACCCCGCCGCCCTCGCCGCTGCCGTCCACGCCGCCGTCGCCGCGGGGCGGCGCCTCACCCTCCGACCGGGATGGCGCGACCGGGCCGTCGCGCTGATGGGGGCCGCGTCCCGCCGCGTTGCCTCCGGCCCCCGGCCCG
>CAYFOA010000410.1:0-2397 GCA_964344575.1 uncultured Rickettsiales bacterium | reverse complement strand
GAGGACATCTCCATCTCCGCAGAGGTCATACAAGTCATCGGGACAGGCAGGAGGCTGCTTGCCAGGTCTTGCGAATCGTCCCCACCGGCTCGACGTCCACGTCTTCCGACTACCTGGAGCGCGTCAACCGCGCCATCGACCACGTCATCCAGGGGCTCGACGGACCGCTCCAGCTCGACGACCTCGCCCGCGTCGCCTGCTTCTCGCCGTTTCACTTCCACCGCGTGTTCGCGGCTCTGGTCGGCGAGACGCCCGCCCAGTTCGTCAAGCGCCTCCGCCTGGAGCGGGCGCTCTTCCTCATGTCCCACGACCCCGGCCGCTCCCTGACGGACGTGGCCATGAGCTGCGGGTTCGCCTCGTCCTCGGACTTCTCCCGCAGCTTCAAGAAGCACTACGGCGTCCCCCCCAGCGTGGTCGATCTGGAGACGCTCCGGGACCGCCGCCGCGAGGATCTGCAGCGCCTCGCCGCGGGGACGCCGTACACCCTGGAGCGCCTCGAGCCGGGCGCCAACCCGGACGGCTTCGAGGCCCGCCTCGTCGACCCCCCCGCGCGGACGGTCGCCTACGTCCGCGTCCCCGACCCCTACCACTCCGAGACCGGCGTGATCGACGCCGCGAAGCACCTCGAGGCGTGGGCCGAGGCGCGCGGCCTCGCCGACGGGCAGTGGCTCGGCTACCAGTGGGACGACCCCGAGATCGTGGCCCTGGAGGACTGCCGCTACGACGTCGGGCTGGTGGTGCCGGACGTCCGCGCCGACGGCGTGATCGGCCGCATCGAGTTCCCCCCCATGCGCGTCGCCCAGGTCGAGGTCCGCGGCGACATCGACCTCGAGCAGCGGGCGCTGGACTGGCTGTTCTCCACGTGGCTCCCCTCCAGCGGCTACGTACCCGCCGACCAGCCCTGCTTCGAGGCCTGGATCGGCCGCCCCTTCGCGCACGGGATGGAGCACTTCGAGCTGTACGCGCACCTCCCCGTCGAGCGCTGAACGAACCGTCTAGGATCGCCCGATGCGCGCGCTGCTCCTGGCTGGCGTCGGGCTCGCCCTCGCCGGCTGCCCGTCCGTCGACGACGAGCCCTCCCCGGGGCCGGACATCGCCGACCTGACGTTCGAGGACTTCGGCACCTGGGCCCGCCCCATCGAGGACTACCTCGAGTTCCACGAGGCCGACCTCGGCCACGACCAGTTCGACCGCTCCATCCAGGCGCTCCACGTCTTCGGCGACCGCCTCTACCTGGGGTACGGCGACGCGACGCTGAACCTGGGGCGGACGACGCCGATCGAGGTCCGCTCCTTCGCCGAGCCCGAGCCCGACGCCTGGGAGGCGGAGTTCGTCGTCGACGAGGAGGCGATCGGGCGGTACCGGGGGACGGGCGACGTCCTCCTGATCCCGGGCGTCGACGCCACCGAGGACGCCTGGCTCGGCAACGCCTACGAGCGCGGCGTCGACGACGGCTCCTGGATCAAGTCCCGCACCCTCGACCAGGCGCTCCACGTCCACGACGCGCTGCTCGACGACGACGGCACCCGCTGGGCGTGCGGCAGCGGCGGGACCCCCGAGGAGTACGACGCGGGCGCGATCAGCTCGCTCGTGTTCCGCTCCGCCGACGACGGCGTGACGTACGAGCTGGCCTGGAAGGTCCCCAACAGCAACCCCGTCGGCGACGCCCGCTTCACCAGCCTCGCGAAGGTCGACGGGGCGCTCCACGCGTTCGGCTACCGCTCCGACGGCGCGTCGATCAACGAGCTCATCGCCTACCGGGACGCCGGCGGCGACGAGCCCGAGCGGTGGGACGCGATGTCCGCGGTCCTCGTCGACGACGTCGTCAGCCTCCCCGACGGCCGCGCGCTGGCGACCGGCGTCTACGCCGGCTCGCCGCTGTCGTTCACGGTCCGGCTGCTCGACGGCGACGACGCGGACGAGGTCGACGCGTTCGCCGACCTCGCCGTCCACGACCTGTTCGACCTCGCCGACGGGCGCGTCGTCACCCTCGCCACCGACGGCGCCGGCTACCCCCTCGCAGACGGCCCCTACACCGTCGAGGTGGGGATCTGGGACGCGTCCGACGACACCTACACGACGCTCAAGCGGCAGGACTCGAACACCCGCCCGCTGTCGCTCGCGTTCTGGCGGGATTCGCTGTACGTCGGCCTGACGGACGGCCGGATCCGGCAGGCCCTGGGCCTCGAGGAGGGGACATGACGACGACGACGACGATGGGGATCTGCGGCGGGCTGCTCGCGGCGGTCGCCCTGGCGGGGTGCCCGACGCCGATCACCTGCGGCGACGGGACCGAGCTCGTCGACGGGGTCTGCCTGCCGGTGGACGACGACGACAGCGGGGACGACGACGACGCGGCCTCCGACGACGACGACGCGGCCTCCGACGACGACGACG
>CAYFOA010000409.1:0-2412 GCA_964344575.1 uncultured Rickettsiales bacterium | reverse complement strand
CCCTTCGTGCCCATCCTCACCGAGGAGGCTTGACTCGAGGTCCCGGTATCTCAGTTGCTCTCGGCGGTCAGGCGTCCTGCCTCGGCCACCGCTGGTTCCAGCACTTCTCCTCTCGCGTGTTTGTTTCGGGGGTCGGGCCGACCCGGAGACTCAGAAGTCCACCTCCGTCGTCAGGTCGAGGTCGTAGGCCAGCCCGAAGGCGATGTCGCTGAACAGCCACTCGCGGGCGGGGTTGAGGGCACGTCGGGTCCGCAGGTAGCGCCGGCGGACCTGATCGAACGGCTTGCGGCCGTCGGTCAGCACCGCGTTCACGGCGTTCTGCTCGTCCCGCAGGGCGGTGCGCTGCGTGGCGGTCTGGTCCTTGGGGTTCAGGCGGTGCGCCACCCGCAGGGTCAGCTCGCTCTCGACCCGAACGTGGCGGCTCGGCGCGTCCCGGTACTTCCCGGTGTTCGCGGTCTGGAGCTCGACGCTGAACAGCTTGTGAAGCCGCGTCTGCGGAGCCGACTTGATGTCGAGGATGGTCGGGCTCTGCGACAGCCCATCGACCACCGCCGACACGCTGTCGGCCACCGCGCCGACGACATCGTGGTGCGTGGTGCCCATCAGAGGAGCCCCCATCGCCATCGGCCGGGGACGTTCGTGACGAGGACCGGCTGACCGGCCAAGCCCTGCTCGGCGTTGTCGATGACGTCGTCCTCGTCCACGTCGTAGACGAGCTGGAGGCGGTCCCAGGCCGCGTTGTGCTCGGACAGGTAGTGCTCCGCGAGGTCGGCGTACTTCCCGTCGCCTGCCGAGGCCGCGTAGTCCCTGAACGTGTAGGCCAAGGCGAGGACCAGATGGACCGCCCGCAGCGACCACGGAGACATCACGAGGTAGGGACGGCGTCCCGCTTCGTGGAGGCGGAGCTGGACCGCGTCCCAGGCCGAGTCGATGTAGTTCTGGAGGGAGGACTGGTCCTCGGCCATCCACGCCCGCAGCTCGGTGTGCAGGCGGGTCAGGTCGAGGTCGCTGACGACGGGGTAGAGGCGGCGACGGACCAAGGCGGCGTCGCGCCAGAACTCGTAGGTCAGCCCGTCGGGCATGACCAAGGTCCACCGCTCCTGCCAACGGTCGCTGAAGGTCAGCGTGTCGGGCAGGGTCGCGGCGAGGATGGAGTGGGTGCCGATGCCAGCGGAGACCGTCACCGCCTGCTCGTTGACGACGGCGTCGCCGCTCTCGTCGAAGACGGAGACGGTGCCCGAGGACGGCACCGCCAGCGAGCCGTCCCGGTAGACGGGCAGCTCGATGGTCTGCGCGGCCTCACGCTGGATGTAGTCCGGCGTCGCGTAGCGCGGGCTGTAGGTGGTCCCCTGGGGCATCAGCTACGACCCCCATCACCACTCGAGAAGCCGCATGCGGTACTTCACCTCGAGCTTGAGCGGCGAGTCGCCCGCCGCGCCGTACCAGTCGGCCGACGTCTTGACGTGGACGGCGGTCGCGGCCTGCGGATCGACGTCGCTGACGGGGTAGGCGATGCGGTGCTGGTCGGAGGCCTGGTCGTTGAACCCCGCCCCGGCGATGGCGTCGGTGATCGTGTCGCCGCCGCTGTACTCCAGGGTCAGGTTCCCGGCCGTGTCGTAGGCGGCTGAGTTGTAGTCGAGCCACGCGCGGACGCTCTGGACCTCCACGTAGACCCCGGCAGGAGGCGCCGCCACGACCTCGACGGTCGTGCTGCTCAGGTCGCCGGCGTTCCCGGCCCCGTCCCCACCGGGGATGGTCACCTGGGCGACGCGGAGGTGGCTCAGGTTGCCGAGTTCCTGGAGCACGGCTTCGACGTCGCCGCCCGTGAAGTTCCCGGCCGAGTCTTCGACGCCGACCAGCGAGGCTCCCTCGGTGTTCGCGGTCGAGGCGAGGTCGCCCCACTTCAGGTCGAGCTTGTCGAGCGCCGCGTAGACGGCGTCGTCGTCGGCCAGGACGTTGTCCTCCGCGAAGGCGAAGGTCGCGTCGTCGTCGCCGCCGATCTGCACGCCGAGGGCGTCGAACGCCCCGTCGATGGTGTCGGTCGTGAAGTAGTTGTTCGTGTCCGTGATGGCGTCGGCACCCGCGCCACCGGCCTGCACCGCCGACCACGCCGTAGCGCCGTCGGTGTTCACGTACAGGCTCGTATCGGCCGCGCCGTCAGTCCGAAGGAAGACCGAGCCCTGGGGCCGGGTCAGCGACGTGTCGGGACTGCCTGTGCCGACGCTGAGGGTCGGGGCGCTCGGGACGTCGCTGATGGACGAGGAGCCGACGAGGGCGACCTCCCGGAACACGACGGGCTGCTGGAGTCCAAGCGGTCTTGGATCGTTGACGGATGCCATATGACGGTCCCTTCCTCGGTATCCGCTCGGCGCGCCCCGTTCTGGCCGCGCCGGGTAGGCGTCAGCTAGCGTC
>CAYFOA010000408.1:0-2448 GCA_964344575.1 uncultured Rickettsiales bacterium | reverse complement strand
CGTCGTCGGTGGCCGCGTCGTCGTCGTCGTCGGGGAGCTCGCCCCGCGGACGCTCGTCGCTGACGACCAGGCCGTAGCACCCGGTCAGCAGCACCAGCAGGGGGAGGACGCGGCCCACCTCCCGAGCGTAGGAGGGGACGGGCCGTCCGGACGTGGCGATTGTGTGGAGGCGCCTGCCTCAGGCGAAGACGGTCTCCCGGAGGACGTAGGTGACGCCCATGACGGCGATGAGCACGAGGACCAGCCGCTTGAAGAGGTGGGGGTCGATGCGGTCGTAGACGCGGGTCCCCACCCAGAGCCCGGCGCCGAGGGTCGGCAGCGCAGCGGCGGCGTAGGGGAGGTGCTCGGCGCGGCGGACGTCGGCGGCGACGTAGACGGGCATCTGGGTCGTCGAGATCGCGCAGAAGAAGGCGGCCAGGGTGGCCTTGACGACGTCCTTGTCCCACGCGCGGAGGGTGACGTAGACGACCGCGGGGGGGCCGCCGGTGTTGAACGCCCCACCGAGGGCGCCGCCCGCGAACCCGAATGGGAACCCCCACGCGGTGCCGATGTCGACGTCCCGGTCCTTGGGGCGGGACAGGGCCTGGATCGCGTAGCCGACGAGCACGAGGCCGAGGATGAGCTTGAGCGTCGACGGCTCGAACCGCTTGAGGAGGAGGAGCCCGAGGGGGACCCCCGCCAGCGCCCCCGCCATCATCGGGCCGGCGTTGGGGAGGGTGACGTGGCGGCGCATCTGCACGGCGATGGAGTAGTTGACGACGAGGCAGACGACGGCGATGACGGCGACGGCGTCGGGGACGTCCATGACCAGCGGCACGAACGCCATCGCGACCATGCCCGAGCCGAACCCCGCGACGGCCTGGGTGAAGGCGCCCGCGAAGACGGCGGCGAGGAGCACGGCGTAGACCACGCGGCATCCTGACCGCTGCGCGCGGCGACCGCCACCGCGCGGTCGAGTTTCGCGGCCGCCCGGCGCGGCGCGGCTACTGCTTGACCTTGCGGGGGGGCCGCGCGGGGGCGGGCTCGGCGGCGCGGGCCTCGCTCAGCGCGCCCCGGCCGGCGTCCTCCTTCACCGTGAGGCGTCCGGCGGCGTCTCCGCCCTCCGGGGCGAGGGCGAGCCCGCCCCCGAAGTCGGCCCCGATCAGCGCGGCCGCTTCGCTCCGGAACTCCTCGGGGAGGCCGCCCTCGCGGAGGAGGACGCGGATGAGCTCGTGGCCCGCGGTGCCCTGGGTCCGGGCCGCGAGGTAGCGCATGCCGGGGTCGGCGTCGTGGGCGGCGCGGGCCACGGCCTCGGCGGTGGCGGGGGCGCGGGGCAGCTCGCGGATCAGCGCCTGGAGGCAGGTCCGCCGGAAGCGGACGTCGCGGTCGTGGGAGGCGTGGTGGAGCAGCGCGTCGGCGTTGGACCTCACCCCCTCGGGGCGGTCGTCCAGGGCGGCGGCGAGCTCGAGCAGCGCGCGGGCGGTCCCGATGAGCTTGCCGGAGTCCTTGAGGAGGCCGGACGTGGTCCACGTGATGGTCCCGTCCTTGAGCACGGCGCCGCCGCCCCCGATGGCGTTCCACATCGCCGCCCGGGCCCGTCCCCCGAGGCGGGCGAGGACCTCGGTGTCGCGCCGCCCCTCGAGCAGGAACGCCTCGTCGAAGTGGTCGATCCCGATCTCGGTGTCGTCCCCGGTGAAGAACTTCGTGAACCCGCTGAACATCCCCTCCTTCTTGAAGCGGAGGTTCTTGGGGAGGTCGGTCTCGACGCGGATGCGCGTGTAGGTCTGCGAGCTGTTGCCCGACGAGGTGGTGTACGAGTCGACGGTGACGTGGAACTTCCCGCTCGTCCCGAACGCGCGCGCCGCCTTCATCCAGGTGCCGGGGTCGTACTGGAGCTTGAGCGCGTCGCTGACGTCCATCAGCGTCTGCCGCCAGCGGTTCTTGCTGAGCATCCCGAACCCGATGGCGACGACCGCGATCGCCGTCCCGAACCCCACCGCCAGCAGCGTCACGATCGCTTCCATGCGAGCTCAGTTCCCCGAGGTGACCGTGGCGCAGCCCGAGGCGGCGTCGGGGTCCAGGGTCCCGCTGACGGTGGCGGTGCCGGACGCGTTGACGACGATGATCCCCGTCGCGCCGCCGCCGCCGCCGGACTCGGTGCCGCCGCCGTCGCCGCCGGGGTAGCTGCTGTCGCCGCCCAGGCCGCCGGTGGTGCTGCTCGGCTGCCAGGCGAGGTTGCCGTGGCCGCCGCGCCCGCCGGTCGCGTCGATCGTGCCCGTGATGGTGACGTCGGCCCCCTCGAGGAGGACCCCGCCGCCGGAGCCGCCGCCGCCCCCCCCGCCCCAGGCGTCGCCCCCGCGGCCGCCGGTGGCGTCGATGGAGCCGGCGACGACGAGGTCGCCGAGCGCGCTGAGCTGGCCCGCGCCGGCCCCCGAGCCGCCCCCGCCGCCGCCGCCGTTGGGGTTGAAG
>CAYFOA010000407.1:0-2549 GCA_964344575.1 uncultured Rickettsiales bacterium | reverse complement strand
GGCGTCGGACGGCGGCGGGCCCGGCTCGGACCCGGCCCGCACGGCGGCGGCCCCGCCGACCACGGGGGTGGCGACGGCGGCGGCCCCGAGGCCCTTGAGGACGTCTCTGCGGCTGCTCATCGGCGGCACGATAGCAGCGATCCAGGCGCGTCCCCGATGTACTCTGCCGCCCGCACGGAGGGAGGAGACCGATGCGCGCCCACCTGATCCCGACCCTGCTCGCGGGCCTGCTGGCCTGCGGCCCCGCCCCCGCCGACGACGACGACGCCACCGACGACGCCACGCCCCCCGAGCTCCCCGAGGGGTGCGACGCGCTGGTCGAGCCCGGCGCGGACGCGCGCGCCGAGCTGCAGACGGCGTTCATCGAGATCGCGACGGGCGGGACCGTCTGCCTGGGGGAGGGGACGTTCGCGCTGGACACCGAGGTGGCGCTGGACGTCGACGAGGTCACGGTCCGGGGGGCGGGGGCGTCGCTCACCACGCTCGACTTCACGACGCAGGACGTGGGCGCGAACGGGCTCCAGATCACGTCGGACGGGGTGGTCCTGGAGGACTTCGCGGTGATGAACACGCCCGGCGACGGCATCCGCGCGGTCGGCGTCACGGGGATCACGTTCCAGCGGCTGGTGGTCGGCTGGGACGCGGTCGAGTCGGTGGAGAACGGCGCCTACGCGATCTACCCGGTCGAGTCGGACCAGGTCGTCGTCCAGGACTGCGTGGTCTTCGGCAGCCGCGACGCGGGCATCTACGTCGGCCAGTCGACGAACATCACGGTCACGGGCAACGAGGTCTACGGGAACGTCGCCGGCATCGAGATCGAGAACAGCACGGGCGCCGAGGTCTACGAGAACCACGCCCACGGCAACACGGCCGGCGTCCTCGTCTTCAACCTCCCCGATCTGCCCGTGCAGGACGGCCGCGACACGCTGGTCCGCGACAACCTGATCGAGGACAACAACATCGACAACTTCGCCGAGCCGGGGACGATCGTGGCAGGGGTGCCGTCGGGCGTCGGGGTGATGATCCTGGCGAACGACGACACGACGGTGCTCAGCAACGAGATCACCGGCAACCGGACCACGGGCGTGCTCGTCATCAGCTACACGGAGCTGACGGTGGGGCCGCAGGAGGACCCGGACTTCGACCCCTGGAGCGAGGGGACGTGCGTGCGCGGGAACACGTTCGCGGTCAACGGCCAGGACCCCCAGGGGGCGTTCGCGGACCTCGTCCCCGGGGTGCCCGCGGCGGACATCGTGTGGGACGGCTGCCCGGAGCAGGATCCGACGACGATCTCGATCTGGGAGAACGAGGCGGACGACGACGGGGTCGGGATCTTCTTCGACGCGCGGCTCCCCCCGTGCTGGTCGCTGATCGACCCGGGCAGCGACGACGAGACGCTGGTGACGCGGGAATGCGGCGGGGACTGAGCTTCGTCGCCGCGGTCGCCGCCGCCGCGCTGCTGGCGGGCTGCCCGACCGCGCCGGAGCCGGAGCCGGAGCCGGAGACCGACGCGCCGCCGGCGTGCCCCGAGCTGCCCTGCGAGCTCCTCAGCGAGTACGGCTTCTTCGAAGGCGATCTGCGGGACGTGCAGCCGGCGGCGGGGGTGGTGCCGTACGCCCCGATCGCGCCGCTGTGGTCGGACGGGGCGGACAAGGAGCGGTTCCTCGTCGTGCCCGAGGGGACGTCGATCGGGTTCGACCCGGGCGAGCTCTGGGACTGGCCGGCGGGCTCGATCCTGGTCAAGCACTTCGCGTTCGCGGACCCGGTGGAGACGCGCCTGCTGCTCCTCGGCGACGACGGGTGGACGGGCGAGGTGTACCTCTGGAACGAGGACCACACCGACGCCGAGCGGTTCGTGGCGGGGACGCGGGTGGACGTCGAGGGTCCGGATGGTCCGCAGGAGTACGTCGTCCCGAACACGAACGCCTGCCGCAACTGCCACGAGCGGGACGACGAGATGCACCTGCTGGGCCCGTTCACGGCACAGCTCCCCCACGAGCTGGAGCGGTTGGCCGACCTCGGGCTGTTCGACGTGGAGCTCCCCGATCCGGCGACGCTGGACGCGTTCGTCGACCCCCTCGGCGACGCCCCGATCGACGCCCGCGCCCGCAGCTACCTCCACGCCAACTGCAGCCACTGCCACCGCCCCGGGGGCAACGCGGCGGCGACGGGGCTGGTGTTCCTGGAGTGGGAGACCGACCCCGTCGCGTACGGCGTCTGCAAGCGCCCGGTGGCGGCGGGGGGGGGCACGGGCGGCCGGGAGTTCGACATCGTCCCCGGAGATCCGGACGCGTCGATCGTGGTGTTCCGGATGGAGTCGACGGAGCCGGGGATCATGATGCCGGAGCTCCCGAACCTCCTCCCCGATCCGGAGGGAGTGGCCCTGATCCGGGAGTGGATCGCGCAGATGCCGCCCGAGGAGTGCGAGTAGGGGCAGACCGAAGTGGCGCACATCGCCGATGTGGGCGAGTTGGGTGCCGCCTGCGGTCACCGAAGTGGCGCACATCGGCGATGTAGGCGAGTTGGGTGCCCTCCAGGGTCACCGAAGT
>CAYFOA010000406.1:0-2622 GCA_964344575.1 uncultured Rickettsiales bacterium | reverse complement strand
GGCGGCGGCGGCGGCGGCGGCGGCGGCGGCGGCGGCGGCGGCGGGGGCGGCGGCGGCGGCGGCGGCGATGACGACGACGACGGCGCCTGCGACACCGAGGTCAGCGGCGACGTCATCATCAACGAGGGTCCCGAGGGCTCCATCGCGGTCACCGAGAACTCCGAGGACCTGACCTACGGCCCGATCCACTGGACGTTCCGCGAGGGCAGCGGCCCCTGGGCGCTCTCGTCCTGCAGCGACGGCTACCGCGCCTACCTCGGCTACCTCGACGCCGACGACAACGGCTACTTCGAGCCGTCCGACCCGATCGGCGAGGCCGACGCCAACCCGATCCTCCTCGGCGTCGGCGACGTCAACGGCGTCACCATCGAGATCCCGGACGTGGACGTCGAGGTCCCGCAGCCGCCGGCGTACGTCGCCTTGTCCGGCACGGTCACCTACGACGCGTTCACCACCGGCGACATCCTCGTCAAGGCGTCCCACGTCACCACCGACGGCTACACCTACAGCCAGGTCACCCTCGCGGCGCCGGGCGGCTTCTCCCTGCTCGCTCCGTCGGACACCGACGACGTCCTCGTGTGGGCCGTGCTCGACGCCGACGGCGACGGCGAGGCGGACGTCGCGATCGACCCGTTCGACAGCGCGGGACCGATGGAGACCGGCAACGGCGTCAGCGGCATCGCCCTGGAGCTCGGCCCCGGCGCCCCCGGGACGATCTCGGGCTCGATCTTCTACACCGGCCCCGTGGCCCCCGGCGAGACGCTGCACATCGGCCTCTTCGACAGCCCCACCTACGAGCCCAGCGACGGCCCCCCCGTCGACAACATGGACGTGCTCAACCCCGGCTTCCCCGTCGACTACAGCTTCGAGGTGACCTCGGGCACGTACTGGCTGGGCGCGTACCTCGACGTCGGCGGGGACGACCCGTTCAGCGCCGGCCCCGAGGATCCCGAGGCCCAGTCCAGCGCGATCCTCCTCTCCCCCGGCGGCGACCTCACCGTCGACCTCACCCTCCCCGACTCCTCCACGCCCTGACCCGGAGCACCCGATGACCCTCCGCCACCTCCTCCTGCTCCTCGGTCTGTCGATGCTCCTCGTGGCGTCGGACTGCTTCCCCATCGGCGACGACGACGACGACGAGGCCGACGACGACGACGACGACGACATCTCCGTCGGCGACACGACGATCACCGGCGAGGTCATCGCCGTCGATCGCGACACCGGCCTCGAGCTGGCGCCGTCCGTCTTCGCCGAGCGCGCCGGCGGCCTGATCGTCTACGCCCTCCCCGACGCGGCGGACCTGTCCGAGATCCTCGGCAAGGAGACGATGGAGGGGCCCGGGGAGTTCGAGATCACCATCACCGACTACGTCGGCCCGTTCGACGTGGTCGTGGTGGCGGACGAGGACAGCAACAACTTCATCGAGAACAGCGACGTCCTCCGCCACTACGCCTTCAACCCGCTTGCCGCAGCGGGGAACCCCATCGACGACGTCACCCTCGTCATCGACCTCGCCCCGCGCGGGGGCGGCGGCGGGTGCGGCGACCGCGAGACCATCTCCGGCACGGTGGTGCTCGACGGCCTCCCCGACGGCCCCATCGGCGTCTCCACCAACAACGCGGCCCTGACCCACGGGCCGTGGAGCCGCACCCTCCTCGACGGCGCCGGCCCGTACTCCATCGACGAGTGCGTCAGCCGCAGCGAGACCGGCCTGCTCGGCTACCTCGACGCCGACGGCAACGGCTACTACGAGCCGTCCGACCCCATCGGGGGCGCGGCCGCCAACCCGATCCAGCTCGGGCTCGGCGACGTCAGCGGCATCACGATCACGATCCCCGACGGCAGCTCCGCGCCCGTCCCGCCCGCCTACGTCGGCATCACCGGGACGGTGGCGTACGACGCGTTCAGCACCGGCGACATCCTCGTCAACGCCAGCCACGTCACCACCGACGGCTACCTCTACAGCACCGTCACCCTGGCCGCCCCGGGCGCGTTCGCGCTGCTCGCCCCGGCTCACACCGAGGGCGTCCTCGTCTGGGCCGTGCTCGACGAGGACGGCGACGGCGAGGCGGATCCGGCGGTCGATCCGTCGGACTCGTCCGGCCCCCACGACAGCGGCAGCGGCCTGAGCGGGATCGACCTCGAGCTCGGCCCCGCGGCCCCCGGCTCCATCAGCGGCACGGTGACCTACACCGGGCCCGCCGCCCCCGGCGAGTCGCTGCACATGGGCGTCTTCGCGACCGAGACCTACGACCCCGCGAGCGGCCCCCCGGTGGGGTTCCTCGAGATCCTCAACCCCGGCTACCCGCAGGCCTACAGCTTCCCCGACCTCCCGTCGGGCACGTACTGGGTCGGCGGCTACCACGACATCGGCAGCGACGACCCGTTCAGCGCCGGCCCCGGCGACCCCGAGGCCCAGGTCGGACCCGTGCTGCTGTCCCCCGGCGGCTCGCTGACCGTCGACATCACCCTCCCCTCCACCCCGTAACCAGGGACTCGCCATGACGTTGCGCCACCTCCTGCTGCTCCTCGGTCTCTCGATGCTCCTCGTGGCGTCGGACTGCTTCCCCATCGGCGACGACGACGACGACGACGCGGCCGACGACGACGACGACGACGATG
>CAYFOA010000405.1:0-2651 GCA_964344575.1 uncultured Rickettsiales bacterium | reverse complement strand
GAGAGCTGTCCCCGCCGTGTCATGTCCCCGGCCGACACCGACGGCGGTCGGGGAGCGAACGGCCGTGGCCCGCACCTGCCCTGCTGGACGATGCCCGGCCTGACGGCGTCGACCGGCGATGCCGGACGACGTCTTTGACAACCCTGCGGGTTGCCAACAGCCCGTTGGAAGACGCTGCGCGTCTCCCACATCGCCCACAGCCGAGGCGACGACGAGGGATGGAAGAAGACAGGATTCGTCGGGCGTTTCCGCGAAAGCGTTCTCGGCCGAGAGGCCCCCAGTCGGGGGAGGTCGACGACCTGGGCGGGGTTCTGGCGTCCGGCGGGGCCTCAAGTCGGAGGAGCTCGACGACCTGAGTTCCATGCCTTCCGCCGTCACCTCCGGACGCGGACCTCGAGGGTCTGCTTCGCGGTCCGGCCGCCGGCGTCGGCGACAACGATCTCGTGGGGGCCCACCGTCGGGGTCCACCAGACCTGCTCGTCCGCGCGGACGCGGCCCACCAGCTCGCCGTCGACGAACCATGCCAGCTCCTCCGCGCCGGACGTCGCCGCCTGGAGGGGGACCTGCTGGCGGTCGGGGGACAGCCCGGGGACGAGGAGCGCGACGTGGCCCGCGGGGGGGTGGACGATGGCCGGCGGATCGGTCGTCGTCCCGCCGCAGCCGGGGGCGAGGGCGGGGACCTCGGGGAGGTGCCGGTGCCGCGCGGCGAGGTGCTGCCGGACCGTCGACGGCCACCGCAGGAACGTGTGCGTCTCCCACGCCACGCCGTCCCGGCAGCCGGGGCGCACGCGCAGACCGGAGTCCACGTCAACGTCCGCCCGCACGTGGAAGGGACACGCCTCGGCAGGGACCCGGTCGCGGCGGGCCAGCACGCGCCGGGTCGTCGGGCACGCCTCCCCGGGGACGTGGCCGCTGTACGCGCACACCTCGACGTCCGTCAGGTCCGCCGTCGGCCCCGGCACCCGGGCGTGCGCGTCGCCCCGGTGGAGCGCCTCCAGCACGTCGAACAGGATCGGCCCCGCCGCGTCGGCGCCGACGAGGTGGCTGCTCCCGGCCCCGTCGAGGTTCCCCAGCCAGACCGCGACCGTGTACGTCGGCCCGCTCCCGACCGCCCAGGCGTCGCGGCGCCCCGACGACGTCCCCGTCTTCCAGTGGATCGCCCGCGGCGCCCCCGACAGTCGCCGCCGGTCGGGGAAGTCGGGGCGGTCGCGGATCGCCAGCGCCCGGCGGGTCAGGAAGGAGGCGCCGGGGGAGAAGATCTGCGCCCCCGCGAACGCCCGCTCGTGCTCCTGCTCGTGCTCGAGCTCGTGCTCGTTCTCGCTCTCGTTCTCGTTCTCGCTCTCGTTCTCGCTCTCGGGGAGCGTGCCCCCCCGCGCCAACACCCCGTACAGCCGCGCCACCTCGATCGGCGTCAGCTCCACCCCTCCGACCGCGACGCTCAACCCGTAGTGGCCCGGCTCGCCCCGCAGGCTCGTCACCCCCGCCGCCCGCAGCCGCCCCAGGAACGCGTCCGTCCCGACCCCCCCGAGCAGCTCCACGAACGGCACGTTCAGCGACCGCGACAGCGCCGCCTCCAGCTCCACGAGCCCGTCGAAGCCGCCGTCGTAGTTCGTCGGCGAGTAGCCCCCGTAGTGCACCGGCACGTCGGGGACGAGGTGCGACGGCAGCGCCAGCCCCGCGTCCAGCCCCGCCGCGTAGACGAACGGCTTCAGCGTCGACCCCGGCGACCGGGGGACGTCGAACGCCGCGATCTGCCGCCCCGGCTCGTCGCTGAAGTCCAGGTTCCCCGCCAGCGCCCGCGGCGTCAGCGTCGCGTGCTCCAGCACCACCACCGCGCCGTGCCGGATCCCGCGGTGCTCCAGCGACCGCCGCGCGTCCGCCAGCCCCTCCTCCGCGATCCGCTGCACCCCCGGATCGAGCGGCGTCTCCACGCGGAGGACGTCCTCCCCCGCGCGGACCGCGTACCACCGCGACGCGTGCGGCGCGTGCCGGGGCATCCGCCGGAGCCGCGTCGGGACCGGCACCTCGTCCACCGTCAGCCCCAGCCGGTCCGCCACCCGCGCCCGCGCCGCCGCCAGCCGCGCCCGGTTCCCCGACGACGACGGCGTCCGCGCCGACGGGTTCTGCGGGATCGCCAGCAGCGTCGCGATCTCCGCCTCCGTCAGCGCCTCCGCCCCGTGCCCGAACAGCGCCCACGCCCCCGTCTCCACCCCCTCGTAGTTGCCCCCGTAGGGCACCCGCTGCAGGTACGCCGCGAGGATCTCCCGCTTGCTCAGCCGCAGCTCCAGCTGCACCGCCCGGAGCGCCTCCACCGCCTTCGACTTCACCGTCCGCCGCCGCGGCTCCAGCATCCGGACGAGCTGCATCGTGATCGTCGACCCCCCGCTGACCACCCGCCCCGACGTCACGTTCAGCCCCGCCGCCCGCCCGATCGCGATCAGGTCGACGCCCAGGTGCGCCCCGAAGCGCTTGTCCTCGAACGCCAGGAGCGCGTCGACGTACTCCGGATCGACCTCGTCCAGCGCCACCGGGATCCGCCACTGCTCGTCCGGCGACAAGAAGACGTGGAGCACCGTCCCGTCCCCCGCCCGGACGATCTGCGAGGGGGGCGAGTCCAGGCCCGACGGCAGCGGCGCGCCGTCGTCGCCCCG
>CAYFOA010000404.1:0-2656 GCA_964344575.1 uncultured Rickettsiales bacterium | reverse complement strand
TCCGGCCGTCGAGGTCACCAGCGGACTGGCACTCGTCTACGCGCTCCAGGCTCCTCGGGGGCGTCCGTCGAGGACCGGTACGAGATCCCGCTGGGGGAGGCCGGCGTGGGTCCGCTCTCGGTCGAGGTCGCGTGGCGGTTCCGGCGCGCGAACCAGGACTTCGTCGACTGGGTCTACGACGGCGACGGGACGACGATGCCGATCCGGGACCTCGCGCGGGCGGAGGCCACCGTCGACTGATCGCGCTACGGATCCAGGTGGCGGGCGCCGAGCTCCCGGCCTCGGCCCACGACCAGCAGCCCCAGCACGAGGAGCGCCGAGGCGAGGGACGCCGCGAGGGCCGCGAGCAGTCGCGGCGGCCGGTACCGGACCGAGACGTCCACCGCGCCCCGCGCCGCGACGTCGACGGCGAGGTAGCCCCTCGCCGAGACGACGTCCCCCGCGTCGCTCCGGAATCCGGCCGCGTGGTTCTGGTTGAAGACGACCCGCGACGGCCCGCCCGCGTACACCCGGGCCGTCGCCGTGTTCATCGTGAAGGCCGCGGCGCGGAGCTCGCAGGCGCCCTCGCACCACGCCTCGCCCCGCCAGTCGGGGTTCGGTCGCCGCGATCCGTCGCCGGCGACGATCCACCGGGGGACCGCGTACTCCGGCCCGTACAGGTCGGCGTACCAGTTGATCAGCCCCACCCCCCGCGGGACCGTGAAGAACTCCCGGGCGGCGTCGGGCCGGCCGATCTCGCGGTACATCTCGGGGTGGGGGTAGGTGTCGGCGGCGGGCGGGCGCGCCAGCGCGACCTGCTCGAAGTCCTCGACCCGGTCCCCGGGCTCCGCCGGCAGGGCGAACAGGGTCGCCCACAGCGGCGCGTTCATGAGCAGCGGCCACGCCAGGAGGACCGCCGGAGCGAGCAGGGCCCGCCGGCCCCACCGCGCCGCCACCGAAGCGCTGAGGACGCCGAAGCCCAGCACGACGGGCACGACGACGAAGAGGTCGAAGTACTTGTACGGATCGCTGATCACCTCGAACCCCGGCAGCCCCCAGACGAGGAGCCGGTAGGGATCGCCGGGGAGGTTGGGGCCGAAGCAGAGGGCGACGTAGAGCGCCGCCAGGCCCACCCAGGGCGCGAACCGCGGCGCGGGCGAGCCGGCCTCCCCGCCCCGGCCGCGTCTCAGCGCGAGGACGGCCGCCAGCAGGAACGCCGCCGCGACCGGGGCGGTCAGCCCCAGGGGGCCGTACTCCTCGGTGTCCGGCGCGTACGGCTCGGCGTACGTCGTGGTGCGCGCGAGCGGCCGGTGGAGGTGGCCGAGGAACGAGGGGACGGACCCGTAGAAGGAGCGGTAGCCGTCGTCGCCTTCGAACGGGTAGCCCGCCTCCTCGTCCGCGCCGACCGCGAAGAAGTCCGTCCCCGCGCCGGTCACCTCCAGGACGGAGGTCCACTTCGCGGCGCCGACGGAGAGCAGGAGCGCGACGGCGACGCCGACCCGAACGAGGTAGGGCGCAGCGTCACGGGCGAGGCCTCGGAGGGTCTCCGACCGCCCCCACGCCAGGGTCCCCGCGGCGATCGCGAGCCCGACCCGGGGGGCCGCGCCGAGCCACGCCGCGGGGGCGCTGAGCGCCGCCGAGAGGACCGCGACGGCGACCAGGGCGAGGGCGCTCCGGCGCGCCTCGGTGCCGGGCCCCCGGGCCCGCGCGCACCCCACGACGACCGCGGCGACCGCGACGAAGTGGAGGACGGCGAGCAGCGCGGGCCCGCCCTGCAGCAGCAGCGGCAACAGCAGCAGCCCCGCCAGCAGGCCCCTCCGGAGCCCATCCCCGGGACCGAGGAGGACGTGCAGCGCGAGGGGCGCGGGGAGGCACATGGCCTGCGTGTAGAAGCCCGCCAGCATCAGGGACGGGAGCCACCCCGCGAAGGCGAAGGCCGCGCCCGCGAGGAGGGCCGGACCGCTCGCCAGGCCGAGCTCCCGCCGGGCGAGCCCCCAGGTCCCCAGCGCCCCGAGCCACAACAGCAGGACCAGGTTGAAGCGGACCGCGACCCCCACCGGGAGCACGAGGAACGGCAGCGTCAGCGGGGAGAGGCTCCCGTCGCCGGGGTGGCCGAGGATCGGGAACCCGCCGCCGACGAGGTGGGTCCGCAGGGGGAACTCGCCGTACTCGAGCAGGGCCTCGCGCAGGTAGAGGGAGAAGGACAGGTCGTGGAGCCAGTCCTCGTCGCGGTACGAGTCCCCCTGCCGCAGCCCCTCGGGATGCAGCAACATCGGCGAGCAGAACACGAGCACCAGGGCCGCGATCCCGACGGCCGCTCGCACCCGCTCCGCCCGGGTGACCGGCTCCTCCCTCACGTCCCGACCATAGCCGGGACCGCCCCCCTGGTACGCTCCCTGCCGATGACAGGCGCGCAGCAGGGGGCGCGGGCCGGGCCTCCGTCGGCGAAGCTCGCGGTCCTCCTCGGCGCCGCAGCGGGCGGGTGGGCGTTCGCCGACCTCTACCTCCGGGTCGACCTCCCAGGCGCCGCCCGGCTGACCGAGCTGGTCTTCCGGGTCGCGATCCGGTCGCTCGACCGCCTCGGCGAAGCCCACCCGGCGCCCCTGGTCGCCGCCGCCGCGGCGTGGCTCGGGGCCGCGGCGGTGGCGGCGCGCCGGCGGCGGTGGCGCCGCCCCCT
>CAYFOA010000403.1:0-2682 GCA_964344575.1 uncultured Rickettsiales bacterium | reverse complement strand
CTGCCGCCGCTGCCGCCGTCTCCGCCGAGCCCGTCCCCGGCGCTCCCGCCGCCGCCGAGGGCGCTCCCGCCGCCGCCGAGGGCGCGGGCGGCCCGGGCGACTCGCTGGAGGACCTCCTCCGCGAGCAGGGCATCGTCCAGCACAAGCCCAAGAAGGGCCGTCGCATCATCGAGGACGAGGTCACCGCCGGCATGACGGCGGCCCCCGGAGCCACGCCGACCCCGGGCGTCCCCGGCCAGGTCTCCAAGCCGTCGGGCATCTCGCTCTTCGACGCGTCCCCCAAGAAGGGGCCGATCCGGTTCCTCGACCCCGCCGCCATCCAGCGCGAGCGCGAGGCCCGGAAGCGCCGCGGCGGCAAGCGGAAGTCCGTCTCCCGTCGCGACGCGCTCTACGGCGCGGCCGACCAGAGGCGTCGTCGCAAGGGACGGGGCGGCCGCAGCTCGGCCCCCATGAAGACCGAGCTGACCACGCCGGCGGCTCACAAGCGGATCATCCGCGCGCACGGCGCCATCTCGGTCGCCGACCTCGCCGACGGCCTCGGCGTCAAGGGCGGGGCGCTCGTCCGCATGCTCGTCGGCATGGGCCAGATGGTCACGCTGAACGAGATGCTGGACCTCGAGACGGCCCAGCTGATCGCCGAGGAGTACGACTACGAGGTCGAGGACATCTCGTTCAAGGAGGACGAGATCATCGAGACGTTCGACGAGGAGACGGTGGACATGGAGGGCTGGACGCAGCGCGCTCCGGTCGTGACCATCATGGGCCACGTCGACCACGGCAAGACGAGCCTGCTCGACGCCATCCGGGCGACGCGCGTGGCCGACGGCGAGGCGGGCGGCATCACGCAGCACGTCTCGGCGTTCGACGTCACCGCGAAGGGGCAGCAGATCACGTTCGTCGACACCCCGGGCCACGCGGCGTTCACCGCGATGCGGGCCCGCGGCGCCGACATGACGGACATCGTCGTCCTCGTGGTGGCCGCGTCCGAGGGCGTGATGCCGCAGACGGTCGAGGTCATCAGCCACGCGAAGGCGGCGGAGGTCCCGATCATCGTCGCGGTCAACAAGATGGACCTCGCCGAGGCGAACCTCGACAAGTGCAAGCAGCAGCTGTCGGAGCACGAGCTGATCCCCGAGGACTGGGGCGGTGAGGTGCAGATGATCCCGATGTCGGCGAAGACCGGGATGGGGATCGACGACCTGCTCGAGTCGATCAGCGTCCAGGCCGAGATCATGGAGCTGAGGGCCGACGACGAGCGGGCCGCGCAGGGCCGCGTCGTCGAGGCGCAGTTCGAGAAGGGGCGCGGCGCCGTGGCCGTCCTCCTCGTCCAGCACGGCACGCTCAAGTCCGGCGACATCGTCGTCGCGGGGACCGAGTTCGGTCGGGTCCGGGCGATGTTCGAGACGGGCGTCAAGAAGCCGAAGAAGCTGAAGGAGGCGGGGCCGTCGACGCCCGTGTCCATCCTCGGCCTCGGCGGGCTCCCCGGCGCGGGCGACGAGTTCGCGGTCGTCAAGACCGACAAGGACGCCAAGGCGGTCATCGAGCACCGCCGCGAGCAGCGCCGCCTCGAGGAGGAGTCCCGCAACAAGGGCGTCAACCTCGAGGACATCTACCGGCGGATGCAGGAGGGCGACGTCAAGGAGCTCAACCTCATCGTCAAGGCGGACGTGCAGGGCTCCATCGAGGCGCTCAAGCAGGTGTTCAGCGAGATCGACGTCCGCGACACGCGGATCAAGATTCTCCACAGCGCCGTCGGCGGCGTCACCGAGGGCGACGTCACGCTGGCCGAGGCGAGCGCGGCGATCATCGTCGGGTTCGGCGTCCGGCCGGACAGCAAGGCGCGCCGCCAGGCCGAGGACCGGGGCATCGAGATCCGGACCTACCGCGTCATCTACGAGGCGGTGGACGAGATCAAGCAGGCCCTCGTCGGCATGCTCGACCCCGAGTTCAAGGAGGTCGTGCAGGGCCACGCCGAGGTCCGGCAGCTCTTCCGCGCGTCGAAGATCGGGACGGTCGCCGGCTGCGCCGTGCAGGACGGCAAGATCGGCCGGAACCACCACGTGCGCGTGCTGCGGAACTCCGTCGTCACCTGGGAGGGCAAGCTCAAGTCGCTGCGCCGCTTCAAGGACGACGTCAAGGAGGTCCTCGGCGGGTACGAGTGCGGCATCGGCCTCGACGGGTTCGACGACATCAAGGAAGGCGACATCCTCGAGACGTACATCGTCGAGGAGATTCGCCCGACGCTCTAGCCCCCGCGCCTGTGAGGAGCCCGCCGCATGCGGGATCTGGACCGCATCCAGGAGGTCCGTGAGTACCGGGTGACCAGCTCGCAGCTGGGCTCGCTGGTGCTGCTGGTCGTCGTGCTCGTGCTCGGCGCGGGGCTGTTCGGCTACCAGCTCGGGATCGTCAAGGCGCCCATCGACACGAACCTGCTCCAGCCCGCGGACGGCGAGGCCGGCCCCGACGGGAGCGCCGTGCTCGAGGACATGCTCGCGTCGCGCCGGCGCGCCGAGGAGGAGGCCACCGGCGTGCCCCCGCGGGGGGAGGCTCCGGAGCTGGCCGAGTCGGTCACCAACCCCGAACCGCACGGGATGAGCGCGGACGAGTTGCGGGAGTTGGGGGAGGACGAGGTGGTCGAGATCGTGGAGGTCGCGACGCCGGAACCGACTCCGGAACCGACTC
>CAYFOA010000402.1:908-2686 GCA_964344575.1 uncultured Rickettsiales bacterium | reverse complement strand
GATGCACCTCCGGGCCCGGGGCCAAGCGCCAGGTAGCGAATCATGCTCCTAGTCCCCCGGATCCTTGAATTCCAACATTAGTTCCGATCCTCCGGGTCGCCGTGCACCTGGACGGTCCGCCGGCCGAAGCGCTTTACCTTGTTGAGGATCTCGTCCGCGGTCTTCGTCCAGACGAACGGCTTACCCTCGTCATTGTGCGCGTCGACGTACTCCAGTATCGCCGTCCTCAACTGAGGGATGCTGGTGTGAGACCCCCGCTTCAAGGCGTGCTCCGACAGTAGTCCGAAGAAGCGCTCGACGAGGTTCAACCAGGCCGAGTACGTGGGCGTGAAGTGGAAGTGAAAGCGTGGGTGGCGCGCCAGCCAGCGCTTGACCTCGGGCGACTTGTGCGCCGACAGGTTGTCGAGGATCACATGGATTTGCAGGTCGGGCTCGACCTCGTCGTCCAGGACCCGCAGGAAATCGATGAAATCCTTGGAGCGGTGCTTCTTCTTCGTGCGCGCGACCACCTTTCCCGTGGCGACGTTGAGAGCGGCGAAGAGATCGAGGGTGCCGTGCCGCACGTAGTTGTGGGTCTGTCGCTCCGGTTGGCCGAAGTCCATCGGCAGGATCGGCTGAGCTCGCTCGAGGGCCTGAATCGACGGCTTTTCGTCGAACGAGAACACCACAGCGTTTGCCGGCGGGTTCAGGTAGAGCCCCACGATATCCCGGACCTTCTCGATGAACAGCGGGTCGGGACTGATTTTGAAGCCCTCCACGACGTGCGGCTTCAGCCCGAACGTCCGCCAGATCCGACCAACCGTGGTGTGACTCACGCCAGCCTTCTCCGCCATCTTCCGCGTGCTCCAGTGCGTGCGACCTCGCGGCTTCGTCTCCAGCGTCTTGACCAGGATGTCCTCGACGTCCTCGTCGGTGATCGTCCGAGGTGCTCCGGGCCGAGGCTCGTCGAGCAGGCCGTCCAGCCCGTCGGAAACGAAACGTCTGCGCCAACCGCCCACGGTGCCGGGTGTGGTCTTCAGCCTGACCGCCACAGCCGCATTGGTCAGCCCCTCTGCACAGGCCAGGACAATCCTGGCGCGAAACGCCAGGTTTCGGTTCGTCCGAGCCCGGCGAGTCAGCCGCTCAAGCTCGCTGCGCTGGTCGTCGGTCAGCACCAGCTCAGCCTTCGGGGCACCACTACGAGGCGCGTCCTGCAATCCTGCGACCCCGTCGGCTTCGAAGCGCCCACGCCACCGGCGCACGGTGGCCGGCGGCGTTCCCAACGCCATTGCTACGCCCGCGTGAGTCATGCCGACCTCAGAAACGGCCAGGACGATCGCCGCCCGCTTAGCCAGACGGGCACGCGGCGATCCCGCCAGCGCCTCGAGCGCCGATCGTTGCTCTGGAGTCAAGCTGAGTGGTTGTGCCATGCGGTCCTCCCAGCGCTCACATAGCACACTGCCAGCCAGGTCGAAACTTATGTGACTTAATTTGTTTCCGTGGGACTAGTCGTTGATGATCCGCCAGCGGCCTCGTCGCCGCTTGAGTCTCATGACGTCGTTGGCGCTCGTGCCGAACATGCGCACTTTGACCCGCACCGTGGCGCGCCGCCCATCGACATCCGCGCTGACGGCACGGATGCTCGTGCCCCCCTTCATCGCCGTGAACACATCTCTCAGGCCCGGGTTGTCGGGGTTCGTGAAGTTCCTGCAGAAGCCCCGGAAGTCGTCGTCGGCGACGTAATCCGCCAGGCCGTCGATCACCTCGGAGGGGCCGGGGCCGTCGTCGTCGTCGTCGCT
>CAYFOA010000402.1:0-898 GCA_964344575.1 uncultured Rickettsiales bacterium | reverse complement strand
AACACGATGATGAGGACCACGGCCAGCACGGCCGCGACGACGGCGGCGATCCGCTTCAGGCGGCGCCGGCGGACCTCCTCTTCGGTGACGTCGTCGCTGCCGCCGATGACGTGGACCGGTCCGGGAGGCTCGGGCGCAGGATGGGTCACCGCCTCCACCTCTCTGGCCGCCACGCGGGCTCGCGCGACCTCGGGCGTGAGCACCACCGTCCCGTCCGCGATCCCCTGCTGCGGGGCCGGCACGCCGATGGGTGGAGTCGGCGCCGGCGTGGGGGTCGGCGCCGGAGTGGGGGTCGGTAGCGGGGTCGGCGTCGGCTCGGCCGGGGCGTCCTCCGCGGCCGGCTCGGGGTCTGGAAGCTCCGGGACCGGGAGCGCACGCAGCGCCGTGGCCATCGCCGCGGCGTCTCCGAATCGCTTCTCCGGCGCGAGCTGGAGGGCCCGGTTGACGATCGCGTCGTACGCCGCGGGCAGACCGTCCACCAGCTGGCTCGGGGGCGGGAACGCCCCCATCGGCAGGCTCCCAGTCAGCGCTTCGTACAGTAGGACGCCCACCGCGAACAGGTCGGCCCGGCCATCCACCGTGCTGGCGTCCGTGCGCTGCTCGGGCGCCATGTAGCTCATGGTCCCGACCACCGAGCCCACGCGGGTGATCCCGGGGTCGGCGCCGTCCCGGATCGTCGCGATGCCCGGCTTGATGTCCCGATGCACCACCCCGCGCTTGTGCGCGTAGCCGAGCGCGTCGAGCACGGCACCGACGATCCGCACGGTCTCCGCCACCGGCAGTCGGCCGCTGCGCATGCGGGCGTGCAGGTCCTGCCCGTCGATCAGCTCCATCACGAAGTAGTAGTGGCCGCCGTCGTGCCCTCGGTCGATGATCGAGACGATGTGATGGTGGCTCA
>CAYFOA010000401.1:0-2749 GCA_964344575.1 uncultured Rickettsiales bacterium | reverse complement strand
ACACCGGGAACTCTCGCTGGGATCGAACCGGGAGAGATCGGCGGTACGGGACAGTGGGGCAGCATCGTGCTCGGCTCGGTGGGCCAGCTGCAGGGCGTCAACAACGCGATGCTCGCCAAGCTGCACAAGCAGCTCAAGGAGAGCCGCGACCAGGTCGACCAGCTCGTCGCGTCCATCCTCGAGGCTCGGGTCCGCGAGATCGAGGTCAAGGAAGAGGGCATGGCCGAGGAGCGGGCCGGCGACGCCCGCCACCAGCTCGCCCGCGAGGCGATCAACCAGCTCGGCACGGCCGCGAGCACCTTCCTGGTGTCCCGCGGCATGAGCGCCGAGTCGGTCGAGGTGTTCAGCCGCCTCGGCACGAGCAGCGAGCTCATGGCTGCCCTGCAGGATCCGGGCGTCCAGGAGCTGATGAAGGACCCCGACAACCTCAAGGGCCTGGCCGACATGCTCAAGCAGGCCGGCCAGCAGGCCCAGGCGGCGCAGGCCGCCGCGAACACCACCACCCCCAACCCCGCAGCAGCGGCCGGCTGAGCCCGGCCGCGAGGAGAAGACGATGACAACGTTCCCGAAGCCCAAGGCCCGCCCCGACAACACCCCCGCCTGGCTCAAGGCCGCGCGCGGCTACTACGGCGACGCCTTCGAGACGAACAAGAAGGACAAGCTCGCCGAGTCGATGGCCGACTGGTGCGAGATGGACGCCGACGAGCGCGGCTTCGTGCTCGCGCACCTGCAGTACCTCAACCTGCTCGCCCAGCGCGGGACGCAGCGGCTGCTGCTGGAGCTCCGGGCGATGCTCGAGGAGGTGGGTGACGAGCTCATCGAGGCGGTCGAGGTCGCCGCCGCGATCGACGACGAGGAGGATCTGGACGACGCGGACGACGACGCGCCCGAGCTCGCGGTCGTTGCCGACGACGTCGAGCCCGAGCCGGCGCCGAGCCCGACCGCGGAAGTCATCCCGCTCCAGGTCCCCGAGGTGTCCGCCGGCGACGACGACGACCAGCCCGAGTCGCAGCCAGACGACGTCGAGCCCCCGGAGGTGTCGTGAACACGGGCGTGCCGGCGGTCGAGGTCCAGCCGACCGAGCTGCGGTTCGATCTGGTTCTGCCCGTGCTCAGGTTGGGCGTCGGGATCTTCGCGTTCGATCCCGTCGAGCGCCTCATTGGCGCGCCGCTGACCGAGATCCTGTCGTCGCTGATGCGAGCTCCGACCTACCAGAAGCCCTCGGCCTCGGGCACCAGCGTCGAGGTCTACCCCCTGGCGCTGCCGGACGGCGAAGGCGCCACGGTGCCGCTCGGGCAGTTCGGCGAGCTCGGGTTCGCCAACCGATCCGGGATGCTGGAGCTGACGGTACCGTTGCGCGCGGCCGGCTGGGTCGAGCAGCGGCTCGCCGGGGCGATGGTCAAGCCTCGTCGCCAGGGGCCGAGCGGCGACGGTGCGTCGGTCGTGGCGACCTACCTGCTGCGGCTGCGGCCGGGGATGACGGCTGGATTTCCGCTGGGGGCATTGGGGGAGGTCGGAGTGGTGGCTTCGTGATTCGAGTCAGCTCAGCTGGCGTCCTGAGCGTGAGCATCGTCGCCCCCCCGGAGGGCAAGCGCTCGCGCGAGATAGAGGAAAGGCGTGTCGACCGCCGCAATGATGTACTTGACCACGCAGGTCACGATGATCAGCCCAAGCAGGTTGTCCACGACGCCAGCGAAAGCAATACCGTAGAAGACGATGCTATCCGCCGTCTGCCCGATGAACGTGCTTGCGTTGTTCCGGAGGAACAGGTGCTTACCCTCCGTGCGCTTCTTCAGCCAGTCGAAGACAGTGACGTCCATCAACTGAGCTGCGACGAACGCCGTCACGGAGGCAATCATGATGCGCGGGGTGGCGCCCAGCGTCGCCGCGAAGGCGTCCTGGCCGTCCCAAAACACCGCTGGTTCGACAGCGATTGAAAAGACGGCCGCGAAAAGCATGACGAGTTCGGCCAAAATCCCCATGTAGACCGCCCGCAGTGCTGCGGCCTTCCCGTAGACCTCGCCCAGGAAATCGGTCAGGAGGAAGGTCATCGAATAGAGGCCAATCGCGACGCTTACGACCACCCCTTCCTTGATCGGCGCCAGCTTCGCGGCCGTGATCAGACAGGCGACCACGGCTCCAGCGTAGGCAGCCTGAATCAGCCACGCGCGATCCTTGCCCGCGATGATGCAGATGACCGTTCCAACAGCAAGGGACGCAAGGCAGTAGGCGATCAGCATCGGCGAGCTCCACTCGGGTTCTGAAGTTGAGGGTAATCCTTCCGCGGCACGGGGAAACCCGGAGTCCGTTGAATTCGTTGGCCTGCAGCGGCCTCGTTCGCACGAGGTCCCACCAGTTGACAAGACTCCGGCAACCGGAGTACGACCGACAGGTGCGCTTCTACTTCGAGAAGGCGAGCTTCACCGCCAAGCGGAAGGAAGCCGGCTACCACAAGCTCTCTGCGTTGGCGCGCGACCTCGGCCTTGCAGGCTCTTCCAAGAGCAGCATCTCAGACTGGTCGAACAACAAGCGGCGTTGTCCCTCAAAACACCTGCGTAATCTCGCAGAACTCTTGAAATGTGAGCCGGCCGAGTTCGGCAGCTTCATCGAGGAGGGTCGATTCCACTATGGCCTCGAAGAACTATATGATTTCTACGACGAACTGACTCCCGACCACATCGTTGCAGTCGTCTCAGCGTATCCGGTCGGCGGCCCCCGTTCTTCCCCTCGTGTGACCGCCGAGCTACGC
>CAYFOA010000400.1:0-2750 GCA_964344575.1 uncultured Rickettsiales bacterium | reverse complement strand
GACGACGACGACGCGACCGGCGACGACGACGACGTCGATCCCCTCGACCCCTGCCCGCCGCTGCCCGACGTGTCCGGCCCCGTGGTCACGCTCGGCCCGGACGACGCGTCCTCGTTCACGTCGATCTTCGCGAGCGCCGAGCCGTACACCACCTACCTGCTCGGCCCCGGCACCTACGACCTGAACGGGCAGTACCTCTGGATCACGTCGCCCGGCGTCATCGTCCGTGGCGCGACGGGGAACCGGGACGAGGTCGTCCTCGACGGCGGCTACGTCACCACCGAGATCGTCACGATCGCCGCCGACGACGTCGCCATCGTCGACCTGACGCTGTACCGCGCGTACACCCACGGCATCCACGTGATCGGCAGCGACGGCACCACCGACGACACCGCCATCTACAACGTCCACGTCCTCGACCCCGCCGAGCAGGCGATCAAGATCAACCAGTCGGGCACGACGTACGCCGACGGCGGGACCATCGCGTGCTCGGCGATGACGCTGACGGACGAGGGCCGGCCGGAGATCCGGAACAACTGCTACACCGGCGGCGTCGACGCTCACCAGACGCGCGACTGGCTCGTCCGGGACAACCACATCGAGGGCTTCTGGTGCGACACCGGGCTGTCGGAGCACGGCATCCACTTCTGGCGCGCCAACGCCGACACGGTCATCGAGCGGAACACGATCGTCGACTGCGGCCGCGGCATCGGCCTGGGGCTGTCGACGAACGACCCCGGCGGCATCCGCACCCACCCCGACATCACCGAGTGCCAGGGGTTCGACTACCTCGACGACTACCGCGGCACGGTCCGGAACAACTTCATCGCAGCCTCGGACCCCGACCTGTTCGCGTCCCCGAACGGCTTCGACAACGGGATCTCGATCTGGAACAGCTGCGGCGCGACGGTCGCCCACAACACGGTCTGGTCGTCGCAGGCGCCGTTCTCCTCGATCGAGTGGCGCTTCCCCAACACGTCGGTCGTCGTCGCCAACAACCTCGTCTCCCACAACCTCAACGAGCGCACGACGGGCACGGGGACGCAGGTCACGAACCTCGCCGACTTCGCCGACGCGGGCGCCTTCGCGGACGCCCCCGGCGGAGACCTCCACCTCGTCAGCGCGTCGGCGGCGGACGACGCGGGCACGGCGGGCTACGCGGACACGGACGTCGACGGCGAGGAGCGCGCCGACCCCCCGGACCTCGGCGCCGACGAGCGCTGAGGATGGCGGAGGGCCGCGTCGCCGGCGGAGGGGCTGGCTGCTCGCCGGCGTCGCCGGGGGCTGCGGCGCGATCCTGACCTGCGCCTACTACGGGACTCGTGGGAGCCGACGCCGGCGCCCGAGTTGACCATCGGGGCGACCACTCAGCGCCGAACGAATGGATGCACTTCTTCGCCGAAGGGCGATGAGTCCGAACGGGATCAGGCCGCTCGCGGCACCGGGCGCTGTGCAGTCGCACCGGGCTCTGGTCTCGGGATCTAAGAACTCATCGTCGGCGCTGTCTCCACCGGAGTCGTCGTCATCCGCGGCGGAATCGTCGTCGTCCGGTTCGGCCGAGTCATCGTCTCCCCAGGAATCTCGCTCGCACACCTCCTCGGACAGGGGGCCCTCCTCTCCGCCGCGAGGGGCACAAGCGGGATCCGCCAGCCCGTCAGGGCAACCGCGATACCAGTCCACCCGTCTCCCTGCCCCGTCCCCGAGCCACGGTGATCCGACGACCAGGTCGTCGAACCCGTCCCCGTCGAGGTCACCCCCGGTCGCCAGTCCCGTGCCAAACAGGATGTCGAGAGCAGGGGCAACGAGGACCGCGTCAGGGTCTTCTGACAGGACACCGGAGCTACCGAGGAAGATCTCGATTTCGTTCAGCCCATCGTCTCGTGGTGCCACTATCGCGAGGTCGGCATACCCGTCGGCGTTGAAGTCGCTCGCATTGCCGACCCTCCCGCTGTAGGCGCGGTGGACCTCTGCAGACTCGCGCCTCCACACCGGATCGAGCCCCAGCCCGGCGTCACACCCGAGGAAGAGTGTGGCCGGGCCGCCCTGGTAGGCGAGCGCGGAGCCGATGAGGAGGTCGTCGAACCCGTCCCCGTTGACGTCGCCGGCATCACCGCTGAAGAAGCCGAAGCCTCGCCCGGCGTTCTCCGGCAATCTCAGCTCGAACGAGGGCTGGCCCGCGAGTCCGCCCGAAGATCCGAGGTAGATCCGAGCGGCGCCAGACCGCTGCTCGTCCGGGCTGACGTCGAAGGTCGGATCGGCGACGACGACGTCACCGAATCCATCCGCGTTGAGGTCGCCCGCCGAGCCTGCGTAGAGAATCAGCCCGTCCCCGTCGGTGAGGAAGCCCCCCGACCAGACTTCGGCCTGAACCCCCACGGCCGCACCCCCATGCAAGATTGCGGACTGAGTATTCGATGCCCCGGCCACGATGTCTCCGTAGCCGTCGCCATCAACGTCTCCGACACCATCAACAGGCCACCCATAGCTGGCCAGATAGACTCCGAGCGAGTGCGTCCAGGCCTCATCTGGCGGCAAGCAGCTCCCCGTAGCGTCGACGTAGAGACGACCCTCAGCCTGCCACCCAGGGTCCCCTACGACCAGAGCGTCTCGCGGACCACCGTCAACCCCCCGGGCGAAGGCAACACCCGCGCCGAAACGACTCGACTCGGGCAACGTCAGCAGGCAGTCCGGCTCGCTGTATCCGCTCGGCGCGCCCCGTTCTGGCCGCGCCGGGTAGGCGTCAGCTAGCG
>CAYFOA010000399.1:0-2756 GCA_964344575.1 uncultured Rickettsiales bacterium | reverse complement strand
CGCCGCCGAAGCCCGGACCGCCGGGGCCGCCGGGGCCGCCGGGGCCGCCGGGACCGCCCGGGCCGCCGGGGCCGCCGCGTCCGGGGCCGGCGTAGTCGTTCTTCTTCTTCCGCCCGAAGCAGCCGGTCTCCTCGGGGGCGGGCGGCGCGACGCCGGGACCCGCGAGGTCGCCGGAGCGATCCGCGCCGGGTTCGCCGTAGCCGGACGACTGCCCGTACCCCGACGACGTCCCGTACCCCGAGGCGGGCTCGGATCCGGCCGCGGGGGTCGCCTCCTCCGGGGTCTCCCCCTCGTCCTGCGACGTCCCGATCGCGGGCAGCGACAGGAGCGTGGCGCCGAGGAGCGTGGGGAGGAAGCGACGCATCGGGGGAGTGTAGGCCGCGGGTGGCCGGTCCGCGATCCGGGGCGGCGCGCGCCGTCCGCCGGACACCTTGTCCGAAATCGTCCGAATCTGTCCGGGCCGGCCGGACACTCCCGGACAGTCCGCGATCGGCCGATTCGCATCACGTCGCCCCTGCGGAAGGTTGGCACAACCCTGGCATTGCCCCCCGCCCGTGTCCGTGTTCGTCCGTTCTGCCTGCCTCCTGGGGATCCACGGCGTCGTCGTCGACGTCGAGGTCGACATCCTCAGCCTGCTGCCGACCTTCACCGTCGTGGGGCTCCCCACGAGCTCGGTGCGGGAGGCGCGGGAGCGGGTCCGATCGGCGGTGGGGGCGACTTCGCAGAAGTTCCCCCGCCGCCGCATCACGGTGAACCTCGCGCCCGCGGACGTCCCCAAGCACGGCTCGGGGCTGGACCTCGCGATGGCCCTGGGGGTGATGGGGGCGCAGCGCGCGGAGGACAAGAAGCGTCCGCCCTGGGAGACGCCCCCGTGCGCGATCGGGGAGCTCGGCCTGGACGGGTCCGTGCGGCCCGTGCCGGGGGTGCTGGTGATGGTCGAGGCGGCGCGGGCGGCGGGGGTGGAGACGGTGATCGTCCCGCGCGCGAACGCGGCCGAGGCGCAGCTGATCCCGGGGATCCGGGTGCTCCACGTCGACCACCTCGAGGAGGCGTGGCGGATGGCGATCGGCCGGGACGCGGACGTGGCGGCGCTCGGGGAGGCGGCGCCGGCGGAGGTTCGGTTCGAGCCCGACCTGGCGGAGGTCCGGGGGCTGCTGACGGGCCGGCGGGCGATCGAGATCGCGGCGGCGGGGGGGCACGGGCTCCTGCTGGAGGGGCCGCCGGGCGCGGGGAAGTCGATGCTGGCCAAGCGGCTGGCGTCGCTGCTGCCGGATCTCGCCGACGACGAGGCCCTGGAGGTGACCCGCATCCAGTCGGCGGCGGGCCTGCTCACCGGCCCCGGCGACCTCGTCCGGCGACCGCCGCTCCGGGCGCCGCACCACACCGCGTCGACGGCCTCGATCGTCGGCGGGGGGCGGCCCATCGGCCCCGGCGAGGTGACGCTCGCCCACCGCGGCGTGTTGTTCCTGGACGAGATCCCGGAGTTCTCCCGCTCGCTGCTGGAGACGCTGCGGCAGCCGCTGGAGGACGGGGCCGTGACGATCGCGCGGACGCAGCAGACGCACACGTTCCCGTGCGCGTTCCAGCTGGTGGCGACGCGGAACCCGTGTCCTTGCGGGATGTTCGGGAGCGACCGCTTCACCTGCCGCTGCCTGGAGACCGAGCGCGAGCGGTACGACCGGCGGCTCTCCGGTCCGATGCTCGACCGCATCCACTGCATGGCTTGGGTCGACCCCGTCCCCGTCGAGGCGCTCCTCGCCGGACCGGGGGGCGAGTCCAGCGCCGTGGTCCGGGCGCGGGTGGCGGAGGCGCGGCGGCGGCAGCGGGAGCGCTGGAGCCACCCCGGCCGGACGAACGCCGAGGCCCCGGTCGACTGCTGCCTCCGGCACTTCGACGGCAGCGGGCGCCGCGAGCTGGAGCACACGCTCGGAGGGCTGCGCGGGAGCAGCCGGTCGGTGCAGCAGCTGGTTCGCGTGGCGATGACCGTAGCGGACCTCGAGGGGGCCGACGTCGTCACGTCGGGAGCCGTGGACGAAGCCCTCTTCCTGTGCGCGGGCCCCCGCGCGCACCACCTCAACCGACGCGAGGACGCGTCATCACCTGGGAGACCCAAGGAATGCAGACCCACACCCTGAACGCGGAGCAGCGCAACAAGGCGATCGACGCCGCGATCCTCTCGCTCGACAAGACCTACGGGAAGGGGACGATCATGCGGATGGACGACGCCGCGGTGGCGGACGTCGCCACGATCCCGACGGGCTGCCTGAGCGTGGACCTGGCCCTCGGCGCGGGCGGCGTGCCGCGCGGGCGCGTCGTCGAGATCTTCGGCCCGGAGTCGTCCGGCAAGACGACGCTGACGCTCCACCTCATCGCGGAGGCGCAGCGGGCGGGCGGGGTGTGCGCGTTCGTGGACGCGGAGCACGCGCTGGACGTGGCCTACGCGTCCAAGCTCGGCGTCGACGTCCCCGGGCTGCTCGTCAGCCAGCCCGACAACGGGGAGCAGGCGCTGGAGATCGTGGACGCGCTGGTCCGGAGCAACGGGATCGACCTCATCGTCGTGGACTCGGTGGCGGCGCTGACCCCGCGGGCGGAGATCGAGGGGGACATGGGCGACAACCACGTCGGGCTGCAGGCGCGGCTGATGAGCCAGGCGCTCCGGAAGCTGACGTCGGCGGCGGCGCGGACGGGGACCACCATCGTGTTCATCAACCAGCTGCGGATGAAGATCGGGGTGATGTTCGGCAGCCCGGAGACGA
>CAYFOA010000398.1:0-2853 GCA_964344575.1 uncultured Rickettsiales bacterium | reverse complement strand
CATATCGACGGGGAGGTTTGGCACCTCGATGTCGGCTCATCGCATCCTGGGGCTGAAGCAGGTCCCAAGGGTTTGGCTGTTCGCCAATTAAAGCGGTACGCGAGCTGGGTTTAGAACGTCGTGAGACAGTTCGGTCCCTATCTTCCGTGGGCGCAGGATAGTTGAGAAGAGTTGCCCCTAGTACGAGAGGACCGGGGTGAACGAACCTCTGGTGTTCCGGTTGTCAAGCCGTTGGCATTGCCGGGTAGCTATGTTCGGACGGGATAACCGCTGAAAGCATCTAAGTGGGAAGCCTCCTTCGAGATGAACTATCCCTTGCGTAAGCACTAAAGAGCCGTCGAAGACTACGACGTTGATAGGCCGGGTGTGGAAGTGCAGCAATGCATGGAGCTAACCGGTACTAATCGCTCGTGAGGCTTGAGCTGAATTCCCAGTTTCCTGGGGCTGTCCAGCCCTCACTCAAACAATCAAATCACTTCGCAGAAGTCACCAGTTTTGCCCGGTGATGATAGCGGAGGGGCCACACCCGTTCCCATTCCGAACACGGAAGTTAAGCCCTCCAGCGCCGATGGTACTGCAGGGGCGACCTTGTGGGAGAGTAGGTCGTCGCCGGGCATAATATCGACAGACCCCGAGGACTCCGGTCCTCGGGGTTTTGTCGTTCTTGTCCTCTACAGCTCGATGGGGAGCTTGCGGACGCGGGTGCCGGTCGCGTTGTAGATCGCGTTGCACAGCGCGCCGATCGACGGCGGGAGGCCGACCTCGCCGACGCCGCCGGGGGGCTCCGTCGAGGGGACGATGTGGACGTCCACCTCCGGGGCGCCGGCCATGCCGAGCAGCGGGTACTGGTGGTAGTTCTTGTTCACCACCGCGCCGTCCTTCAGGGAGATCTGCTCGAACGCGGACGACAGTCCCATGATCGCGCCGCCCATGATCTGGGCCTTCACCGTGTCGGGGTGGACGACGAGGCCGGCGTCGACCGCCGCCGTGACGTGGCGGACGCGGGGCTTGCCGTCGACCATCTCGAGGTCGAGGACCTCCGCGACGATCGAGCCGAAGCTCTTGAAGATCGCGACCCCGCGGGACTGCCCTTCGGGGAGCTCGGGGGCGTTGTTCACCGCCAGGTCGAAGCAGGCGAGGAAGCGCGGGTTGTCCTTCAGGAGCGCCCGTCGGTACGCGATGGGGTCCTGCCCCGCCGCGTGGGCGCATTCGTCGATGAAGCTCTCGCGGAAGAACCCGTTGTAGCTGCCGTGCACCGACCGCCACCAGCCGGTGGGGACGGGGAGGGAGATGCGGGCGTAGTCCACCTGCTGCCGGTCGATGGCGTACGGCGGCTCCGACATGCCTTCGGTCACCACCTCGGAGACCACGCGGAGGCCGAGCAGGCCCGCCGGGAGCATCCCCTCGAGGATGTTCTGGCCCGCCATCTCGGTGTGCATGTCCGTGATCAGGCCGTCCTCGCCCAGCGTCGCGCGGACGCGGCACAGGCAAGCGGGGCGGTAGTGCCCGTGGGTGAACGTCTCCTCGCGGGTCCAGATCAGCTTGACCGGCTTGCCGACGTGCTTGCTGATGAGGATCGCCTGGTCCGTGAAGTCCGCGAACCCGCGCCGGCCGAAGCCGCCGCCGAGCAGGGTCGTGTGGATGTGGACCTTCGACTTGGACAGGCCCGTCAGCTTCGCCGCCGAGCTGCGGTTGCGGCCCTGCATCTGCGTCGGGGTCCAGACATCGACCCGGTCCTCCTGGACCCACGCCGTCGCGTTCATCGGCTCGATCGGGGCGTGGTCGAGGTAGGGGACCTCGTACGTCGCCTCGATCGTCATCCCCTCGGGCTTGCCGCCGTGGCCCCAGACGCGCTTGCCGCCGTCGGTGAGGGCGTCGGCCATCGCCTGGCTGACCGCCGCGTCGTCGAGGCCGGCGCCTTCGCCGGCGTCCCAGGTGATCTTCAGCGCCGCAGCACCCTTCTTGGCGTGCCAGAAGGTGTCGGCGACCACCGCGACGACGGTGTCGTCGAGGGTCAGCACGTCGAGGACGCCGGGGCTGTCGAGGGCGGGCTTCGGGTCGTAGTCGACCAGCGTGCCGCCGAAGTGGGGGCAGGCGACGACCGTCGCGTGGACCATGCCGTCGACCTGGACGTCGATGCCGAAGCCGGCGGTGCCGTCCACCTTCGGGGGGAGGTCGGGGCGCGGCGGGGAGGTCCCGATCAGCTTGAACTGCGACGGGTCCTTGGGCTTGACCCCGCCGGGCGGGTTCAGCGCCGCCGCCTCGGTGACGAGGTCGCCGTACGAGAGCGTCTTGTCGCCGTGGGTGACCGTGCCGCGGTCCGTCGTGATGGCGTCGCGGGGGACGCGCCAGCGCTTCGCCGCGGCCTCGACGAACATCGCCCGCGCCGTCGCGCCGGCCTCGCGGAGGATGTCCCAGTAGCCGCGGACGCTGTCGCTGCCGCCGGTGAGCTGGACCTTGCCGGGGAAGTAGGTCGACTGGCGGGCGTACGTCGGCGAGGCGGGGGAGCTCTCGACGCGGACGTCCTCCCACGCGATGTCGAGCTCCTCGGCGAGGAGCATGGGGAGCGACGTGAAGATGCCCTGCCCCATCTCGGAGCCGCCCATGCGGATGGTGGCGATGCCGTTGTCGGCGACGCGGAGCCAGGCGTTGAGGTGGTGGTCGGCGCCGGACGCGGCGGACGCGCCGAGGTTGACGGTCCCGTCCGGCGGGGCGGCGCCCTTGAACCCGCTGAGCGAGAAGCCGAGCACGAGCGCGCCGCTCCCCTTCATGAACTCCCGACGGCTGCAGTTCACGAAGCGGCTCATGTCTCCACCTTCCCGTCAACCGGGTGAGGGCATGGGTTGATGTAAG
>CAYFOA010000397.1:0-2909 GCA_964344575.1 uncultured Rickettsiales bacterium | reverse complement strand
GTCGCCGGTGGCGTCGTCGTCGTCCCCGGCCGCGTCGTCGTCGTCCCCCTCGATGTCGTCGGGACCCTGCGGGCAGCCGACGAGGGCGAGGGCGAGCGCGAGGGCGAGAGCTGCAGAAGCGAGACGACCCATGACCACCTCCGCGGCGAGCATAGCGGGGGCCCTCGGGGGGGCGGGTGAACGGAGGCGAGCGCCTGCCCTGGTGTGCCCCCTCGGTTCGCGCCATGCTGCCCTCGTGCCGGCGGGAGCCCACGAGCCCGCGGGGGGGGACTGAGCGATGCGCTCCGCCGCCCGGGCCGTCACCGAGGTCTCGCCCGCGCGGGTCGTCGCCGTGGTCGCGCTCGCCCTGCTCGGGAACGCCTACATGTTCGGCGTCGCGATCGCCGCCGTGGCGGGCGCCGTCGCGCTCGTCTGGTTCCTCGTCACCCACACGTCCCTGCTCTGGCTCAAGGCCTCCCTCAAGCTCGCCGCCCCCCTCGCGGCCCTCGCCGTCGGCGTCACGACCGTCGCCCTGAGGACCCTGTTCGTCAAGCTCCCGGACCCCCGCGGGCTGACCCTCGCCCCGCAGGAGGCGCCTGGGCTGTTCGCGGAGGTGCGACGCCTCGCCGAGCAGCTCCGCGCTCCAGTCCCCGAGCGGATCCTCCTCGTGTCCGAGTTCAACGCCGCGGTCGTCCAGCTCCCGCGGTTCGGCCCCTTCCCGGTGTACCGCAGCTACCTCATCCTCGGTCTGCCGACGTTGCTGGCGCTGGAGGCCGCGCAGCTTCGGCCGGTCCTCGCTCACGAGCTGGGCCACCTCGCCCGCGGACACGGCCGGATCGGCAGCTGGGTCTACCGGACCCGGCTGGGCTGGGCCGCTCTCCTGGACACCCTGGAGCGCGCCCAGAGCCTTGGGCTGCTCCTCTTCCTGCCCTTCCTGCGTTGGTTCCTCCCCCGCTTCGAATCCGTCTCCTACCCCCTGGCCAAGCAGCAGGAGTACGAGGCGGACCGCGCCTCCGCCGAGCTCTGCGGGGCGCCCGCCGCGGGGGGTGCGCTCGTGGCGTTCGCGCTCCGAGAGCGGTGGCTGCAGGAGCGACTGTGGGGCCCGCTCCGCGAGGACGGCGCGGATCCCTCCGCGCTCGCCGCCCCGCTGTCGGCCCTCCGCGAAGCTGTGTCCGAGCCGCTCGACGAGACCTGGGCCCGGCGCCAGCTCCTGGTGTTGATGCAGCAGGACTCCGCCGCGGGCGACACCCACCCGGCCCTCCGGGAGCGCCTCGCCGCTCTCGACGTCGCGCCGGCGCTCCCCTCCGCGGTGACGCGGAGCGCTGCCGACCACTACCTCGGACCTCGACTCCCGCCCCTACTCGCCCACTTCGACGCGGCGGTGGGGGCCCGGCTTCGCCGCAACCGCCAGTTCGTGGCGGCCGTGCGGGGCCAGTTCGAGCGAGCGAAGACGCGCGGGGCTCCTATCGACGCCGTGGACCTCGCCGCCGTCGGGTTCCCGGGATTCGACCGCCTGTACGTCCTCACTCCGGTCTCGGCGCCGGAGACCGACTTCACGCGCGAAGACAGCGTGTGGTTCGTGTCCGAGCGGTTCGTTCGGGTGGCCGGCCTTCGCAGCCTCCGCGGGAGCCGCTTCGTCCGCCCCTCCCCCGAGGACGCCGACCCGAGGGTCCGACTCGCCGTCGACGCGACCTGCGGGCCCCTCGCCCCGGACCCGGACGAGCCCTTCGACCCCGCTTCGTGGCCCGCCGCCGATCTTGTCCAGCCCGAAGGAGCCGAGATCCTGGTGCTCGAGGCTGTCCTGGCCGAGCACCTGAGGCGGAGCCGGCTCGCCGGGCTGGACCTGACGACCATCCGGACCTTCGTCGCGGGCTTGACACGTACTGAGTAAGATTCTACTCATAACTCATGAGATTCCAGGCGACGACGAACGTGCTGCTGGACGAGGAGCTGGAGGCCCTCCGCAAGGAGATGGGGCTGCGGGAGAACCAGAAGGCGGAGCTGCTGCGGGAGCTGACCTCGATGGCCGCGTGGCTCGTCGGACACGTCCGCGCGGGACGCGTGGTCGAGGCGCGCGGACCGGACGGGGTCGACGTCTTCCGCCACCCGGCGCTCGAAGGGCGGGGCGGGATGCGGCGGGTCCGGCTCGATCCCGACGAGGCCGACGCCCTGGCGACGCTCTTGGCGGCGGACGAGCCGCTGTCCGGGGCGGCCCGGGAGACGCTCCGCCGCGTCGCCGGCGGTCAGCCTCCCCCGAAGCTGCGTTGGCCTGAGCGTTGACCCTCCGACTGGAGCTGCTGGAGCGGCGCCACCGGCCGCTGCTGCGGGAGTTCGAGAGCGACGTCCCCGAGCTGATGACGTACCTCCGCCGGTGGGCTCTTCGCCACCAGGAGCGGGACCACCTCGGCCGGACGTGGGTAGCCGTCGACGATTTGGGCGGCACCGAGCGCCTCGCCGGCTTCTTCACCCTCGCTGCGGCGAGCCTGGAGCGAGGCCTTGTCCGCGAGGGGGACCTGGACCGCCTGCCTCGCTTCCCGATCCCGGCGGTCCTGCTCGCCCGCCTGGCCGTCGACCGCCGCGTCCAGGGGCAGGGGCTGGGGACGTGGCTCTTCGACCGCGCGCTCGCGAAGACGATCCTCCTCGCGACGGAGGGGCCGATCGGGTTCCGGGTCCTGGTGACCGACGCGAAGAGCGAGCGCGCCGCCACGTTCTACGAGGGCAAGGGGCTCGTTCGGCTGACGCCGGAGCGGTGGCCGTGCCGGATGGTGCTTGACCTGAAGGGGGTGACGGGGAAGGGGTAACGGGAAGCGGGCACCTCGTTCTCGTTCTCGTTCTCGTTTTCGTTTTCGTTCTCGTTCTCGTTCTCGTTCTCGTCTTCGTTCTCGTTCTCGTTCTCGTTCTCGTTCTCGTTCTCGTTCTCGTTCTCGTTC
>CAYFOA010000396.1:0-2986 GCA_964344575.1 uncultured Rickettsiales bacterium | reverse complement strand
GGCGCGGCGGGGATCGACGCGGCGGCGCAGCGGGGCCCGGGGGGCGCGACGCTGACGGACACGGGGCTGGCGATCGGGGGAACGGAGCCGTGGGCCAACGGGTCGGGCGTGGACCTGCGGCGGCTGCACACGGAGCTGCTGCCGGCGTGGGGGCTGGCGGGGACCGGCGAACCGAAGATCAAGGCGGAGCTGAAGGCGATGCCCGCGGTGGCGCCGCTGTTCAAAGAGGTGAGCCGGCTGTCGTGGGACGACCCGATGCGGAACTTCGGCGAGATCGCGGCCCGGATCGAGGAGTGGGAGGGACAGTACGCGGCGATGGGCATCCCGCTGGCGATGCGGCCCGTCGCCGTCGGTCAGCACGTCGCGATCCTGACGAGCTGGAGGATCGGGCGCGGCGAGGTCCAGGTCGGAGATCGGACGGTGGTCGTGGACGTCCTCGCCCGGTTGGACGACCTGGACGTCGAGGAGCCCCTCTTCGCGTGGCGGAACGACGGGACAGTGGTCGTCTCCGCGGCGGTCGCGGGGGCGCTCGCCGTCGATCTCGTCCGACCCGCGATGGTCGGTTCCCACGTCCGGTCGGCGGCGCTGACCGAGGAGATCCAGGCGGCCCTGGGGGAGGACCCGTCCCCCCAGGAGCTGACCGCGCACGTCGTCCGCACGGTCGCGACGGCCGCGAGCGTGGCCCGGGTCAGCGGCCGGAACCCCGAGCAGACGACCTGGCTGGCCCTCGTCGCGGGCGACGCGCCCCAGCTCGGCGCGGTGCTGGTCTGCCGCCACGCCGAGGAGGGCGCCGACGGCGCGGCGCCGGTGTCCGACGGGCTGAGCCTGTGCACGACGGCGGACGATCCGACCGAACCGGCCCGGCGGGAGCTCGGGGATCCGGGCACCGTCACCGCCGAGGGCTTCCCCGGGACCGTCCCCGTCGAGCAGTAGATCAGAACAGTCGTGCGCGCGCGGCTAGCACCGCGGCGGGACGACTCCCGTCCCGGGTAGGCCCGCTCACAGCCCCGCGGGCAGGGTGTAGGGAGCCAGGGCGTTGGGCATGCCCAGATCCGGACCGACGTAGCCGAAGGGGCCCGTGATCAGCTGCACGAACGAGCGGACGTCGAGCAGCGGCCACGCCAGCAGGAGCGCCCGGCGGACGCGGGGGTCTGCGATGGGGAGGACCAGGGTGGGGAAGACGAGGACGTACCAGAACTCGACGTTGCCGTGGAGCTTCAGGAAGCCGAGCCACAGCAGCGGCGCGAGGTAGGTGACGCGGTCGGCGGCGGGGGCGCGGGCGGCGAGGACGACGACGGCGGCGAGGAGCCCGTAGGACGCGAGCTGGTTGCAGGCGATCAGCCAGCCCGGGTTCCAGGCGAAGACGTCGGCGGCGGCGGGGTTCCACCAGTAGGGGTTGTAGGTCAGGGGCGCCGACATCCCGAACACCTGGCTGACGACGGGGTACTGCGACGCGGCGAACGCCGTCGGGACGAAGGCGGCGACGAAGGCGAGGGCGGCGACGGGGACGCGGTCGCGGTGCTCGCGCCACGCGATGACGGCGAACACCGGGAGCAGCGCGCCGGCGGTGACCTTGACCTGGATCGCGAGGGCCAGGGCGGCGAACGCGGCGGGGGCACGGCCGCGGCGGAGGAGCAGGAGGGCGGCCAGGGCGAGGAGGTTCTGGAGCCCCTCGAACTGCCCCTCGCGCGAGACCCACCAAATCGACGCCGGGCACGCGAAGTAGAGGACGCCGAGCCAGCGCTCCCCGGTCACGCGCGCGACGAGCCAGGCGTTGACGGCCTCGACGGCGGTGAGCGCGAGCTTGGCGAAGAAGACCGTCGGCCAGACCGCGGCGGCCGCGGTGAAGAAGCCGAGGGCGAGGGGCGGGTAGTTGTAGGGGAGGCCGATCCAAGGGGTCGGCGGCCAGGCGTCGGACAGGGCGCCGAGGGGGGCGCCGGCGACCTCGACCCCGCGCTCGGCGACGAGGAGCCCGTACAGGAGGTGGCGGACGACGTCGGCGGTGTTGGCCGTCAGCTCGGTGCAGTGGCGGAGGCGGACGGCAGCGACGGCGACGACGGCCGCCACGAGCGCCAGCCGCAGGAGCCGTTCGCGGCGGGCGGCGTCTCCGCCGTCCATCAGAAGCGGTCGCCGATCCCGCGGGCCAGCTTGAGCAGGATGGGCGCGGGCAGCTCGGCCTTGTTCTCCCACAGGCCGATCGCGACCTTGCTCACGCCGCAGCGGTCGCCCAGCGCCGCGTCGGTCAGGCCCGCCTGCTTGCGCCACGCGCGGAGGGCCGCGCCGGTCCGCGGGAGGGCGTCGGGGAGGGCCGCGAGCTCGGCCCGCTCGGCGTCGGTGAGGGTCACCCGCCGGGGGCGGCGGCGGCGCTCGCCGTGCGCGAGGCCGGGCGCGTCGGCGGAGCGGCGGCCGGAGGCCAAGCCCCGCTCGTCGGCCGTCGCCGCGGCGTAGTCGTCGTCGTCGAAGAGGTCCAGGAGCGAGTCGTAGTCGTCGTCCCCGAGGTCCAGCGCCGGCAGCCCCTCCGCCAGGTCCAGCAGGAGCTCGCGGGCCGCCGTCCCCACGATGTCCCGGAGGAGCAGCTCGGGCGAAGTCTGCCGCGCCGCCGCGACCGCCCGGAGCGCCGCGTCGACCGGGTCCCCGAGCTCCACCCAGACCCCCGCCCGGGTGGCCGCGCGGTGACTCGTCGACAGCTCCTCGAGCAGCTCCCCGGGGAGGATTCCGCGGGCCTTCGCCTCCGCCCGGAGCCCCTCGGCGACCTCCCGCCTGATGCGGACGTTGAACTGGACGGACCGGCTCACGGGTCGATGCTAGCAGATGCCGCTAGCTGCTAGCGACCGGTGCGTTATGCTCCCGCCACCATGACCCGGCTCCTGAGACTGCTCGCCCTCCTCGTCCTCTCCCTCGCCGTCGCCGCATGCCCCCCGCCGGGGGACGACGACGACGCCACGTCCGACGACGACGACGCGGCCGCTGATGACGACGACGCCGG
>CAYFOA010000395.1:0-2994 GCA_964344575.1 uncultured Rickettsiales bacterium | reverse complement strand
ACGACGACGACACCGCGACCGACGACGACGACGACGACGACGACGACGACCCCGACGACGACGACATCGACTGGGACGCCCCCGAGCCCGACCCCGATCCCTACGACGAGTTCGGCATGGACGACGACGACGACGAGGAGGACGACGAGTGATCCGCCTGCTCCTGATCGCGGCCGCCCTGCTCCTGCCCGCCGCCGCCCACGCCGTCGACCTCAACTGCAACGGGATCGAGGAGTCCGACGAGCCCCTCGTCGACGTCACCGATCCCCTCTGCGCCGCCAACACCGACGGCTTCGGGGACCCCTGGCCGAACGCCGACTACTACCTCCAGTGGGACGACTTCGGCTGCCTCTACCCGCTCCTCCCCGGCTGGGACGAGGACGGCGACGGGATGGGGTTCGGCCTCATCGTCGTCACCGATCCCGAGACCGGCGCCGACCTCATCGTCCAGCTCGTGTGCGACGTCTGCCCCGCCCACTTCGACCCCGAGCAGCTCGACTACGACGAGGACGAGGTCGGCAACGTCTGCGACAACTGCCCCGGCATCCCCAACGACCAGGCCGACACCGACGCGGACGGGCGCGGCAACGACTGCGACGTCTGCCCCCTGGAGCCCGACCCCGACCAGCTCGACACCGACGAGGACTTCAGCGGCGACGCCTGCGACAACTGCCCCCTGACGCCCAACGGCGACGAGGTCGACGTCGACGCCGACCTCGTCGGCGACGCCTGCGACAACTGCCCCTTCCAGCACAACCCCAACCAGTCCGACTTCGACGACGACACCGTCGGCAACGCCTGCGACAACTGCGAGGCCGTCCCCAACCCCGACCAGGCCGACTCCGACTTCGACCTCCTCGGCGACGCCTGCGACAACTGCCCGCTGGAGGCCAACCCCCTCCAGACGGACGGCGACGGCGACGACGTCGGCGACGACTGCGACCTCTGCCCCCTGATCCCCGACCCCGACCAGCTCGACGAGGACGGCGACGGCCGGGGCGACGCGTGCGACCTCTGCCCCGAGCTCCCCAACGAGCCCCTCGCCGACGGGGACGAGGACGACGTCGGCGACGCCTGCGACAACTGCCCCGCCCTCCCCAACCCCGTGCAGTCCGACTTCGACGGGGACGGCGTCGGGGACGCATGCGACGTCTGCACCCAGGTCGAGGACCCCGCCCAGGACGACCGCGACGGCGACGGCGTGGGCGACGCGTGCGACTCCTGCCCCCGCGACCGGAACGCCCAGCAGCGGGACGGCGACGGCGACGGCGTGGGCGACGCGTGCGACAACTGCCCCGACCACCCCAACCCCGAGCAGCGCGACTACGACGGCGACGGCCTCGGCGACCCCTGCTCCCCCGGCCTGCTGTGGCGCGGCGGGAGCGAGCAGATCTGCGAGGCCGCCTGCTCGTCCGCCGACGGCCCCGGAAGCCTGGGGGTGGGTGTACTGCTGCTGGGGGCCGGCATCGCGCGCCGCCGCCCGACGGCCGGGAGTCGCCGCTCCTGAGGATCGCCGATTCCCTCCTCCAGACCTCCTCCCACCGGAGACTGGACACCCGAGACCTGACACTCGATCACGCGACAAAGAACGCTCCGGGGCGGAGCCGGCGCACGCGGCCTGACTGAGTGCGATCTGCCCCTTCCTGGACGCAGTCCGCAGAAATCCGCTCGTTATCCGTCCATCCGAGCGCATAATCACCGCGCTGGACTCTCTGGTCAGTCGATCTAAGTTATTGAACTTATTGGACTATTGAGTCAATATCCCTCCATTGGAGGTGGCCATGGCGAAACACCGGTCCCGGAAAAACGCGGCCCTCAAGAAGCGGATTCAGCGTCGCAGCCTGCTGTTCTCTGACCTGGAGGACGAGGTTTTCCCTCACGACGTCGGCTTCTGCCAGACCCCTCGGGTGGTCCCCCTTGTCGCCAACCTGATCAACGCCGCGGAGGCGCGTTGGAACGCGGGTCCGCTCTACCAGGTGCTCTGGGCCCGCGACTGGGGTCCTGGCCTGATCGAGGTCGACGACCCCAAGAACCTCGCGTTCGAGGCGGGCTACGTCGGTCCGCGGGCAGAACGCAACTGGAGCGACCGGGTGCGAACGCTCACGGAGCTTCGGATGATCAAGACCCGAGCCAAGGGGAATCGAGAACATGCGTGGATCCTGCTCCGCGACCCGTACCTCGTCGTGGCGGAGTTGAAGTGGGATCCGCCGGAAGGATTCGGCGACAGGCTGGACAACCAGTGGTGGTCGACCTGGTGGGAGTACATGGTCAACTTCGCCCTCGACTTCGGGGTGGACCTGGGCGCCTACCGCGACCGCGTGAAGGAGTCGGTCGATGAGTAGGCGGGCGAAGCCGTCGCCCTGGGATCGGCTCCTGTCCCTCTGTCTGAGCATCGCCGTGGGGATCGTCGGGCTCGTTGTCCTCGTCGCCCTCCCGGACGCGCCCGCGACCACGCGCGGGGCGGGGCTTGTCCTGGTCCTCTTCGGCGTGGCCGGATTGCGCCTCGATCGCGAGGTGGTCTACGCCAAGCTGTCGCGGGCCCGCAGAGAGTCCCGGCAGGCGTTGGTCGCACGCCTTCTGAAGCTAAGCGTGCGCCGTCGATGGCGTGGCGCGGTCGCGGCCTCGGCGGCTGGAGCCGGAGCTGGAGCAGAACTGGAGGCGGGGCCTGGATCCTAACCGCCGAGTGGCCTTCAACAGGAGGCAGCGCGTTCAGCCAGGGAAGGCCCTCACGCCCGAACCCCCCGAGGTCGTCGACGTCCCCCGACTTGTGGCCCCTCCGGCCGCCACAACCCCGCCGAGGTCGTCGACCTCACCCCCTTGAGGGCACCTCCAAGTGCCCTGAACCCGTCGAGGTCGTCGACCTCACCCCGTTGAGGGCCCCTCCGGCCGCCACAACCCCGCCGAGGTCGTCGACCTCACCCCATTGAGGGCACCTCCAAGTGTAGGACGCCACGTTCATGCTCCCACCTGACGCCGGTCGCGCCACGATCTAGG
>CAYFOA010000394.1:0-3012 GCA_964344575.1 uncultured Rickettsiales bacterium | reverse complement strand
GCAGGCGGCGAGCCCGCTCGACCCCGTCGAGGCATCCGACCTGTCCTGGCCGGGCGCCGTCCCCGAGGCGGTCTTCTTCCGGTTCCGGCGAGACTGCGACGCGACCGGCGTCTGGACGACCAGGATCGAGGGCCCGACGGTCTCCTGGGACGTGCCCGGAGCGATTCGGGTCGTCGACCAGGTGCATCACGACGGGTGGCTCTTCGCGTTGGTGCAGGCGCCCGAAGTCCCGACGGTGCCCTCGGCGGAAGATCCGGACGTGGAGGTCGTGGCCGGCCCGTGGGAGTTCTACCTGGTGACGTTCGAGGTAGCTCCGATCGACCACCCGGTGGCGCCGGTGCCCTGGTGCTCCGGGCCGGGGATCACGGCAGAGGAAGGGAACATCGGCCCGATCGGCGCTCCCGGCCTGCACGTCGTCGAGGTCACCGAGCTGCGAACCCCCACACCGAGCACCACGACCGAGCCGAAAAGGTTGTTCAAGTCCCCCCAGGGGGACTACCTCATGGCCATGGGCGAGGCGAAGGCCGGCTGCTGGCTGATCCGGGTGGACTACGAGTTCGCCGGCTCGGGAGTTGCGCCGGCGGTCGAGGTGGTCGCGGGGCTGAGGAAGGCGGGAGCGACTTGGTTCCGGTGGAACTCAGACCCAGCCGAGGGTGGGCTGGACGAAGCAATCAACCCACTGCTCCCCGCCCAGGCTGAGACCGACCAGCGAAACGACGACCGGTACCCCATCTGGCCCATCCGTGACGAGGCGGAGCCACCCTCCCACGACTCCGATGCCTCCAATCCATGCGACTCGCGGTTCGGAGTAGACGTTCCCGGCGAGCAGAGGTTCCCGTGGGCGCAGTCCGTCACCTTCCCGGGCCAGGCTGCCGCGTTCTCTCAATCGGACGATGGCGAGCTGTTCCTGTTCCTCAACACAGACCCCCTGACCGCTTGGCGCATCAACCGCACTACGCCCTACTCGGATCCGTGGACGTACCTGGGCGCGCTCTGTGCGGAGGGCCGGCTTCGCGCCGCTCCGCTCACCCACAGCCACGTCTGGTTTGTCGGGAACGAGGGCGCGTTCGCTGTCCCCATCTGTACGGAGCACCCTCATGACACCGGCTGTTGCCCGTTCACGAAGCTCTAGATTCAGCCCCGGCATGGTGGGGTTCGCGACCGTGATGCTATCGCTGACCGGGGGCTGCAACCCCGATGCCGAGCTGCCTGGACCGGACGACAGCGACGAGCCCATCTCAAACGATGATGATCTCGCGACCGACGACGACGACACGACCGACGACGACGACGACAGCGCACCGGACGATGACCCTGACCCCGGGCTACTGACCCCGTGCGACGGCACTCTCGTGGGCACTCTGTCACTGGAGGAGGTCGGCCTTCGAATTGACGGACTGGGCGGCATCGGTCAGCGGAACATGTTCGGGTGGGCGGTCGCGGGCATCGGGGACCTCAACGCGGACGGAACGGCCGACCTCCTCGTTGGAGCTCCCATCAGTTCAGGGGGCCGGGAAGAGGCCGCGCATCTCTACTACCTCGGTCCTCAGGGGCAGCCAGATGGCGGCGAACCCGTGGCCACCTTCCACGAGTCGCCCCAAGGGCGAGCTGAACTCGGAATTGGAGACGCGATCGGGCAGGGCGTAGCACCCGCCGGCGACGTGAACGGAGACGGGACGCCCGACTTCATCGCGAGCAGGCACGGGAGCGGCGACAGCTACATCGTCTCAGGCACGGTCGAGGGTGTCGTCCAGCTCGGTGACGCTCCAGGGTGGACCTTCGTCCACCCGACACCCAACGATCCCTGGGAGGACTGTCCTCTGAACGGACCCGTCACCGGGAACCAGGGCCGCCGCGCCGGCGACGCCGACATCAACGGCGACGGCTGGCCGGACTTCGTGACGGCGCTGTGGTGGTACGCGGGTCCCTGCGACGAGCCGGGGACCGTCGGGGTCTTCTATGGCCCGTTCGACGCCGAGGTCAGCCACCAGGACGCCGACGCAGTCATCGTGGGCGAGAACCAGGGCGACCTGACGGGGTGGGTCGTCGAGACGATCCCCGACCTCGACGGCGACGGGTTCGACACACTGGCGGTCGTCAACGGCGACACGATCTGGACCAGTGGCGGCGTCGTGTACCTGTTCGACGGCCCCCTGGCAGGGGACCTGTCGCTGTCCGACGCCGACGCGACGCTCACCGACCTCGCGGGGGCAGGCCAGTTCCTGGCCGGCGGATACGACGTCACCGGGGACGGCATCCCGGACATTGCGGCCGCGACCCAGCGAACCCGCCGAGAAGACCCGGAGGTCGTCGACGTCGGACACACGATGTACGTGGCTCCGGGTCCCTTCTCGGGTCCGTACGATCTGGTCGAAGATGCACACGCCCTTCGGCCCTCAGAGGTCTCGCCTCCCAGCGGACCGACCAACGCGCTCGACCTCCAGGTCGCGATGGACGGCGACTTCAACGGCGATGGGATCAACGACCTCCTCGTCGGAAACCGCCTCCATCGCCCGCCGGAGGCCGCCGACCACGAGCGCCCGGGCGCCGCGTACGTCTTCTACGGGCCGATCGTCGGCGACGCGAACCTGGAAGACGCCCAGCTCATTCTCGAGGGGGAGCGCCAGCTCACCGAAGCAGGCCGTGCCGTGGACTACCTCGGGGACGTCGACGGCGACGGCACCGACGACATCGTAGTCGGCGCCCCCGAGTTCGAACTCGAGGACGGCACCCGCCCCGGCTCCGTCTACGTCGTGTTCGGCCAGCCCTGCACCGAGAGGTAGCCCGCTCCTGCTACCAGCAGCCGGTCCTGCGGCGTACGCGGGCGAGGCCCAGCAGGGCGAGCGCCCAGGCGCCGGAGCCGCCCGCCGGAGCGCCGCCGGAGACGCTGGCGCAGTCGTCGCACCGGAGCCCCGTGGGGAACCGGACGTCGGCGCCGCTGTCGTCGTCGTCGTCGTCGGACGCGTCGTCGTCGTCGTCGGCCGCGTCGTCGTCGTCGGCCGCGTCGTCGTC
>CAYFOA010000393.1:0-3055 GCA_964344575.1 uncultured Rickettsiales bacterium | reverse complement strand
GGTGGGAGGCTAGACGGGACTCCGTTCCTCCGCAGCCCCGTCCCCGGAGCGGAAACTCGATAGAGTCCTGAGGTGACCTCTCCCTGGGCCGAGTTCTGGGCCTCTCCCCCCTCCGCGTGGGCGCCGAACCGGCGGACTCGAGAGGAGAACGAGGCGACCGCGCTCGCCGTCCGGCACCTCGCCGGGTTGAAGGCCGGGGACCGGGTGCTCGACTTCGGGTGCGGGCACGCGCTGGGGACGGGGCTCTACCGCGAGATCGGCGTCGAGGTCGTGCTCTGCGACCAGTCCCCCCACTACCGGGAATCCGCGGGCGCCCGCTGGGACGCCGACGTCCACGACCTCGAGTCCGTCCGGGCCATCGCCCCCGTCCACGCCGTCAGCGTCTTCTCGGTCCTGCAGTACCTCGACGACGACGACCTCGACGCCCTCCTCCGCCTCGCCGCCGGCAAGCTCCACCCCGGCGGCCTCCTCGTGCTCGGCGACGTCGTCCCCGACGCGCTCCCCTTCCTGTACGACCTCCGCGACTTCCTCCCCCGCGCGTGGACGCCCCGCCGCGTCGCCGAGCGCGTCGTCAACACCGCCCGCCTCGTCGCCTCGGGCCGCTACAAGGCGCTGCGGGACGAGATCCCGCTCCGGACCTTCTCCGACCGCACCCTCGTCCCCCTCCTCGACGCCCGCGGCTTCGACGCGAGCCGCCTCCCCAACATCGGCCCCAACAAGGCCCGCGTCACCTGGATCGGGCGGAGGCGACGGTGAGGAAGGTCGTCGTCCACAAGGCCGGCTCCTACGACCGCCTGAAGCTCGAGGAGCACCCCGAGCCCACCCCCGCCGAGGGCGAGGTCCTCGTCCGCGTCACCGCCGCGTCGGTCAACTTCGCCGACTGCGCCGTCCGCATGGGGATCTACTCCTCGGCGAAGGAGTACGTCGGCTGGCCGATCACGCCCGGCTTCGACCTCGCGGGCACCCTCGACGACGGCCGCCGCGTCTTCGGCGTCTCCCGCTTCGGCGCCTACGCGTCCCACGTCTGCGTCTCCCCCCACCAGCTCTTCGAGACCCCCGAAGGCTGGACCGACGAGCAGGCCGCCGCCTTCCCCACCGTCCACCTCACCGCCTGGTACGCCCTGTCCCACCTCGCCCGGCCCGCCCCCGGCGAGCGCGTCCTGATCCACTCCGCCGCGGGCGGCGTCGGCGGGGCGGCCGTCTCCCTCGCCAAGCACCTCGGCGCCCACGTCGTCGGCGTCGTCGGACGCGCCGCCAAGGAGGAGGTCGCCCGGGGCCGCGGGGCCGACGAGGTGGTCGTCCGGGAGCGGGGAGACGACCTCTGGGCGGTCGCCGGCGACTGCGACGTCATCCTCGACGCCAACGGCGGCCCCGGCCTCCGCGACGGCTACCGCCACCTCGCCCCCGGCGGCCGCCTCGTCGTCTACGGCGCCGCGGCGATGCTCAAGCGCGGCCGCGGCACCCCCGACCTTCCCAAGCTCGCCTGGAGCTTCCTCCGCACCCCCCGGTTCCACCCGCTGGACCTCGTCACGAACAACAAGTCCGTCCTCGGCTTCAACCTCAGCTACCTGTTCCCCAAGGCCGACCTCCTCCGCGGCGCGATGACCGAGCTCCTCGACCTCCACGCCGCCGGCCACCTCCCCCACCCGCCCATCCAGACCTACGATCTGACCGACGTCGCCGCCGCCCACCGCGCGATCGAGGCGGGCGACACCGTGGGCAAGCTCGTCCTGGTCGTCTGACCGTTCGTCAAGGAACCGCAAACTCCTGACACGCTGACGCTCCGGCTTCGCCTTGGGGATCGAACGCCACGAAGGCGTCGAAGGAGAAGCCATGAACCACCGCACTACCCTGGCCTTCCTGGCCGTCACCTGGATCCTCGCGGTCCCTCTCGCCCACGCGTCTCCGCCCGGTCCAGTCGAGCTCCTCTCGACCCCCGACCTCTGGGCGAGCCAACCCATCGAGGTCGTCGGGCCCACCGAGTTCATCGGCGACAGCGACCCTGACCCGGACTCCGAGGTCCCCTGGATCTTGAGGACCCACCTCGACCTGAGCGATCGGGCGGGCCTCGACCTCGGCACCGACCAGTACCTCATGGAAGGAGGCCCCCACGGGACGGAGGCCATCCTCCTGCAGTACCAGGACCCGGACGGCCAGTGGCAGATCCTCGCCTGCCTGACGGACGAACCCCTGGTCGAGCCCCCGTTCGTCTCCCTCTACTCCACGCCGGTCTACGTGTGGGCGTGCGGGTACGCCCAGGATCACGACGCGCTCGTGACGGCGATGCACTTCGGGACGCCGGATGAGGTCGCCGCCCTGGTCCTCGACGCCGCCGCCGGCAGCGAGGCCCGGTCCGATCCCGACCTGTCGTGCCACGACGACGCGAACGGCTACGCCGAGGACGTCACCTTCGGAGACGTCATGAACGGCTGGCGCTCCTGCGTGCAGATGGAGCTGGCCGAGACCCTCGACGCCTTCACCGACGAGCCCCTCGAAGTGGTGGGAATCGGGGCGGGCACGGCCGTCATCCTCGCCTCCGACGAGTCCGCGTCCGTCCGGGCCGGCGTGGCGCGAGTGGCGCGCCGGGCGGTCGGCCGAGTCGCCCGCGCAGGAGCCCTGGCCACGGTCTGGGTCTCGCTGTACCTGGACCACCAGGACGTGGTCGAGGGGGGTGAGTGCGGGGCGTGCGGCGAGGGCGCCTTCGCGGATTGGGCGGTCTACCTCGACACCAGCGATCCCTACGGCGAACTGCGCTGTGTCTCGCCGGATCTGCAAGCGCGCATCGACGCCGGGCTGAGTTCCCAGTACTCCGCTGACTGTCCCCTCGAACCGTGGGAGGACTGCTTCATCTACGACTCCGTGAACGACACCTACGTCGAAACGACGAGCCCGTTCGTGAACGACCACAACTGCACCCGATGCTGGGAGCTGCCCGCGGACCACCCGTCTCGATGCGAGTGCTGGGAGCTGCCCGAAGACCACCCCGACGCCTGCGACGTCCCCCTCCCTCCGGAGGAGGACGACGAGGAGATCACCGAGGGCGAGGGGGGCGGCG
>CAYFOA010000392.1:0-3100 GCA_964344575.1 uncultured Rickettsiales bacterium | reverse complement strand
CTCGCCCACATCGCCGATGTTCGCCACTTCGGTGCCTCCCGGGGGCACCCATCTCGCCCACATCGCCGATGTTCGCCACTTCGGTGGCACCCGGGGGCACCCATCTCGCCCACATCGCCGATGTTCGCCACTTCGGTGCCTCCCGAGGGCACCCATCTCGCCCACATCGCCGATGTTCGCCACATCGAACCGAAGGCGTCCCGGTCAGGTGATGGCGCTCACGACCGCCCCGACCAGGGTGGCGCCGACCGCCTGCGCGAGGGCGGTCGGGTCGAGCGCGGGGCCGAGGTGGAGGAGCAGGTAGAAGACGGCCAGGGCGGGGGCGAAGGCGGCCGTCGCGCGGGCGACGTCGTTGCGCCGGCGGGCTACGTCCACCGTCGCGCCCAGCGTCGCGCCGAGGACGCCGGCGAGGAGGCCCGCCGCGACGCCCGCCGTCAGCGCCGTGCCCGGGCCGGCCAGCCCGAGCAGGGCGGCCACGACCACCGCCGCGACCGCCCCCCGCAGGCCGGGGAACGCGGCCCGCATCGGCGGCGGCACCGTCTCGGGGTGGTGCGCCAGCTCGGCCACGTCTTCGATCCAGTACGGGAAGAAGTTGAACCACTGGTCCGGCTGGGACGCGACGTGCCGCTCCAGCGCGGCGGCATACCCCGCCGTAATCTCCGCCGCGTCGCCGGAGGTCGTGTCGACCTCGTCCGCGAGCAGCCGGAATCGGCCCGGACCGACCCGGAACACCGAGATCGCCCACGCCCGCGCCCCGCCCAGACGGACCACCTCCGCCGGACCGCGCGGCAGCCACGCCTCGTCCCCGAAGATCCGCACCCGGACGCGCTGGCTCAGCTCCGAGCCGGGGAGAAACCGGTCCGCCTTGAACGCCAGCACGTCGCCCGCCTTCAGCGCCTTCAGCATCCGGATCCCCGCCGCCGGGGTCCCGTCCGCCACGATCGTCGACCGCGCCCCCCCGACGTCCCGCGCCGCGTCCCCCACCCCGTCGAGGAGCTGCTGCGCCGACGGATCCGGCACCGCGACCGCCCGCACCGGCCGCCCCAGCTCCTCGAGCGCCGGCACCGCCAGCTCGAGCGACCCGCAGTGGCTCCCCAGGAACACCAGCGGCCCCTCTTGCTTCACCGCCGCGTCCAGCGCCTCCCGCCCGCCGGGCGCCAGCGTCGGGGTCAGCCGCCCCGCCTGGATGTAGTACCGGTCGACCAGGGACAACGTGTACGCCGCATACGCCCCGAGCGCCCCCCAGTAGGGCCGACGCACGCCGATCCAGCGCATCGCCCGGACCACCCCGTAGCGCGGCCGGTTGTAGTGCAGAAACCACATCGGAGAGAGCCCGATGACCAGCAGGTACGCCCCCCGCAGGGGCAGCCGCGCGAACGCCCGGTCCAGGAACCGCAGCCCCCACCGAGGCCCCGACGAAGCCGCCCGCCAGGCGGTCGATGAATCGTTCGCGGGCACGGGGTCACTCACGGTTGACGGGGCAGCAAAAGAGCTTTAGAAGTGCCGCTCCCGACGCGGAAAAAGGTGGGGCAGGGTAGCTCAGCTGGTTAGAGCGAGCGACTCATAATCGCTAGGTCGGCGGTTCAAGTCCGCCCCCTGCTACCAACCGCGTTCGCACGCCGAGGAGCGCGGCGTTCAGTCGCCTTCCTCGTCCTCGTCCTCATCGAACGGATCGTCCTCGTCGACCTCGAACCGCTTGGACTTCGTCTTCGGTGGCGGTCCCTCCTCCCGACGTTCCTCGATCTCCCGACGATGGGCCTCGTATTCCGCCGCCTCGCGCTCCTGCTCCACCCGCTCCCCCTCCCGGCGCTGCGCGTCGTACTCCTCCCGAGCCGAGAGGATCTCCGACGCCGCCGCCGGGTCCCACACGCACAGGTTGAGCAACACGGTCCCGTCCCGCTGCGAGGTGAAGCTCGTCACCACCGTCTCCGGTCCACCCGGCGCGTAAGCGTTCAGCCACGTCGCCATCGTGTTCTCGACGTGCTCCTCCGTCAGCCGGAACGTGTTGCACAGCCACGGCCCCGCGACCTCACCCGGAGTCGGCTGCGCCGACGCCGGTCCACTGACCAACAACTGGACGGCTGCGACGAACGAAACGAGGCGGGGCGGGCTGGACATCGAGGCTTCTCCGTACCGCTCGATGCGGCGGACCGACCATACCCGCCGCCCTGACCCCGCACTACGTCACCCTTCTTCGACCTCCGGGGAGCCCGATGAGCGCAACCCGAGCAGCACCGCCAGCGCCGGCACCAGGGTGATCGAGGCCAGCAGGCACAGCGGGAGACCCACCAGGAACACGATCGCGAGGTGCTCCATCCCCGCGTGGTTGGAGAACAGCAGCCCCAGCACCGACGCGCACGTCGTCGCCGTCGTCAGCACGATCGCCCGCCCCACCGATGTCGCCGCCGCGTCCGCCGGCAGCGCCTCGTCCTCCCTCATCCGGTGCACCACGTGGAGCCCGTCGTCCACCCCCAGCCCCACCACCAACGGCACCCCCACCAGCGGGATGATGCTGAACGCCGTGTCCATCCAGCACAGCACCCCGAACGTCACCGTCGTCCCGATCGTCACCGGCGCCAGCGCCACCAGCATCCAACGCGGGTCGCGCAGGTCGATCAGCAGCACCAGCAGCACCACCCCGAAGATCCCCGCGCACACCGGCCGCACCCACGGCCGGTCCAGCTCCATCGCCGCCTCCACGAACACCCCGAACCCCGTCGCCCCCGGCGCGATCGCCTCCGCCCGGAGCCGCTCCTCGATCGCTCGCCCCCGCTCCAGCGACGCCGAGTCCGCGAACGCGTACGTCATCCACAGCCCGTTCCGGGGGACCGGATCCCCCACCACCTGCACGAACATCGGGTCCGCCTCGAACCCCGCCCGCACCCGCGCCGCCTCCCCCGCGTCCGGCGACGCCACCACCCACGGCGTCCCGTGCACCCCGAACCGCTCCTGCACCCGCTCCCCCACCTCCACCGACGGCACGTCCCGGTTGAACAAAGCCGCCAGGTCCGTCGCCACCCGGAACCGCCCCGTCCCCGCCAGCGCCACCCCCACCAGCACCACCGCCACCGCCACCGTCGCCCGCGGCCGCCGCGCCGAC
>CAYFOA010000391.1:0-3118 GCA_964344575.1 uncultured Rickettsiales bacterium | reverse complement strand
TCGTCGTTGACGTCGTCGTCATCGTCGTCGTCGTCGGCGTCGTCGTCGTCCACGAGGGCGTCCGGCTGGACGGTCTGGTCGCACCCGTTCAGGGCGAAGGCGGCGAGCAGCACACACAGCGCCGCGAGGCGCGAAATCGTCGTCGTGATGGTCATCGGTCTCTCTCTCCGGCCGGCGAAGGCGGGGTTCGATTACTCAAGGGAGAGAGGCGATCCAAGGGGCGCGGAGAAGCTCCGGAGTTTCTCCACAACTCCTCACCAGGACGTCGACGGGGCCTCCGCAAGGGGCACGACGCAGCCCGTCTTCGACAGCGGGGAGAAGCGGACGGGGGCGTCGCAGGAGGCGTCGGGGAGCCACGCGTGCAGGGGGGAGACGGCGTAGGCCGGGCGGGTCGCGCCCGTGAGGACGGCGAGGCGCTCCCAGGCGAAGGCGGCGTAGCGGTCGGCGGACAGGACGGAGAGGCCGCGCTCGCGCGCGAGGACGGCGAGCTGGTCGGCGTACCGGGGGGAGACGAGGGCGGTGAAGGGGACGCGCCAGCGGGCGGCGACGTCGAGCGCGTTGCGGGTGGCGAGGGTGGGTTCGTCCGCGTGGACGCCGCCGGACTCGAGGAGGCGGAGGTCGGGGGCGGGGACGGGGAGCGAGAGGATGGGGAGGGCGGTGCCGTCGCGGGCGAGGTGGCGCAGGGGGCGGGTGCCGCCCCACGCGAAGCCGGGGCCGGGGCGTTGGTGGCAGTCGGAGGCGAGGAAGCCGCAGTCCGAGGCGTGGTTGAGGTGCGCGGCGACGCCCCGCTCGGCGGCGAGGCGGGCGGGCTCGTCCCAGCCCCACCAGGCGCCGTCGTCGTTGGCGACGATCCGGGGGACGAAGCGCTCCTCGGCGCGGGCGAGGGCGGCGCGGGCGGCCCGGTCGGCGTCGCGCGGAGAGGTCAGGGGGACGCGGGCGAAGAGAACGCCGAGGCCGTGTCCCCAGCCGGCGGCGCGGCGCTCCAGGGCGGCGACGTCTTCGGCGACGCCGGACGGGTCGGCGGCGAGGAGGAGGGTCGCCTCGGCGTCGGCGTCGGTGAGGCGGTCGAGGGCGGCGGCGAGGTCGGGGGGGACGGCGAGGTCGGGCTCGTGGGCCGGGGGCGGCGGCGCGCGGACGGCGGGGACGACGGCGGTGGGCTCGGGTCCGGGGAAGGGCCAGACGCGCCGTCCGGGGCGTCCGGCCGCCTGCTCGACGGCGGCGACGAGGACCTCGGCCCAGGCGTCGGCCGACGGGGTGCGCCAGGTGGGGGAGGCCCAGGGGAAGGGGCGGAGATCGTGGACGCGGACGAGGCCGTCGCCGTCGGTGTCGATGCCGGCGAGGGCGGAATCGCCCATGCGGAGGCGGAGGGCGTGGCCGGCGAGGTCGAAGGAGAAGGCGACGAGGCGGTCGCGCACGCGGACGAGGTCGCCGCCGCCGCCGGCCCGGCGGACGGTGAGGGGCGCGGGCGGGGGGGCCGGGTCGCCCGGCCACTCCAAGCCGCTCTCGGGCAGGGCGAGGTCGCGGGCGGCCCCCCGGTTGGAGGGGACGGTGACGTGGGCGACGGCGGCGCCTTGGGTCCAGGTAGCCGGCGCGTCGAGTCCGAGGTCCGCGAGGCCGTCCGCGCCCATCGAGACGATCGGTCCGCCGGCGGCGGCGCGGGCTACGACGGCGTCCCGATGCTCCACCCAGCCGTCGGCCGTCACCACCCACACCACGTCCTCGTCGGCGGGGTCGGGCTCGCCCACGCGGACCCCGAGCAGCCCCGCCGACCAGAGCAGCTCGGCGGTCCACGCGGCGTCGGGGGCGTCGAGCACGCGGACGGTCACGTCGTCGTCGCCGGGACCGAGTCCCTCGAAGGGGGTCGCGGTGACGGCGCGCCAGTCCCAGTCGAAGGGCGACTGCCGCACCTCGGGCTGGAGCATGGGGAGCGCGACGATGAGCGCGCCGCAGATGAGGATGAGGAGGGCGTTGCGGTGGCGGGGGGTCATCGGCGGGCGCGCTCAGACGGTGTCGAGCCAGGCGATCATGCGTTCGTACACCTCGTCGCGCACCCGGGGGCGGGACAGGACGAGGTCGTGCATGGCGTGGGGGACGCGCTCGGTGGTGACGTGGGGTCCGAGGCCGGCGGCGCCGGCGATGCAGGCGTCGGGGTCGAGGACGGTGTCGGACTTCATCCAGTCCTTGGAGAAGCCGGGGGCGTCGCCGCCACGGTGGGCCGACGCCATGACGTAAACGGGGCACTTGAGGTCGAGCCCGCGGCGGACGCGGAGCTGGCCGGCGACGACGGCGCGGACCCAGGCGGCGCGGACGGGGAGGTCGCCGGGTCGCTTCCAGGTCTGGTCGTAGTCCCACTCGCCGCCCTTGCCGTACGCCTGGTGGAGGGACCAGGCGTAGCGGGGATCGGGCTCGACGCGGACGCGGGTCCACGGTCTGACGAACGAGATCGCGGGGTAGACGGAGTGGAGCACGGCCTGGATGTGGGGACGGGCGCGGAAGGCGAAGAACGGGGAGTTCAGGAGCAGCGCGTCCACCCCGTTCCGTGCGGCGACGTACAGCGGGGCGACGAGTCCGCCGGTGCTGTGGCCGATCAGTCCGACCCAGGAGGCCCCGTCGCGACGTCGGATGAGGGAGATGGCGGCGGAGATCTCCTCGAAGTAGGTGCTCAAGTGGTCGGTGAAGGAGACGGGTCGGCCGGGCCGGATGGAGCGACCGTGGCCGCGGAGGTCGACGGCGTAGAAGCGGTACCCGGCGGCGGCGAGGCGGGGGCCGAGCTCGGGGCAGTGGTGGTAGTCGTTGAAGCCGTGGACGTAGAGGAGGGCGCGGTCGCCGCCGCCGGCGTGGCGGACGAGGGTCGCCGCGGCGGGGCCCCAGCGGTCGGGGCGGAGCGGCAACACCTCGGCGGTGCTGCCGGGCAGGACGTCGTCCACGCCGGCAGGGTACCGTCTGCGGATGCGGTTTCGTCTCGTCCTCCTGGTTCTGCTCGGCGCGAGCCTGGCGGCGTGCCCCGTCACGCGTTCACCCTCGGACGACGACGACGACGACTCGGCGCCCGGCGACGACGACGACGCCACCGCCGACGACGACGACGCGGCCTCCGACGACGACGACGCCACCTCCG
>CAYFOA010000390.1:0-3158 GCA_964344575.1 uncultured Rickettsiales bacterium | reverse complement strand
GAACATCGACGATGTAGGCGACTTGAGTGCCCCGGGAGGGCACAGACCTGGAGAACATCGTCGATGTCCGCGACTTGAGTGCCCCGGGAGGGCACGGAACTGGCGGACATCGACGATGTGGGCGAGTTGGGTGCGCTGGACACGAAGTGGCGCGGCCCGGGGGCCGCGCCACTTCGTCCGCCCTTGCGTGAGCGAGTTCGGCCCCCCTAGTGCGGGGGGGCCAGGTAGGGGAAGCCGCTCATGAACGGCTTGTCGTTGCTCGCCGGGTTCAGCGGCAGGTCGGCGAGGAACGTGACCGGGTGCGTGTTCAGGTCGAGCAGCACCAGCGCCAGGGTGACGTCGATCGCCTGGTCCGCGAGGCCGCGGCCGTTGGGGAAGCCGGCCGGGGCGGTCGCGTCGACGACGAGGACGTCCGGCACCACGAAGGGCGCCGCCACGGCCACGCAGTCGGCGGTCGCGCAAGGCGTCAGGCCGAGGCCCGTCAGGTCGTCGTCCAGCGCCGCGTGGAAGAAGTCCACGTTCGCCACGATCTCGCCGACGAAGTCGCCGTTGACGTCGTCCGACGGGTCCGCCGCGTTGTACGCGTCCTTGCTGCTGATCACCGCCGTCGCGATCGCCGGCATGCCCATCCGGTCGATGCGGGTGTAGGCGCTGGGGTCGTCCGTGCGGAAGTCGTAGTCGCCCGTGTTGAGGCCGTCCTCGCCGTCCTCGCCGTCCTCGCCGTCCTCGCCGTCCTCGCCGTCCTCGCCGTCCTCGCCGTCCGCGCCGTCCGAGCCGTCGCTGCCGTCGCTGCCGTCGGCGCCGTCCGAGCCGTCTTCGCCGTCGGCCCCGTCGACGCCGTCCTGGCCGTCGGTGCCGTCTTCGCCGTCGGCGCCGTCGATGCCGTCCGTCCCGTCCGCGCCGTCGGCGCCGTCGGCGCCGTCCGTTCCGTCCGTCCCGTCCGTGCCGTCGATGCCGTCCTCACCGGTCGGACCGGCGGGACCCTGGGGCCCCTCGGGGCCTTCGATGCAGCCGCTGAGCGCGAGGAGCGCGCCGAGCAGCAGGGAGGTCGTGAGCTTCGTCGTGTTCGTCATGTTCGTGTCTCCTAGATGCGGCTCGTGGTGGCCCACACGGCGACGCTGTCCGCGCCGTCGAGCGCCGAGCCGAGGTCCATCTCGAGGACGATCGAGGTGACGTTCGTCCCGGCCAGGGCGTCGGCGGTGTTGTCGAAGGTGAGGTCGCCGGTGGCGACCGTGGCGTTGAAGCCGTTCAGGTCGAAGAAGAAGGGGTCGTCGCGGAGGCCGGCGAAGACGCGACCGCCGGGGGCGGCGATGACGTGCTCCACGGAGCCCTCGACGGGCGCGCCGGTGCCGGGGAGGCCGCTCACCTGCATGCCCCACTCGCCGAGGGAGTCCTGGGCGAACCGGACGTTCACGTCCTGGTCGGAGACGTGGTCCCCGTCGTTGTCGAGGTGGACGGTGTAGAGGACGTCGCGGTCGTACAGGGCCGCGTCGCCGGGGAGGCCGAGGCCCGCGAACGTGACGACGGTGACGAGCGTGCTGTCGTCCGTGTGCCACGCGTACACGTCGGCGATGTCCGCCGCCGGGTCGGCGCCGGCGAGGGGCGCCTCGGCGTGGTCCGCCGCCTGCAGCCCGGCGATCCCCAGCCCGAGGGCGGCGATCGCGGAGGTCATGATCCAGATGCGCTTCATGAAAAGGTCTCTCTCGAGGGGTGGTGGGTCCGTCAGACAAGAGGTCTACGGAGCCGCCTCGAGAGCGGATCGGAAGAAGATCCGGAGCGCGGTCAGCGGCGGAGCAGATCCAGGGCGACGCCCACCACCTGAGGGGCGCCGGCGAGCGTGTGGACATGGTCCCACAGCGTCACCGGATCGCCGTCGAAGTCGACCACGCGGCCGCCCGCCCGCTCCACCAGGAGGTAGCCCGCGGCCACGTCCCAAGGGTGGTTCCGCGCCGCGTGCAGCCCGAAACGGCCCTCCGCCGCCCACGCCAGCCCCAGGCTCGCGCAGCCCATCGCGCGGTTCGCGACGAAGGTGTTCTCGGCGACGAGGAGGGGGAGGACGCGCTGCGACAGGGCGCAGCTGAGGACGGTCCGATCGGCGGGGCGGCGGGTGACCCGGAGGGGGGCGCCGTCGCACGTCGCGGGGCCGTCCGCGGTCGCGTGGTACAGCCGCCCCGACGTCGGCTGGAGCAGCCACGCCTCCCGGATCGCGGCCCCCTCGACCCGGGCCAGCGAGATCGCCCACCACGGGATCCCCGCGGCGAAGTTGTGGGTCCCGTCGACGGGGTCGAGGACGAAGACGTCGCCCGTCCCCGCGGCCTCGGGGCGGGCGCGCTCCTCGCTGAGGACGGGGACCCCGGGGAACAGCGCCCCCAGCCCCTCGGTGACGATCTCGTCGACGAGGAGGTCGCACTCCGTGACCAGCTCGATGCCGCCCGGGCCGCCCGCCCCCTTGTCGCGGAAGGTCAGCCGGTCGTCGCCCGCGCGCGAGGCGACCGCGCGGCCCGCGCGGCGGAGCAGATCGGCGACGGGGTCAGGCACCCTGCCCTCCCTCGTTCTCGTTCTCGTTCTCGTTCTCGTTCTCGTTCTCGTTCTCGAACCAGCGTGCCAGGGCGTCGACCATCGCCGACATGCTCGCCGCCGGCGCCTCCACGTGGACCTGCAACCCACACTCCCGCGCCGCGGCGCTCGTGATCGGCCCGATCGTCGCCACCACCACCCCGTCCAGCACCCCGGGCCACCCCTCCCCCGCCGCGTCGCGCAGGTTCCGGACCGACGACCCCGACGCGAACGTGATCGCGTCCAGGCCCGAGGCCATCGCCGCCCGGAGCGGCCCCGGAGCGGACGGCGGCACCGTCCGGTAGGCCACCACCACGTCCACCGTCGCCCCCGCCTCGGCCAGCCCCGAGGTGAGGACGTCCCGCGCCTCCGCCGCCCGCGGGAGCAGCCACCGCGTGCCCGCCAGATCGCCCCGCCCCCGCAGGGCCTCCAGCAGCGTCTCCGACATCGCCCGCTCCGGGGCCACGTCCACCGCCACCCCCCGCTCGTCCAACGCTGCCGCCGTCGCCGCCCCCACCGCCGCCACCGTCACCGCCGGTCCCGCGCCCGCCGTCCTCGCGCCCGGCGCCCCCGAGGGGCTCGCGGTCCCCGCCGCCGGCCCG
>CAYFOA010000389.1:0-3179 GCA_964344575.1 uncultured Rickettsiales bacterium | reverse complement strand
CGACGACCTCACCCCCCTGAGGGCCCCATAAGGCGCCCCGAACCCGCCGAGGTCGACGACCTCACCCCCCTGAGGGCCCCATAAGGCGCCCCGAACCCGCCGAGGTCGACGACCTCACCCCCCTGAGGGCCCCATAAGGCGCCCCGAACCCGCCGAGGTCGACGACCTCACCCCCCTGAGGGCCCCATAAGGCGCCCCGAACCCGCCGAGGTCGACGACCTCACCCCCCTGAGGGCCCCATAAGGCGCCCCGAACCCGCCGAGGTCGACGACCTCACCCCCCTGAGGGCCCCATAAGGCGCCCCGAACCCGCCGAGGTCGGCGACCTCACGCCGGTTGCGCCGCGCTGATGGACAGCGCGATGAACTCGACCGGCTCCCAGTAGCCCGCCTCGTCGACGTACGCCGAGACCCGGACGACGTCGTCGTGCCACACGCCGTCGACCACGCCCAACCGCTCCTCCAGGGCGGACAGCTCAGCGGCCGCGTGCAGGGGGTGCGCGGACTCGCCGCGCACGGTGACCCGGAGCGCCCAGCCGTCGTCGCGGGCCGTCCACCGGGCACGGACGATGCCGCCGACCCCCAACACCCACTCGTGGGGCCACATCCGCTCGCGGGAGTGACCATCCTCGGCGACCGTCGCTCCCAGCGCGTCCAGCACCCGCCCGTCCGACTCGACCAATGCGAGGCGGACGCCCGACCCCTCGAGCAGGACGCCGTCGTGCAAGTCCGCGAGCGGCACGTCGTCAGCGCCCCGGCCGCCGGCCGCCCGGGCGCGAGCGCTCGCCGCGGGAACGGCGACGTCCGGTCATCGCGGCGGTCCCTCCCGCTGCGGCTCCATCCACCAGCCCGCGACGGCGAACCCGAGGAAGCCGGCCTGCGACGCGATCGCGAGCTGCCCCACGCTCGGCGGCGCGGGGAGGACGAACACCGTCAGCGCCTGCACGACGACCATCGCGAGGACCACCCGATCGCTCCGGCGCCGGACCCGATCCGGAAGCGCGGCGCGGAGCCACGCCCAGGCGCCGGCGAGCAGGGCGATCTCCAGCGCGAACGAGCCGACCGTCGACTTCCACAGCCCGAGCCCGACGCGGATGCCGTCCCCTGCAGCGAGGGGCAGATCCGGCGTGTGGACGGGGAGGTCGACGAACCAGTGCGACGCCACGCACATCCCCAGCGCCGCCCCCAGCCGCGGCCGCCCGGCGATGTGGAGCGCCCCGGCGACGATCGCCCCGTAGGCGAGGTTCGTCACGAGCGAGTGGCTGTAGGGCATGTACTCGAGCCCGAGCTTGAGCAGCCCCGGCTCGTCGGGCCGCAGCACGAGCCGCTCGACGCCGAGGGGGACGAGGATGAAGAACAGCACGTCGACGGCCTGGACCCCGACGAAGAGCTGCCACAGCGGCGCCTCGGGGTAGCGCTTCTTGACGGCGAAGGCGGCGGCGTAGTGCCCGACGAACACGGCGCCGATCGTACCCGCTGAATGGCGGACAGGGCCGCGACCTCAGACGCGTCACGCCCGGCAGGCCGAAGCGGACGAGGCACCCGGCTGTCTACCGGGAGGAAGCGAGTTCGAGTCTCGCGTCGGGCGCCAGTTCACCGCCTCGCTGCCGCCCCCTCCCACCCCGGGCCGGCGCGTCCGGCGCCCTCAGCGCGGCCGAATCTCGGTCCCCGCTCCCGCGGTGATGAAGAGCGCGGTCGCGACGTCGTCGACGTCGGCGGTGTGCCAGACCCCGGGGTCGTTGATGGCGTACTCCCCCGCGCGCAGCGTGACGACCCGCGCGACGCCGTCGATCTCCTGCACCAGGCGGATGACGCCGGCCGTGCAGACGACGACCTCGGGGCCCTCGGGGTGCATCTCCCAGGTCCCCCACGGCTCGCGGAACGTGTGCATGGAGACGAGCCGCCCCTCGACGCCGTCGGCGGCGTTGCGTTCGCCGTAGGCCATGTACCAGTCCATCGTCCCGGTGAACTCGGGCTGAACGACGGCGGTGGCGCCGAGGCCGAGGTGGATGGGGTGCTTGCTGAGGGTGTCGGGCATGCGGTCCTCCGAGGCCGTTTGTAGCGCGGGAGGCGGGGGGCGTCGTGAGGAGGCGATCTTCGGCCGGGGTGGACGCGCGGACCAGCGCCCCGAGCAGCCAGGGGGGCGCGCGCACCGAGGCGAGGGGCGTGATCGGGTCCGGCGCCCCAGGCGGCTGGTGGGGGCGCGATCCCCGAGGTTCGGGCCGCCTCGGCGCCGGCGCCATCAGGCCTGGTCTCCGTCGGCGGGCGGGAGGCCTTCGACGGCGGCAGGCACCTACTGCGGCGCGATGACCGCGGTCCGGGCGGCTTCGGCGCGGGCGCCCTTCAGGATCTCGTCGACATCTCCCGGGGGGAGGCCCTCGACGGCGGCGGCGACGCGGTCGAGATCCCGGTCGCAGACGATCCACGCGCCCCGGCCGACGTCGCGGAGCTCGGCGGGGTGGAGGCGACGGTCGAAGCGGGCCGTGAGGTGGGCGGCGAGCTGTCCCGGTCCCCAGCCGTCGCAGAGGGAGGCGGACGGGTCGGGGAGGTCCCCGGTCGCCATGCGTAGCGGCTGGACGGGGCAGCCGGCTGCGCCGGTGGCGGACGCGACGCCGACCCAGCGGGAGCCGCGCCCGCCCGCGAGGAGGTCGGCGTAGTAGGGGACCTCGTCGGCGTCGAGGTTCTCGAGGGCGAGCACGCGCTCGAAAGCGGGGCCGTCGTAGCCGGGCGGGGGGCGGTCGCCGAGGAGCGAGGCGGCGTCAGCGAGGCCGGCGGCGGCCATGAGGAGGCAGCCCCCGAGGGCGGCGGCGCGGAGCGGCGAGGGCGGCACCGGCGGCCACGGCGCGGTCCCGGACCCCCGCGGGGAACCCCAGCCCCGGTTTCGTCTCCGGAATGCGGACAAGACCGCCGCTGAGCCGGCCCAGCGCGGCTTTTGTCCCGATTCCGGAGACGAAACGTCCGCTGAGACCGAAGCCGGTGCGCCCTCGGCGCCGAGGCCGGTCATCCGGGAAGCCGACGATCTCGCCGCATCGCCGCCGCCCCCGCCGGTCGTCCCGCGAGCGATCGGCCCCGCCGTCCCCCCGTCGCCCGCGCCGGTCGTCCCCCCAGCGATCGACCCCGCCGTCTCCCCGTCGCCCGCGCCGGTCGTCCCCCCAGCGATCGACCCCGCCGTCTCCCCGTC
>CAYFOA010000388.1:0-3198 GCA_964344575.1 uncultured Rickettsiales bacterium | reverse complement strand
TTCGACGACGCCTTCACGATCGTCGCGACCTGGGCCGGGGACGACTGGGATCTCGACACCGCCGACGTCCCGAGCCCCCGCGTCGAGCTGGCGGCGTGCCACCTCCCGAGCCCGGCCCGGTGGATGGAGTGGACGGACGAGCCGGCGCTGCTGGCCCAGACGGCGAACCTCGCCCACCGGTTCGAGCCGACCGAGACCGAGGGCCGGTGGCTCGGGGACGTCTGGCCCGAGGAGGTGACCGCGGAGTGCGCGGGGCAGCTGGACGCGCTGGGGGTCCCGGCGACCCTGCAGGCGTCCTTCGACGCGGAGGTCGTCTACCCGGACTGAGGGCGTTAGATTCTGCCGGTGCCGACCGCCTCCGAGGTCCTGGCCCGCATCGGGTTCGGGTACGCGCTCCTGGGGAAGGACGACCGGCGGGTGCGGGCCTACAGCAACGCCGCCCGGGTGGTGAAGAAGTTCGGCGCGGGGCTGGGGGACGCGTACGCGGACGGGTCGCTGGCCGAGGTGCGGGGGGTCGGCAAGTCGGTGCTCGAGGTGGTCGGGGCGGTGCTCGCCGATCAGCCGGTCCCGAAGCTGGTCGCCCTGGAGGAGCAGATCCCCGAGGGCGTGTTCGCGATGCGGCACCTGCGGGGGATCGGGCCGTCGAAGGTGCGGGCGCTGTGGCAGGACCTCGGGGTCACGACGCTGGGCGAGCTGGAGTACGCCTGCAACGAGAACCGGCTGGTGGACCTGCCGGGGTTCGGGGCGAAGACGCAGGCGAAGGTGCGGGACGCGATCGCGGCGCTGTCGGCGAAGACGCGGCAGGCGCGGATGGACCGGGCGCAGACGCTGGCGGCGCAGCTGTGCGCGACGCTGCAGGCCGATCCGGGGGTCGAGCGGGCGGAGATCGTGGGGCAGGTCCGGCGGGGGTGCGAGCTGACGGACGTCGTCGAGATCGCGGTCCTCGGGGAGCCGTCGGTGGACTGGCCCGACGAGCTGGAGGGGCTGGCGATCGCGGTGCACCCGTGCGCGGGCGGGAGCGCGTGGGGGGCGCACCTGGTCCGGACGACGGGGAGCGCGGAGCACGTGGCCGCGCTGGAGGCGGTCGGGGAGTTGAGCGGCGCGACGGAGGAGGACGTCTACCGGAACCTCGGCCTGCACCCGACGGCGCCGGAGCGGCGGGAGGCGGGGGTGCCGCTGCTGAAGCTGGGGGCGGCGGTTCCGGAGCTCGTCCGGCGGGAGGATCTGCGCGGCGCGCTGCACAACCACACGACCGAGTCGGACGGCATCCACAGCCTCGAGGAGATGCGGGCGGCGGCGACGCGGCTGGGGTTCGAGTACCTGGGGATCAGCGACCACAGCGAGACGGCGGCGTACGCGGGGGGGCTCCCCCCGGTCCGGCTGCTGGCGCAGGTGGACGACATCGCGGCGTTGAACGCGCTCGGGGACGGTGGGGCGCACCTGCTGTCGGGGGTCGAGTCGGACATCCTCCGGGACGGGGCGCTGGACTACGCGGGGTCGGTGCTGGCGGAGCTGGACTGCGTGGTGGCGTCGGTCCACAACCGGCACCGGCTGGACGCGCGGGCGATGACGGAGCGGATGCTGCGGGCGGCCCGGGACCCGTGGACGGACGTGATCGGGCACCCCACGGGGCGGCTGCTGCTGGGGCGTCCGGGGAGCGAGTACGACGTGGACGCGCTGCTGGACGCGTGCGCCGAGTCGGGGTGCGCGGTGGAGCTGAACGCGAACCCGCACCGGCTGGACTTCGACGCGCGGACGTGTGCGGCGGCGCGGGAGCGGGGGGTGCCGGTGTCGATCGCGGCGGACGCGCACAGCGTCGGGGCGCTGGCGCACCTGGAGTACGGGGTGACGATCGCGCGGCGGGCGGGGCTGCGGGCCGACGACGTCCTGAACTGCCGGACCCTGGACGAGCTGGAGGCGTGGCTGAGCGCGCGGAAGGCGCGGGCGCTGGCGGCGGGGGCGGTCTAGAGGGGCCTCCCAGGTGAGATCTCAGGGAGCGTCGCCCGGATGGACGGGGCATCCGCCGCGTGAGATTCTCGATGTTGCAACAGACACGAGCGGCTCGATCGTCGGCTGCAAGGTCAGCTCCGCGTCTGAAACGTCCTGCTTTCCGTTGTTCTCACGCAAAGGCGCAGAGCCGCAAAGAGGATGACCCTCGCGAGCGCTCCGCTCGATGGCCGGTACGTCGTCTCCGCGGGGATGGAGTCCAGGCTGCCGATCTTGGGCTCGCGCCCGTCGGCCCTTTGCGGCTCTGCGGCTTTGCGTGAGGGAATGGGTGAGACAGGTCCGACGTGCGCGGGATTCGGGGCTCCGGCCGGAGCGGTATCGCCCGCGTCCGTTGTTGTGTCGGCGGCAGAGACCGACCAGCGAGAGGTCTTGCGTGATCACCTCCGAGAGGGCCTAGAGGTTCGAGTCGGGGGAGAGGTCCAGCTCGAGGTTCGGGTTGGGGGTGCCGAACATCTTCTGGAGGGCGTCCCCGAAGGCGAAGGCGGCGCGGATGGCCTCCCACTGGTCGTCGGGGACGTCCCACGGGCCGCCGGCCTCCAGCGTGGTGAGGGCGGCGACGAAGGCGACGTCGTCGGGGGGTCTGAGCCCGCCGAGGCGGTCGGCGGTCAGCTCGATGGCGCGGGGGCAGACGGGGACGGTGATGGGCTTGCTGTCGAGCACCTCGTCGAGCAGGCCGCGCTGGTAGCGGGAGCGGAGGCGGGCGACGCCGGCGGGGAGGAGGCGGTCGGGCTCGGTGCCGAGGGCCTCGGTGAGGCGGACCATGCGCTCGCGCTCGGCGGGGGTCAGGGCGGCGGGGTCGAGGCCGACGAGGGCGGCCCACCGGGGGACGGCGGCATCGACGCGGCGGCGCCACTCGGGGGACGGCCAGGGTTCGCCGGCGAAGGCGGCCTGCTGGGCGAGCTGTTCGAAGGAGGGGGGGACGGTGACGAGGACGACGCCGGGGCAGGCGCCGGGGAGGTCGCGGAGGGGCTCGGGGAGGCCGCGGACGGCGGGGGGCTGCTCATGCTTCTCGGTCTCGGTCTCGGTCTCGGTCTCGTGTTCGTTCTCGTTCTCGTTCTCGGTCTCGTTGTCGTTCTCGTTGTCGTTCTCGTTCTCGTTGTCGTTCTCGTTGTCGTTCTCCTTCTCGTTCTCGTTGTCTGGAGCTGATCCGCTTACGTGGACACCTCTCGGGTTAGGTCGGTCATCTCTCGC
>CAYFOA010000387.1:0-3217 GCA_964344575.1 uncultured Rickettsiales bacterium | reverse complement strand
GGTTTTCATCCCGGCAACGCGGGTTCAAATCCCGCTGGGGTCACCACCCTCCTCGCCGCCGCTGGCGCCCCGTCCCGATCGATGCTGTGCTCCTCCGCGGAGGGTTCCATGCGCCTCGATTTCAAGCTCCTCGCCGCGCTCGCGGCGCTGCTCCTGGCCGGTTGCCCGGACCCCGACGACGACGACGACGTCACGCTGGACGACGACGACGTCGCGCTCGACGACGACGACTCGGGGGACGACGACGACTCCGGCGACGACGACGACGTCGTCCCCGACCCCGACGACGACGGCGACGGGTCCCCCGCGAGCGAGGACTGCGACGACGCCGATCCCGACCGCTTCCCCGGCAACCCCGAGGTCTGCGACGGGGCCGACAACGACTGCGACGGCGCCGTCCCCGCGGGCGAATTCGACGACGACGGCGACGGCCAGGCGGAGTGCGAGGGCGACTGCGACGACGCCGATCCCGACCGGTTCGACGGCAACCCCGAGGTCTGCGACGGAGTGGACAACGACTGCGACGGAGCCCTCCCCGCCGACGAGCTCGACGCCGACGGCGACGGCCAGGCGGTGTGCGAAGGCGACTGCGACGACGCCGACTCCGACCGGTTCGACGGCAACCCCGAGGTCTGCGACGGCCTCGACAACGACTGCGACGGCGCCGTCCCCGCCGGCGAGGCCGACGCCGACGGCGACCTCCAGCTCGTCTGCGCCGGCGACTGCGACGACGGCGACGACACCATCTACCTTGGCGCCCCCGAGGTCGACTGCGACGGCGTCGACCAGGACTGCGACGGCTCCGACTCCGAGCCCGACCTCGACGGCGACGGCGTCACCACCTGCGCCGGCGACTGCGACGACGGCGACGCCACCGTCTACCCCGGCGCCCCCGAGTCCCCCACCGTCTCCACCCAGCAGCCCGACGGCCTCGACAACGACTGCGACGGCCTCGTCGACGAAGGCCTCCCCTGGGGCAGCGGCGCCGACGGACCCCTCGTCGTGAGCGGCGAGACCGACCTCCTCGACGCCGGCGCCGTCTGCGCCCCCGTCGCCGCCGTCGGGGCCGACGGGGTCACCCTGTCCGACGCCACCGGCTTCGCCGCCGGAGGCCAGGCCCTCCTCCTCAACCTCCGCGGTGGACCCGCCGGCACCGCCGGCGTGGGCGCCTTCCAGCGGTTCGACGTCGAGTCGGTGGCCGGCGCCGACGTCGCCTTCACCGAGTCCGTCACCGCCACCTTCGGGGTCGGGGGCAACGCCGATCTCACCGACCAGGCCGTCGTCCTGTACCGGCTCCCCGAGTTCACCGACGTCACCGTCTCCGGCACCCTCACCACCGCCCCCTTCGACGGGGTCTGCGGCGGCGTCGTCGCCTTCCTCGCGTCCGGCACCGTCTCCGTGAGCGGCGCCGTCGACGCCGCCGCGCTGGGCTACGCCGGCGCCGAGCAGAACAACGCCTACGAGACCACCGGCGCCCAGGGGGCCAGCTACTCCAGCGTCGCCGCCGTCAAGACGCGCCTCCGCAACCTCGGCGGGGGCGGCGGCGGGGGGTGGGACACCCAGTCCTGCAGCAACTGCGAAGGGACCGGCGGCGGCGGCGCCAACGTCACCGACGGCTGCAAGGGGCAGCAGGCCAACGTCTCCATCGGCGACTACGGCGAGGAGGGGACGGCGTACGGGGACCCCGCGCTCGCCACCGCGCTGACCCTCGGCTCCGGCGGCGGCGCCGGGGCGCTGGACATGGCCGGCGAGTTCGGGGTCGGCGGGTCCGGCGGCGCGGGGGGTGGGATCGTCTTCGTCCAGGCCTTCGCCGTCGACGTCAGCGGGGCGGTGTACGCCGGTGGCGAGGACGGCGAGGTCGGCTGCGCGCAGTACACCGACTGGTGCGGCACCGCCAACTCCGGCTCCTCGCCGTCCGAGGGCGAGCCCGGCGGAGGCGGGGGCGGGGGGAGCATCCGGCTGGGCTGCCACTCCCTCCTCGCGGCGCCCGGGAGCGTCGACGCCACGGGCGGCCTCGGGCAGCAGACGGGGTCCAGCTGGGGTCGCTACTCGGGGCGGGGAGGCGCCGGCGGCGTCGCGATCGCCTGCACCACCGTCAACGGGTTCGACGCGGGACCGGCCGCCGACGCCGAGCTCGACGCGATCGCCGAGCCCGACCCCGGCTCCGTCCCGGTGCTGTGCGAGACGGCCTGCGGGGACGGCCTCGACGACGACGGCGACGGCCTGATCGACTGCGCCGACGCCGACTGCTGCGACACCTGCTTCTCCAACATCGGCGGCTGCCCCTGACCGGAGCCGGGGACGGGTCCCGCTGGGCTACGATCGGCCCGTGCACAGCCTCCCCCTCGTCGTCGTTGCCGCCGTCCTCCCCCTCGCCGCCGCCTCGCCCGCGGCCGCCTCCGGGCTGCAGCTCCCGGACCGGTCCCCCCACCTCGACTGGCAGCCCGCCGGGCTCGACCTCCGCCTCGACTACGACGACGAGGACGAGATCTTCGACATGGACCAGGACGACAAGTGCGCGTCTGCGAGGAAGATGCAGGCTGGCGGGGGCGCCGCCATCGCGGGCGGGGTCGCCGGGCTCGTGGGAGGGATCGCGATGGTCGCGTACGTCTTCACCCCGTCCAGCCCGCTCTACCTCGACACCAACGCGTCGTCCCTCGGTGGGACGTTCCTCGGCCTCGGCATCGCCGGGCTCGCCGGAGGCGGGACTCTGGTCGGCATCGGCAGCCGCAAGGCCGAGCGCTACGACTGCCGCTGAGGGGGTGAAGGGGGGCCTCTCCGGGCGCCACAACCGCGCCGAGGTCGTCGACCTGCTCCCGATTTCTGCCGTCAGGCGGCAGCATTGCCGCCGAGGTCGTCGACCTGGCCCCCGATTCCTGCCGTCTGGCGGCAGCATTGCCGCCGAGGCCGTCGACCTGCCCCCGATTCCTGCCGTCTGGCGGCAGCATTGCCGCCGAGGTCGTCGACCTGCCCCCGATTCCTGCCGTCTGGCGGCAGCATTGCCGCCGAGGTCGTCGACCTGCCCCCGATTCCTGCCGTCTGGCGGCAGCATTGCCGCCGAGGTCGTCGACCTGCCCCCGATTCCTGCCGTCTGGCGGCAGCATTGCCGCCGAGGTCGTCGACCTGCCCCCGATTCCTGCCGTCTGGCGGCAGCATTGCCGCCGAGGTCGTCGACCTGCCCCCGATTCCTGCCGTCTGGCGGCAGCATTGCCGCCGA
>CAYFOA010000386.1:0-3224 GCA_964344575.1 uncultured Rickettsiales bacterium | reverse complement strand
GGGGGGGGCGGGGTCGCGGTCGTCGGGGAGCAGGTCGGCGACCAGCGCCGCCACCGCGGGGTCCGGCAGGCGGCCGACGTCGAGGAGGTCCCAAGCCGGGCCGGGGGCGGGCGCCGGAGCCCCCACCGCCGCCGAAGCATCCCCCGACGGCCCGCCCCCCGCCTCGGCGGCGTCCCCCCCGCGGCTGTCGCTCGCGGGCTCGTAGAGCACCAGGGCGGGCGCCGGGGACGCCCGCAGCAGCCGCAGCAGCGCCGCCGCGCCGCCGGCCAGCGCCGTCCCCGCGCCGAGGTCCTCGAGCCAGACGACCGCCAGGCCCCGCCGTGCCTCCAGCCGCAGGACGCGGTCGAGCACGACGAACCGGTGGTCGGCCCCCCCGCCGCCGAGCCCGACGACGGAGTCAGCCGCCGGGATCGCTGCGGCCGAGGGTCCCTCGAACGGCCGGCCGGACAGCCACGCGGTCATCGCCGCCGCCAGCTCGTCGTCGTCCCCCGCCCCCCGCGACGCCAGCCAGCCGTCGACCCGGCGCTGCAGGGGCGCGCCCCTCAGCCGGCCGAGCCCGAGCAGGCGCCGCACCGCGCGCACCCACGCCGCGCCGACGTCGTCCGGGCGGTCCGCCCGGACGTGCAGCGTTCGCGCCGCCCCGCGCTCCTCGAGCTCGGACGCGAGCCACCGGCACAACCGGCTCCGCCCGACGCCCGGGGAGGTCCCCCGCAGCACGACCCCGCGCGGCGCGCGGGTCGCCGCCAGCGCCTCGGTCCAGAGCCGGGTCCGTTCGTCCTCCCGGCCCACGAACGCCGGCTCCCGGACCCCCGCGATCCCCGCCGTGGCGGGGTACGGAGGGACGGGCGGAAGGTCGGGCGGCGCCGCCGTCAGCGCCCCCCCGATCGGGGCCACGGCGCTGCCCAGGGCGGAGTCCTCCAGGTCGACGACGAGGCTCGCCTCGGCGCCACCCCGCGAGCCCGACCGCGCCTCCGCGCCGCCGTCCCCCTCCAGCGCGACCAGCGCGGCGGCCACGTCCGCGGCCAGCTCGGGACGGTCGTGGGGGCTCGGCTCCAGCAGCCGGCCCAGGAGGCCCTCCAACCCCGCCGGAGCAGCGACGACGTCCCGCGATCGGAAGGGCACCAACGCCTTCCTCAGCTTCGACTCCAGGAGCGGCCCGAAGCCCCCCTCGGTGGGGAACGGCGCCGCGCCCGTGACGAGCATCCAGGTCAGGACCCCGAAGGCGTACAGGTCCGCCGACGGGTGGATCGCCCCGACGTCGTCGTCGAACTGCTCCGGCGGCATGAAGAGCATCGTCCCCGCGCCGAGCCGCGTGGACGTGTACCAGCCGCGCTCGTGGAGGACCTTGGCGAGCCCGAAGTCGGCGAGCAGCGGCCGCGCGCCGCCCCCGTCGTCGCGGGCGAGCAGGACGTTGGTCGCCTTGACGTCCCGGTGGACCACCCCGCGGGCGTGGGCGTGGGCGAGCCCTGCGAGGACCCCCTCGAGCACGGGGCGGAGCTCCCGCCACGGCCGGGGCGCGTCGACCCAGGCGGCGACCGACCCGGCGTCCGCGAGCTCCATCGCGAGGTACGGCAGCCCCGCCGGCGTCGTCCCCGCGTCGAGCACCTGGACGATGTTGGGGTGCCGCAGCCCGGCCGCCGCGTGCAGCTCCAGAGCGAGCTCCCGCTGGAGGTCCCGGTCGTCGTCGGCGGCGACGGGGAGCTTGAGCGCGACGTCCCGGCCCAGCGCCTCCGACCACGCCCGCCACACCACGGCGAACCCGCCCCGCCCGATGGGCCGCGGGTCGGCGTAGCCGGGCGGGAGGTCGAGCACCGGGCCCGAGTCTAGATGCTCAGCCCTCGAGGATCGTGACGCTGCGGACCTGGACGGGGGTCGTCGGGCGGTCGCTCCGGTCGGTCGGGGTCCGCTCGATCGCCTGCACGACGTCCATCCCCTCGGTCACCTTCCCGAAGACCGGGTGCTTGCTCGGACCGGCGCTGAACCAGTCGAGGTAGTCGTTGTGGACCGTGTTGATGAAGAACTGGCTCCCGCCGCTGTTGGGGCGGCCGGTGTTGGCCATCGACAGCGTCCCCGGCTCGTTGCTCAGGCGCGCCGTGTGCTCGTCGGCGATGTTCCCCGAGGGCGGGCCGCCGGTGCCGGCGCGGGGGCTGCGCGGGTCCTTGCTGTGGGGGCAGCCGAACTGGAGCATGAAGCGGTTGATGACGCGGTGGAAGTGGAGGCCGTCGTAGAAGCCGGACTTCGCCAGCGACACGAAGTTGCCGCCCGTGACGGGCATCTGGTCCATGAAGATCTCCGCCTTGATGGTGCCGGCGGACGTGTCGAAGACTGCGGTGGGGTTGCCCATGATCTCTCCTCGGTGGCGGCGGAAGCGTACCGGCTATCGTCGCCGCATGCGCGCCGCCCCCCGAACCGTCCTCACCGCCGTCTTCGTGCTGTCCCTGCTCGCCGTCCTCGCCCACGCCGCGACGACGACGTGGACGCTCGACGACCCCGCCGACTACGACTTCGACCCGGCCGAGATCGAGGTCGCGGACAGCGCCGCCACCCTGGTCTCGACGCTCGGCGGCACCGGCGCCGACGGCGACCTGTCGCTGACGACGGCGACCTTCGATCTCAGCGCCGACGCCAGCGGCTCCCGGACGGTCCCCGACGGCGCCCACTGGGCGGTCACCGACGTCCTCGCCGCGGGCGCGACGTCGCTCGTCCTCCAGGGCTACGCGGGCGGGCTCGAGGCGGGCGACGAGCTGCTCGTCCTCGCCGTCCAGGGGACCCCCGCGGCGGCCGGCGACGCGGGCGACTGGGACCTCGTCCGGGTCGAGTCCGTCGACGAGACGACCGGCGGCGTGGCGATCGAGCCCGGGCTCGTGAACGGCTACGACGGCGTCGGCTACGCGGTCGTCGCCCAGCGGGTCCCCAACTACGGCGAGGTCACCCTGGACGAGGCGACCCTGACGGCCGCCGCGTGGGACGGCGTGGGCGGGGGCGTAGTGATCTTCCGCGCGCTCGAGCTCGACGTCGACGAGGACTCCGCCATCACCGCCGCCGCGCTCGGCTTCCGCGGCGGCGCGGGCGGCTCCGCGTCGGGCGGCGGCGGCGAGGGGGGCGAGAGCTTCGCGGGGGTCGACGGCGACGGCGGCGACGACGGCTTCGGGGGGACCGGCGGCGGCGGCGGCGGCGAGGGCCCCTCGTCCAGCGTCGGCACCCTCGGCGGCGACGGCGGCCTC
>CAYFOA010000385.1:0-3259 GCA_964344575.1 uncultured Rickettsiales bacterium | reverse complement strand
CGACCTCGGCGGGTTCAGGGCACCTGGAGGTGCCCCAGGTGGGGTGAGGTCGACGGCCTCGGTCGGTTCGGGGCGCCTGGAGGTGGCCCAGGTGGGGTGAGGCGAGGTTGTGGCGTCCGGAGGGGACACAACTCGGGGGAGGTCGACGACCTGGTCGGGGTTGTGGCGTCCGGAAGGGACACAACTCGGGGGAGGTCGACGACCTGGTCGGGCTTGTGGCGTCCGGAGGGGACACAAGCTGCCGAGGACATCTATGAACCGGAGTCGGCCCGCTCGTTGACGGGCGGCCCGCCGAGGGCCTCGTGCGTCGTGACCTGGTCGATCATCGCCTCGCCGCCGGGGACCGCGACGCTGAACGCCTGCCACACCTCGCCCTGGACGAGCGCCTCGGGCTCCAGCGGGAGCGAGACCTCCTCGCCGTCGCGGAACAGCGTCAGCACCGCCTCGACCTCGGCCAGCGAGCCGCGGTCGTTGAGGTGGTGGACGTAGACGACGAAGCTGCCCGGCTCGGTGACCACGACGTCCTCGCGCATCGCCCCCTCGGTGCCGTCGGCGTCGCCGTCGTAGCGGGCGCCCCAGCCGTCGTCGGGGCGGCCGAAGAAGCAGTCGCCGTCCCCGAAGTACCCCTCGCGCGCGACGTGGAGGTCGAGGTCGTGCCCCGGCGCGTCCCACTCCAGCCGGACCCGGACGGCCTCTCCGTCGCTCGCCTGGACGAGCACCGCGGCGGGGTGCGACGCGCGCGTGCGGTGGTCGGTGACGACCAGCTGGAGGAGGTACGTCCCGGGCGCGGACGGCCGGAACGCGATGGACGACGCGCGGTCGCCGGTCGCCTCCAGCTCGACCTCGGCGCCGGCGGGCGCCTCGACGACGGCCCAGTGCCAGTCCAGCACCGCGCCCCGGTCGCCGGAGCTGCGGGCGCCGGTGATCTCCACGCGGGAGCCGACCGCGACGGTCGCCGCGTCGACCTCGTCCCCGGCGTCGACGATCGCCGCCACCGCGACGGGGTGGTCGAAGTCCCCGGGGCGGAGGACGTGGTCGCTGGTGCAGCCCGTCAGGAGCGCGGCGGCGACGACCAGGGCGGCGGCCTCGGGGCGACGCCACCGGAAGATGACGACCATGCCGAGCAGCAGCAGCAGCGAGGACGGCGCCGCCCCCCCGCCGCCCGCGTCGCACCCGGCGGGGACGGGCGAGACCTTGCCCTTAGGGCCGGCCCGCTCGCCGCGCGCGACGAAGGGGACGGGGCGGCCGCCGCTGCGACCCGCGGCGTCCTTCACCCGGACGGCGACCGCGCCCGCCTCCATCGCGGGGAGGGTGACCCGCAGCGCCGTGGACGAGACCACCTCGACCACCTCGGCCTGCACCTCCCCGAAGGTGACCACCGTGCCGGCGTCGAAGCCCGCGCCGGTGATCTCGATCTCGGCCCCGCTGTCGGCCTCGGCGTGCGTCGGATCGACGGACGTCGCCTCGGGCGGAGCCCCCTCGACGCTCCGCCGGACCCACGAGAAGCCGCCGGTCAGCGTCGCCTCGTGGTGCTCGTTGCGGGCGACCACGTCGACCAGGGCGGGGGCGCCGTCGGGCGCGGCGGGGATCACGATCCGCGCGACGCCGTCCCCGAGGACCTCGACCGACGTCGCCGCGACGCCGCCCACGAAGACGTCCGTGTCCATCGTGAACCGGCGCCCGCTCACGAGCACCTCGTCGCCGCCCTCGATCGAGCCGGACTTCGGCGACAGCCAGTGGAGCTCCAGGGGGGCGCCGGTGACGGGGTCGTCGACCTCCTCCTCGGACCACCGGAAGTGGTCGACGAGGACGCCGCTGTCGTAGACGCCGTCGGCGACGTCGTGCACGTCGAACCGGAGCGTGACGGTCTCGCCGGGCTCGACGGGGGACTGGGTCGTCACCCAGCCCGTGCCGCCGCCGTCGTAGCCGGTGGGGCTGACGCCGCTCTCCCGCCAGAAGCCGGTCCCCTCCAGGCTGAGCGCGTCGGCGACAGTGAAAAGCGCGTTGTTGACGTCGACCACGTTGCCGCCGTCGTCGAACACGATGTTGCCGTCGAACAGCGCCCCCTCCTGGACCACGGTGAACCGGTCGTTGTAGTCGCTGCCGACGTAGTACGGGTACTCGCGCGAGAGGAAGTACCAGTCGAACTTCAGGCTGTGCATCCCCTCGGGGACGGTCAGCTCCAGCTCGAGCAGCGCCTGGTCGTGGACGGGCGACGACGGCTCGGTCGGGTCGTAGCCCGAGGTGCCGAGGTCGTGGTCCTCGCCGGAGTGCACCTGCGAGGCGTAGCCCGTGGTGAAGAGGGCCATGTCGCCGGACGACGCGCCGATGGGGCCGAGCGCCCCGATCACGCGCGACTGATCGTCCAGGCCGGAGGTGGACGCCGAGACCACGGCCGCGGCGGGAAGGTCGAGCGCCTCGACCAGCGCGTCGGCGGACGCAGCCGCCGCCACCGTCGGAACGAACGCGAAGAACAGGGTCAGGAGGGCGTGTCGCATGCCCCTCGAAATGGCACGGACCGGGCCCCGGGGGCGGGCGAAAGAAACCCTGTCCGGAAAATCGGCCGTCCCGCATTTGGATACACTGGCGCGCTGTGATCGAGCGCTACCTCGACTACGAGCCCGCCATCGACCCCGACGCCTGGATCCACCCGATGGCGGCGGTGATCGGCGACGTGACGGTCGGCCCCCGGGTGACGGTGTGGCCCACGACGGTGCTCCGGGGTGACCAGGGGGCCATCGCCGTCGGCGCCGACAGCAACGTCCAGGACGGGGCGGTCGTCCACTGCACGGGGGGGAAGTCGACGACGACGATCGGCGCGCGGGTCACCGTCGGCCACCGCGCCGTCGTGCACGGCTGCACGATCGAGGACGACTGCCTCATCGGCATGGGCGCGGTCGTGATGGACAACGCCGTCATCCGCTCCGGCTCGATCGTCGGCGCGGGGGCGGTGGTGCTGGTGGGGGCGGAGTTCCCGCCGGACTCGCTCATCCTGGGCAGCCCGGCACACGCCGTGCGCCGGACGACCCCGGCGCATCGGGAGTGGATCGACCATTCGTGGAGGACCTACGTGCAGCTCGGCAAGGAGCACGCGGGGACCCCGGAGGAGAACGAATGAGCCTGCGTACCCTGTTTGTCCTGCTCGGCCTGAGCCTCTCGCTGACCCTCGCCGGCTGCCCCGCCGACGACGACGACTCCGCCGCCGACGATGACGACGCGGCGGGTGACGACGACGACGCGACGTCCGACGACGACGACG
>CAYFOA010000384.1:0-3339 GCA_964344575.1 uncultured Rickettsiales bacterium | reverse complement strand
AGCACCCTCGATGACGCAAAATACCAGTATGGGTGGCAACCGGATAGGCATGGTAGCTACAATGGGAGGCGGCCCACGGACCCGCCGGAGAGCCTCATCGCCCGCACGCACGCCGCAGCCCTGACGGTCGCCGCCGCCCTGGCGAGCTGCGCCCCGTTCGACGACGGCGGCCTCGATCTCGCCGGCGGCGGCGCCCTCCCCCTCGTCGACGAGGCCGCCGCGTGGTCCATCCTCGGGGGCCAGTCCGGCGCCGCGGCGGGCCAGAACGTGACGTCGGTCGGGGACGTCAACGGCGACGGCTTCGACGACCTCGGCGTCTCCGTGTGGGCCTGGGACGAGTCCGTGACCGACGTCGGCCGGATCCTCGTCCACTACGGCACCGCCGATGGACCCGCCCTGGCGCCGGACTGGACCTACGAGGGGGACCAGCTCTCGGAGTTCCTCGGCAGCGGGCTCGACGCCGCCGGCGACGTCAACGGCGACGGCTTCTCCGACCTCGTCGTGGGCGCCTCGAACTGGGACAACATCGACAGCGGCGGCGTCAACCAGGGCCGCGCGCTGGTCTTCCACGGCGCGTCCGGAGGCCTCCCCTCGGCCCCGTCGTGGGAGTACGACGGCGCCCAGGCCCAGGCGCTGCTCGGCTACGCGGTGGCGGGCGCGGGGGACGTCAACGGCGACGGCTACTCCGACGTCGCCGTCGCCGCCCCCTGGCACACCAACACCGTGACCGACGAGGGCGTGGTGTTCGTCTTCCACGGCAGCTCTTCGGGCCTCGGCGCGGCCCCCGCGACGACGCACCCCGGCGGCCAGTCCCAGGCCCACTTCGGCAAGGCCGTGGCCGGCGTCGGGGACGTGGACGGCGACGGCTTCGACGACCTCGTCGCGACGGCCCCGGAGTGGAACGACAGCGCCGACGACGAGGGGGCCGCGTTCCTCTACACCGGCGGCTCGTCGGGGCTGGCGTACGCGTCGTGGGCGTTCTACGGGGGCCAGGCGGACGGACGCGCGGGGCTCGACGCGGCCCCCGCCGGCGACGTCGACGGGGACGGCTACGCCGACTTCCTGGTCGGCTCCTGGGACTTCGACAGCAACTCGGGCCAGTCGGACGTGGGCGGGGCGTGGCTCTTCCTGGGCGGCGCGACCCCCTCCACCACCCCCGCGTGGACCGTCCAGGGGGCCGCGACGAACGACTGGCTGGGGGACTGCGTCGACTTCGCGGGGGACGTCAACGGCGACGGCTACGCGGACGTGGTCGTGGGGAGCAGCGGGGTCGACTCGTCGGGCAACTCGGCCGGCGCGGTCGACCTCTACCTCGGCGGCGCGGGCGGCCTGTCGACGGCCTCGGACCAGACGCTCTTCGGCGCCCAGGACGCGATGCTCTACGGCAACCGCTGCGGGACGGCGGGCGACGCCGACGGGGACGGCCTCGCCGACGTCGTCGTGGGCGCACCCGCCTACACCGGCAGCGAGTCCTCCGAGGGCGCCGCGTACCTCTACACCGGCCTCGCCGCGGGCCTCGCCGCCGCCCCCGAGTGGACGAACACCGGCAGCTTCTACGCCGAGTACGGGACCGCGGTGGCGAGCGCGGGCGACGTCGACGGCGACGGGGACGCGGAGCTGCTCGTGGGCGCGTCCGGGTACGCCCTCAACTTCGCGGAGGAGGGGGCCGCCTACCTGCTCCTCGGCACCCCCGACGGCCCCGACACGTCCTCGTCGTGGCTGACCGTCGGCGGCAGCGAGGAGGCCGCGCTCGGCTCGGCGGTGGCGGGCGGCGGGGACCTCAACGGCGACGGCTACGACGACTTCGCCGTGGGCGCCCCCGGCTACAGCCCCTACTACGCCGACCACGGCTACGTGGAGGTCCACTTCGGGGCGGCCGGCGGCCCCGACACCACCCCCGACTGGACCTGGTACCCCGACGACGGCGGGGAGGAGGCGGGGACGGCGCTGTCGCTGGACGGCGACTGCAACGGAGACGGCTTCGCGGACCTCGCGATCGGCGCCCCCGGCGCGGCCGGCACGGGCAAGGTGTTCGTCTTCTACGGCAGCTCCTCGGGCCCCGCCGAGGATCCCGACTACGCGGACGACGGCCCCGGAATCGGGGGCGTCCGGCACGGCGCCGCGGTCGCGTGGGTGGGCGACACGGGGGGGGACGGCTACGACGACCTCCTCGTCGGCGCCCCCGAGTACAGCAGCACGGTCGAGGAGATCGGCGGCGCGGCCCTCTACCCGGGCAGCGCGTCGGGCCTGTCGACGACCTCGCTCTTCATCGTCGGGACGGCCTACCTGTCCCAGCTGGGGACGTCCGTCGCGGGGGCCGACGTCAACGGGGACGGCTACGGCGACCTCATCGTGGGCATCCCCGGGGGGAGCGCGGTCAACCCGCAGGGGGAGGTCGAGATCTTCGAGGGCGGCCCGAGCCTCGACGGGCTCCCCGAGCACACGCTCGTCTCCGCCTACAGCACCGGCGCGTTCGGCACCGCGGTGGCGGCCGGCGACTTCGACCGGGACGGCTAGGGCGACGTGCTCTTCTCCGGACCGAACGCGGTCTCGGGGGCGGGCCTGGTCCACCTCCACCTCGGCGCGGCGACCGGCCCCGCGGCGCTCCCCGCGGCCACCCTGCTCGGGGACACCGGCGAGTACCTGGGCGACGCCCTGGGCGCGACGGACATCGACGGCGACGGCGCCAGCGACGCGATCACCGGCGCTCCCCAGTGGAGCTGGTACGGCCGGGCGCGCCTCTACAGCGGCGCGGGCGCGGCGGGCACCGACGACGCTCCGGTGCCCCTGGCGGCCCGCCCCACGCAGCCCGACACCACCCGGATCGGCTACGCGGGCCGGTCCGAGAACGAGGACAACCTCTACGTGGACGCGAACGTCGGCCTGCCGGTGGGCCGCACCGACGCGTTCCTGGAGGTCGAGCTCGAGGAGGTCGGGACCCCCTTCGACGGCGCGGCGCTGCACAGCGGCGCCACCACCGACACCGGCCTCGGCGGCGCCGCCACGTTCGCGTGGGTCTCGGGGCTGACGTCGGACACCGCCTACCACTGGCGGGCGCGGGCGGCGGGGGACCCCGTCCGGAGCCGTTACGTCTCCCACGGCCCGTGGCACTACGGCGGCCGCCTCGGCGACACGGGCGGGCTGCACGTCCGCACCGCCTGCGCGCTGGATCTCGACGGCGACGGCGTGTGCGACGCGTTCGTGCCCGTGGACGACCTCGACGGCGACGGCTGGACGGTGGACGAGGGCGACTGCGACGACACCGACGCGAGCGTCTACCCCGGCGCGCCCGAGTCCTGCGACGACACGGACAGCGACTGCGACGGCGACCTCGTGGAC
>CAYFOA010000383.1:0-3342 GCA_964344575.1 uncultured Rickettsiales bacterium | reverse complement strand
CCGGCGGGGACGACGACGACGCGTCCGACGACGACGACGCCTGGTCGGACGACGACGACGCCGCCTCGGACGACGACGACGACGACGACGAGGACGTGGGCGACGACGAGGACGACCCCGTGGACGGCGAGGACGACGTCTGCGCGGACGCGTTCGAGACGGTCCAGACGAAGTTCATGTCGGCGGACGACAGCAACTCGCAGGCGGACCCGGCGTACGTCCGCGAGCTGATCACGGAGTTCGGGTGGGCGCCGCCCACGGCGAAGCCCTGGGAGTTCCTCAACTACGCGGACTTCGGCTACGAGCGCGCGGCGCCGGGGTCGATCCGGATCGAGCCGCAGATGGTCGAGATGGCGGACGACCCGGGCGTCTACGAGTTGCTGGTCGCGGTGGTCGGTCCGGCGATGGCGGCGGGGGACCGGGCGCCGCTGAACCTGGTGTTCAGCCTGGACACGTCGTGCTCGATGGGGGGCGCGGACGACTCGATGGGGATGCTGAAGGCGTCGATGGAGGCGATCGCGGGGTCGCTGCAGACGGGGGACGTGGTCTCGATGGTGGAGTGGAGCAACGGGCAGAACGTGCTGCTCGAGTCGCACGCGATCTCGGGGCCGAACGACCCGACGCTGGTGGACGCGGTGGACGACCTGTCGAACAACGGCGGGACGAACCTGAACGCGGGCCTGGTGACGGCGTACGAGCTGGCGGAGGAGAACTACGCGGACGACCGGACGAACCGGGTGGTGCTGATCAGCGACGGCGGGGCGAACCTGGGGACGACGTCGGCGACGCTGATCGGGGCGAACGCCGAGGACGGCCAGGAGGACGACGATCCGATCTACCTGGTGGGGATCGGGACGTCGCCGGCGCAGGGGTACAACCACGAGCTGATGGACGAGGTGACGGACCTCGGCAAGGGGGCGTACTTCTTCATCGACAGCGCCGAGGAGGCGGAGCAGCAGTTCGCGTGGGACCGGCTCCCGGCGGCGTTCGAGGTGGCGGCGCTGGACGTCCAGCTGGCGGTGACGCTGCCGCCGGGGTTCGTGGTGCAGGAGTTCACGGGCGAGGAGATCGGCGACACGCCTTCGGAGGTCGAGCCGCAGCACCTCGCCCCGAACGACCAGATGCTCTACGACATGGATCTGCTGGACTGCTCGCCGGACGCAGACAGCGTCGCGCACGAGGTGACGTTCGTGGTCGAGTGGACGCACCCGGGGACGGGGGCGGCGATGGTGGAGTCGCTGACGATGAGCATCGCGGAGCTGCTGGCGGGGCCGCGGACGGAGATCGACAAGGCGTCGGCGCTGGTGGCGTACGGGCAGGCGTTCGAGGAGGTCGCGGGGCTGGACGCGTACGCGGCGGGGGAGCACCTGGACGGCGTGCTGGAGCAGGTGATCGGCGCGGGCGTCGCGCTGCCGGGCGACGAGGACCTGCTCGAGGTCATCGAGGTCCTCGAGGTGTGGCGGGCGATGTACCCGTAGGCGGGGTGCCGCAAGTCATGTGAGGTCGTCGACCCCGGCGGGGTTGGGGCGCCCGGAGGGGCCGCGGCCGTAGACTGCGGGCGTGGACCCCACCCGGCTGGTCGCGTTCGTCCGCCGCGAGTTCGCCGCCGCTGCCGTCCCCTCCGACGCGGTCCCGATGGCGGCGTACATGAAGACGGACCAGCCGTTCTTCGGGGTCAAGAAGCCGGCGCGGGTGCCGGTCTACCGGGCGATGAAGCGGGACTTCGCGCCGCCGGACCGGGAGGCGTACGAGGCGGCGGTCGTGGCGCTGTGGCGGGAGCCCGAGCGGGAGATGCGGTACGCGGCGATCGAGTTCGCGACGCAGCACCGGGGGTTCGTGGTGCCGGCCTCGATGCGGCTGTACGAGGCGCTGATCCGGGACGGCGCGTGGTGGGACCTCGTGGACCCGATCGCGTCGCACCTCGTCGGCGGGGTGTGGGCGAGGTGGCGCGAGGAGACGGGGCCCCGGATGGACCGCTGGATCGACGACGACGACCTCTGGATCCGGCGCACCGCCATCATCGGCCAGCTCCGGCACAAGGCCGACACGGACGCCGACCGGCTGTTCGCGTACTGCCTGCGCCGCGCGCACGAGCGGGAGTTCTTCATCCGGAAGGCGATCGGGTGGGCGCTGCGGCAGTACGCGAAGACGGACCCCGAGGTGGTGACGGCGTTCCTCGTCGCGCACCGGGACCGGCTCAGCGGCCTCAGCTTCCGCGAGGCGAGCAAGCACCTGGGGATTGCCTGACATTCTGTTGACATTTAGTTGACATTTGGACTCAGGGATCTACTAGTGGGGCCATGCGTCGCTTCTCCCTGCCTGCCCTGCCCCTCGTGGTGCTCGCGCTGACCGGTTGTTCGGAGGCGCTGTCGCCGATCGACCAGACGCTGGACTTCGGGGTGATCCACCTGTCCGGGGAGTACGTGGAGACGGCGACGGTGACGAACCAGCTGTTCGTGGCGCAGACGATCGTGGACGCGGAGGTGACGGGGGGTCCGGCGGCGTTCGGGGACGAGGCCACGGACGGCGGCGAGGGCGGCGACGCGGGGCCGGCGGGGGCGGCGTTCGAGCTGCTCACGGCGGTGCCGATCGCGATGGATCCGGAGGCGACGTACGGGCTGGAGTTCCGGTTCGCGACGCCGGAGGAGGCGGGGGTGTTCGACGAGCTGGCGGTGCTGACGGTGGAGCGGGGGGACGACGTCTACGAGGCGACGATCCGGCTGTTGGCGGAGTGGGAGAACGGCGACCTGGACGGCGACGGCCACGTGGACGAGGCGCTGGGCGGGGACGACTGCGACGACAGCAACCCGGCGGCCCACCCGGGGCTGGACGAGGTGTGCGACGGGTTCGACACGAACTGCAACGGGGAGTGGCCGGAGTCGGACGTGGACGAGGACGGCGACGGGTGGTTGCGGTGCGACGGGGACTGCGACGACAGCGACCCGACGCGGCACCCCGAGGCGGAGGAGGCGTGCGACTGGGTGGACACGGACTGCGACGGGGACCTGGGGCCGGACGAGCTGGACGGGGACGACGACGGCTACAGCGCGTGCGGCGGGGACTGCGAGCCGGAGGTGGGGACGGTGCACCCGGGCGAGCACGCGGAGATCTGCGACGGGCTGGACACGAACTGCGACGGGGAGATCCCGGAGGTCGAGGACGACTGCCCGGAGTAGGGCGCGCCCGGCCGCAGGAAGCCCGCCGAGGTCGGCGACCTCACCGACTCGTGGCACCTCCAGACGCCACAACCCCGACCAGGTCGACGACCTCACCCCACTTGTGGCACCTCCAGACGCCACAACCCCGCACAGGTCGCCGACCTCACCCCATTGAGGGCCCCTT
>CAYFOA010000382.1:0-3385 GCA_964344575.1 uncultured Rickettsiales bacterium | reverse complement strand
GCCGCCGTCCCCGCGGCGCCGCCCTCGCGGTCGCCGTCGCCGCCGCCGCCGCGCTCTCCCTCAGCGCGTGCGAGACGACCCGCTTCGTCGACCTCGACGGCGACATCGTCCTCACCCCGCCGCTGACCGACCTCGGCGACGTCCCCGTCGGCAGCAGCATCCCCGTCCTCCTCCAGCTGGACCACGTCGAGGGGCCGGCGGTCGAGCTGTTCGATCTCGAGGTGCTGAACGTCGAGGGAAACTACTTCTCCTTCGACGGCTTCGGCGACGACACGACCCTCGAGCAGGGCGAGTCCCAGGGCCTCCGCGTCGTCTACACGCCGCTGACGGAGGGGCTCCACTGGGCCCGCGTGACGCTGAGCTCCGACGCCACCTTCGGCACGACGTACGTCGAGCTCCGGGCCCAGGCGACCGCGGGCTCGATCCAGGTGGCCCCGGGCGCGGTCCAGTTCGGCGTGGTCGCGGCGGGGGAGTCCGCCGACCGGCACGTCACCGTGGTCAACGACCGCGTCAGCCCGCTGGTCGTCGAGGGCGCGATCTTCGAGGACGAGGGCTTCGAGATCGTCTCCCCCCTGCCCGCCGTGATCGAGGGCTGGAGCAGCGACGAGATCCGGATCCGCTACACGGCGGCGACGGACGAGCCGATGATCTCGTGGACGGAGCTGGTGTTCGACGGGGCGTGGGAGGCCCCCGCGATCGAGCTGCTCGCCAACGACTGCTTCACCGGCGCGCCGGAGGACTTCGACTACGACGGGGACGGCTTCACGTCGTGCGCCACCGACTGCGACGACACCCGGCCCGACGTCCACCCCGGCGGCGTCGAGGTGTGCGACGGCGTGGACCAGGACTGCGACGGCGTCGCCGACGAGGGGACCACGTGCTTCGACGATGACGGCGACGGCGCCTCGGAGGAGGAGGGGGACTGCGACGACGGCGACGCGAGCACCGGCCCCCACGCCGAGGAGGTCCCGAGCAACGGCGTGGACGACGACTGCGACGGCGAGGTCGACACGGCGGCGGAGGACGGCGACGGCGACGGCTTCTCGGTCGAGGGCGGCGACTGCGACGACGCCGACGACGACGTCTCCCCCGCCGCCCCCGAGGCGCCCAACGGGGTGGACGACGACTGCGACGGCGTCATCGACGAGGGGACGACCTGGTTCGACGACGACGGCGACGGGTTCACCGAGGTGGACGGCGACTGCGACGACACCGACGCCGCCGTCTCCCCCGACGCGACGGAGGTCGGCAACCACGTGGACGACGACTGCGACCTCGCGATCGACGAGGGGACCGAGCACGGCGACGACGACGGGGACGGCTACACGGAGTACGGGCTGGACTGCGACGACACCGACGACACCGTCTACCCCGGCGCCCCGGTCGTCCTCGGGGACGGGATCGACCAGGACTGCGACGGGGTCGTCGAGTGATCGGATGACGTAGCCTGCGGCGGTGCCGGACCGCCGCCGCGCCCTCGCCCTGGTCGCCGCCCTGACCGCGCTCTTCGTCGCCGACCGGGCGCTGATCGCGGCCACCCACAGCCACCTGCTGTTCCACTACGACCGGGCCGAGTACGCGTTCTACGGGGCCATCGCGCCGAGCCTGGAGGCGAACACGGTCGAGGCGCTGTTCGACCGGCACGGCCCCTACCGGCTCGCCGCGCGTTCGATCCAGGTGGGCGACATGGGGCTCCACGGGACGACGGTCCTCGCCGGTGCGGCGCTCCACGCGGCGGTCGTCCACGGCGGCGCGAGCGTGTCCACGTGGACGCTCAAGAAGCTGGCGATCGGAGGCGCGACGATCGCGCTCCTGCTGTGGTTGGCGCTGCTCCTGCGGACCTGGGCATCGCCGCCCGCCGCCGCTGCCTTCGGCCTCCTCTTCGTCTTCGGACCGCTCCCCCTGGTCAAGCTCAACCTGCTCTTCTGGGGGACCCACGAGCTGGTGCTGCTCCTGGCCGCGGCGCTCTTCCTGGGGACGCTGCCGAGGCTCGCCGAGGACGACGAGCCGTCCCCCGCCTTCGCCGTGGGGGTGGGGGCCGCGTCGGCGGTGCTGTTCGGGATGAACTTCTCGCTGCTCCTGCCGTGCGCGTTCGTCATCGTCGCGCTCCGCCGCCGGGCGGTCCATGCAGCGGCGACGTTCGTCGTCTGCTGGGTGGCCCTCGCCTCGATCCCGGCCGTCGCGGACCTGGGCTACGCGCGCTGGCCGCTGGGCAACCCGCGGGTCGAGGAGATCGCGACCCGTTGGTACGGCCCCGGGCACTGGCCGAGCGCCCTCGCCGTCACCCCGTGGCTGATCCCGGGCCTGCTCGCGGCCGGCTGGACGCTGGCCGGCCGGACCGCGCCGGACACCCTCGAACGCCACCCCGTCACCCGCCTCCTCGCCGCCTACCTGCTGTTCGCCTGGGGCGCGGTCGTCACGCTCCCCATGGGCTGGCTCGCGGGGGAGGGGGGGCCCGTCTTCCAGCATCGGTTCGCCGCCACGCTGTACCCCGTCTCGATCGCGGTGATCGTCGCCTGGGGGCTCTCCCGCAGGCCCGCCGTGGGCCGTTCGGCGCTGGCGGCGTTGCTCCTCGCGGGGGTGGCGGCGCAGCTCACGGCGGCCGGGTCGGCGAACTTCGGCGTGGCCTCCCGCTACGACGGCGCCGCGCTGTACTGCCACCTCCGGGGGGAGGACTGCCGGACCATCCCGCGCGACCGGTTCGCGCTGGCCGACGCGTCCCCCCGCTTCCTCGACGGCCTCGCCTACCTCACCCGCCACCAGAAGCTGGAGCAGCTGGAGTGGATCGACCGCACCGAGCACCGGGACGTCCCCGTCGACGCGAGCGTGCTCGGCTGGATCCGCGACGGCAGCCGCGTCGAGCCCGACGCGGACCGCGCCGAGTTCCTCCGCGGCGTCGGCTACGCGCTGCGGTTGCTCCACCCGCCGCCGTCACGGCGCGACCGGCTGGACCCGCTGTGGCCGCGCCTCGGCGCCGCCGACGGCCCGCACGTGTGGGCCGGCTACGCGATGGCGCCGCTGCGCTAGCCGTCCGCGGGCCGCGCCCCGATCAGGGGACGCAGATGCCGGCGTTGCAGTTCGTCGGGTACCCCGCGGGGCAGTCGGCGCCCGTGTTGCACTCCGGGACGCACTGCGGTCCGCCGGGGGTGGTGATGCACTGGCACCCCAGGCCCGAGATCGTCTGATCGCAGCCGCCGGGGACGTCGCAGTCGGACTGCCCGTTGGGGCACTCGGGGGGACCGCCGCCGCCGGCGGAGTCGTCGTCGTCCCCGCCCCCCGAGTCGTCGTCGTCCGGCGGGAGGGTGTCGTCGTCGTCCGGCGGGAGGGTGTCGTCGTCGTCGGGCGGGAGGGTGTCGTCGTCGTCCGGCGGGAGCGTGTGGTCGTC
>CAYFOA010000381.1:0-3400 GCA_964344575.1 uncultured Rickettsiales bacterium | reverse complement strand
TCCATCCACGGCTTCGACACGGTTCCGGGCTGCAGCAACTGCCGCGGCCTCGTCGAGATCGACCCGGCGTCGGTCGAGGACGTCACCGATCCCGCGGCGGACCCCCAGGCCTGCGATCCGGCGCTCCTGCTCGGCACGGACGACGACTACGGCACCCCGTTCACGACCCCCCCGCCCGAGGGCTGGGGCGACTTCCTGCGCATCGCGCTGTACGACGCCGAGGTCTGGGAGGCCGTCGGCGACGACAGCGGCGGCGGCACCTTCGAGGAGATCGCCACCCAGCTCGCCGACGTCCCGCTGAACCTCACCCACGGCGGCCTGACCTACGCGAGCCCGGAGTCGCTGATGGGCCAGATCGGCCTGGCCGAAGCGGCCGGCGCCCCCGGCGAGGACCCCGCGTGGCTCTTCATGTGGTTCCTCTACACGTCCACCGAGTCCAACCCGAACCTCGGCTTCGCGCTCGACGGGCTGTACGGCGGCGGCGCGCTGTGGAGGCTCGTCGGCGGCTGACGTCGCGGGACGAAGGTCTTGCCCGAGGCGGGACGGGGGATTACCGTCCCGCCTCCATGACCTCCGTCGAGACCCTCTTCGAACGCCTCGCGCCCGCCGTCGACTTCTGCTCCCTCCGCTTCGTGGAGTCCCGCAGCGAGACGGTCGAGGTGCGGAACGACGTCCTCGAGCCGCTCCGCGACGAGCTCGACGTGGGCGCCATGATCACCGTCGCGCACGGGGGCGGCCTCGGCTACGCGGCCACCCCCGACGTCTCCGAGGGGGGCCTCCGCGCCGCCCTGGAGCGGGCCACCGCGTGGGCCGAGCGGACGGCCGGCCGCTCCGTCATCGACTTCTCGTCGATCGAGATGCCGGTCCCCGAGGGCGCCTACCGGAGCGACGTCAGCGTCCCCTGGTCGGAGATCCCGCTGCCGGACCGCATCGACCTGTGCAAGCGCCGCTGCGCTGCGATGAACCTCGACGCGGACAAGATCGTCGACCGGACGGCGAGCCTCTGGAACACGTCGGCGACGACGACGTACCTCGACAACCGGGGCGGCCGCTACGTCCAGGAGCTGCACCTCCTCGTGCCGTACCTGGAGGTCGTGGCGAACGAGGGGTCGGAGACGCAGACGCGGACGTTCGCGGGGCGCGGTCACTGCCGCCAGGGGGGGATGGAGGTCCTCGAGGACGTCGGCTTCGCGGCGGGCGCGCCGATCCTCGCCGACGAGGTCCTGCAGCTCCTCGCGGCGCCGCAGTGCCCGTCGGGGACGATGGACATCGTGCTCGCCCCCGACCAGATGATGCTCCAGATCCACGAGAGCATCGGCCACCCGCTGGAGCTCGACCGGATCCTCGGGGACGAGCGGAACTACGCGGGGACGTCGTTCGTGACGCTCGACATGTTCGGGACGTACCGGTACGGCAGCGAGCTGCTGAACGTGACGCACGACCCGACCCGCGGAGAGCAGTTGGCGTCGTACGGGTTCGACGACGAGGGGCTCCCCGCGACCCGCGAGTACATCATCCGCGACGGCATGCTGGAGCGCCCCCTCGGCGCCCACGTCTCCCAGGCGCGGGCGGGGCTGCCGGGGGTCGCCAACTCGCGCGCGACGTCCTGGAACCGGCCTCCGATCGACCGGATGGCGAACCTCAACGTGGAGCCGGGCGACTCGTCGTTCGAGGAGCTGATCGGCAGCGTGGAGCGGGGCGTCTACATGGCGACGAACTGCAGCTGGTCGATCGACGACAGCCGGAACAAGTTCCAGTTCGGGTGCGAGTACGGCCGCGAGATCGTGGACGGCGAGCTCGGCCGGGTGGTCCGCAACCCGAACTACCGGGGCATCTCGGCGACCTTCTGGCGGAGCCTCGCCGGGGTCGGCGACGCGTCGACGTACGAGGTGCTGGGGACGCCGTTCTGCGGCAAGGGGGAGCCGAACCAGGTGATCAAGGTCGGCCACGCGTCGCCGGCCTGCCGGTTCACGGACATCGCGGTGTTCGGAGGTGCGGCGTGACGGGCATGCGCGACCTGTTCGGGGCGATCAGCGACGACCTCTGCGGCCAGCTGCGGTCCGGCGAGGTGCTGCTGCTGGACTTCGCGGGGGAGGGGTCCGACTTCGTCCGCTTCAACGGCGGGAAGGTCCGCCAGGCGGGCCACGTCGACCAGGTGGAGCTGGGGCTGGACCTCGTCCTCGGCCGGCGCCACGCGTCGGGGCGGGTGGCGTTGTCGGGGGTTCCGGAGACGGACCGGGCGCGGACGTCGGCGTTGCTGAAGCGGCTCCGGGCGACGCTGCCGCACCTGCCGGAGGATCCGCACCTGCTGTACTCGACGGACGTGACGCCGACGGAGCGGGCGGGCGCGGACCGGCTGACGGCGGCGGCGGACATCGCGGACGACGTGCTCGCGGCGGCCGACGGGACGGACCTCGTGGGCATCCTCGCGGCGGGCGGGATCTACCGCGGGTTCGCGAACAGCCTGGGGCAGCGGAACTGGTTCGCGAGCCACGTCTTCAACCTGGACTGGAGCCTGTACCACCACGGCGACAAGGCGGTGAAGTGCGGCTACGCGGGCGAGGCGTGGGACGGCGCGCTCTTCGCGGACAAGATGGCGGAGGCGAAGCGGCAGCTGGCGGTGGTGGGGCGTCCGGCGAAGAAGATCGACCCCGGCAAGTACCGGGTCTACCTGGCGCCGGCGGCGCTGTCGGAGGTGATGGACCTGCTGGGGTGGGGCGGGTTCGGGCTGAAGACGCAGCGCACGCGCCGGAGCCCGCTGCTGCGGGCGGTGGACGGGGAGAAGCGGCTGGCGACGGCGGTCCACCTGGACGAGAACGTGGCGGAGGGTCTGGCCCCGAACTTCGGGGCGGGCGGGTTCCTGAAGCCGGAGCGGATCCAGCTGTTCGAGGGGGGCCTGTACAAGGACGCCCTGGTGTCGCCGAGGTCGGCGCAGGAGTACGGCGTGCCGACGACGGGCGCGGACTCGTGGGAGAGCCCGGACTCGCTGGACCTCGCCGGCGGCGACTGCGGCCGGGAGGACGTCCTCGGGAAGCTGGGGACGGGGATCTTCGTGAACAACCTCTGGTACCTGAACTACAGCGACCGCCCGGCGTGCCGGGTGACGGGGATGACGAGGTTCGCGACGTTCTGGGTGGAGGAGGGCGAGATCGTGGCGCCGCTGGACGTGATGCGGTTCGACGAGACGCTGTACCACCTGCTGGGGGAGGGGCTGGTGGCGTTGACGCGGGAGCGGGAGTTCATCATGAGTGCGTCGACGTACGACCGGAGGAGCACGGCGAGCTCGCGGTTGCCGGGGGCGTTGGTGGAGGACTTCACCTTCACGTTGTAGGGGGACGCGACGCTCGGTTCTCGTTCTCGTTCTCGTTCTCGTTCTCGTTCTCGTTCTCGTTCTCGTTCT
>CAYFOA010000380.1:0-3419 GCA_964344575.1 uncultured Rickettsiales bacterium | reverse complement strand
GTCGTCCGTGGCGTCGTCGTCGTCGGCCGCGTCGTCGTCGTCGGGGGCCGAGTCGTCGTCGTCCGTCGCGTCGTCGTCGTCGGTCACGTCGTCGTCGGTCACGTCGTCGTCGTCCGCGGCGTCGTCGTCGTCCGCGGGCGTGTCGTCGTCGTCGGGCTCCGGTGGCGGACAAGCCGTGGCGAGGGTGATGGCGAGGAGGAAGAGCAGGTGACGAGTGCGCGTCATGCCCCGACCTTAGCGGGGGACACCTAGCGGTTGCCGGGCACCTGCTTCGGGGTGGGGATGTCCGCGTCCAGCGACGCCATCGTCTTCCGGAAGGTGCCCAGCGTCTGCCCCTCGTCGTTCGGCTCGGTCGGGTGGAGGCGACCGTCGGGACCGCGCTCGACCATCGACAGCTCGAGGTCGCGCTCCAGCACGGGGCCGTCGTCCGTCTGCACGACGCGGTACTTGCTCTGGCCCAGGGCGGTGAGGAACCAGGTGCCGTCCTCGCGGAGGAGGAAGAGGACGCAGCGCTCGCCGGTGCGGAGCTCGGCGTCACCGGGGATCATCGAGTAGACGCCGTCGAGCTCGCCGCGGAGCTGCTGGACGACGAGCGTCTTCGGGGCGGCGCCGTGGAGGACCTCCTCGACGTGAATCGTGGTGAGCGTCAGGGGGCGTTCCCACTTCGGGTGGACGCCGGCGGCGACGTCGCCGACCGTCGCGATCACGACGGCGGTGCTGACGCTCGCCTGCCGGGCGTCGCTGAGCTTCTCGACGGTGGTGGCGTGGAGCGGCGTGACGGCGAGGAGGACGACCGACAGAACGGCGGGAGCGACGCGGATCATGGCTTCTCCGGACCGCCGGCTCCCGTCGGCGGAGCGCCCACTCAAGCCCGGAATCGACAAACAGTCAACACTGACTGTTCCGTCCGTCTGTCAAAGTGCGCGCATGAAGCTGCATGCGGCCCTGCTGTCGATGCTCCTGCCCTCCCTCGCGCTCGCGGGCGCGGCCGACAACGACGGCGACGGGGTCGACGAGCTGTCGGACTGCGACGACAACGACCCGAACAACTACCCCGGCAACGTCGAGGTGTGCGACGGGCAGGACAACGACTGCAACGGCGCGGCGGACTTCGGGGGCGGCCCCGGCGAGGTCTGGGAGTCGGCGGTCGGCGGCACGATCAGCAACGCGCCCTACACCAAGGGGACGGTGATGGAGGCGGACGTCGACGTCTCGGTGGCGTCGATCGGGATGTACCTGGCGATCTCGTCGGGGGACACGGTGACGCTGACGGTGGCGGAGTCGACGGGGGGTCAGGCGGGTCCCTTCGACGTGCTCGCGCAGGACACCGTGACGGGGGTCGGCGGCGGGGCGCAGTTCTACGAGATCACGGCCAACGTCGCGCTGGAGGCGGGCAACTACTACTACTTCGCGGGGACGTGGGCGAACAGCGTCACGCACCACTACGCGACCGGCGGGGCGGGCTCGAACCCGACCTGGGGGACGTTCGCGACGGGGGCGTGGGCCAGCGGATCGGCGCCGCCGTCGGACGGCTGGGCGCCGGACAACACGCCCAGCGGCGCGTACACGATCCGGGTCACCACGGGCGGCGCGGGCGAGGTGGACGAGGACGGGGACCTCGCCTGGTCGTGCGAGGACTGCGACGACTTCGACCCGGCGATCTTCCCCGGCGCGCTCGAGCTGTGCGACGGGCTCGACAACGACTGCGACGAGCTGACGACGGCGGCCGGGGGGGAGGACGATCTCGACGGTGACGGGTTCGCCGGCTGCGAGGAGTGCGACGACGGCGACGCGAACGTCAACCCCGACGCGCCCGAGGCGTGCAACGGGATCGACGACAACTGCGACGGGATCGTCCCGCCGTTCGAGGCAGACGGGGACGAAGACGGGTTCGCGGGGTGCGACGGCGACTGCGACGACGAGGACCCGGCGATCCACCCCGACGCGGAGGACGTCTGCGACGGCGGGATCGACAACGACTGCGACGCGACGACGGTGGAGGACGCCGACCTCGACGGCGACGGGGCGACGCTGTGCGACGAGGACTGCGACGACTTCGACGCGCAGAACTTCCCCGGCAACGTCGAGGTGTGCGACGGGCAGGACAACGACTGCGACCCGCTGACGCAGGAGGACGTCGACTTCGACGGCGACGGGGCGACGCTGTGCGAGGGGGACTGCGACGACTTCAACGCGGACACGGGGCTCGGGCAGGAGGAGATCTGCGACGGCGAGGACAACGACTGCGACGGCGAGCTCCCCGCGGAGGAGGCGGACGCCGACGGGGACGGGCAGCTGGCGTGCGGCGACGACTGCGACGACGCCGACCCCGACACGTACCTCGGCGCCGAGGAGCTGTGCGACGGGCTCGACAACGACTGCTTCGGGACGGTCGGCGAGGAGGAGACGGACGACGACGGGGACGGGGTCGCGGACTGCGAGGGGGACTGCGACGACGAGGACGCGGCGATCGGTCCCGAGGAGGTCGAGGCCTGCGACGGGGCGGACACCGACTGTGACGGGGTGATTCCGGACGACGAGGCGGACGAGGACGGCGACGGGGCGCCCGGCTGCGCGGACTGCGACGACGAGGAGGCGGCGGCGTACCCCGGGGCGGAGGAGATCTGCGACGGCGGGATCGACAACGACTGCGACGGCGAACCGGAGGACGCGTCGGACTGCGGCGACGGGGACGACGACGACGACGACGGCCGGTCGGGGAGCCGGATCGGCTGCACCTGCGACGCCGCCGGCCGTGACGGCAGCGGCGCAACGGCGCTCGGGCTGGCCCTGCTCCTCGGCGGCGCGGCGACGACGCGCCGGCGGAGGCATTGACGACGCCCGCCCCCGCCCCGGACTCGGCTCAGTCGCTGTTTCGGTTTCTCAGGCAAACCGAAACGCCCGCTGAGGTGCCTCAGCGACGCTTTCGGTTCGTCTGGCAAACCGAAACGTCCGCTGAGACGGGGCGGCGGCGGCGGCGGCGCTCGCTGGTGGCGTGGGCGGCGCTGGGCCTGCTGTTGCTCGTCGCCCGTCCGGCGGCGGCGCAGGTCCACCTGGTGCTCCCGGCGGGGGAGCTGCAGAGCGAGTGGGAGGAGGCGTTCGCGCTGGCGGGGCTGCCGCTGGCGAGCGCCGGGACGGTCGTCGAGATCCGGCAGACGTCGGGGGCGTGGACGCTGACGGTGCACGCGACGGACGGTGCGCGGACGGTGCCCATCGGGATCGCGACGACGCCGGCGGAGCGGGAGGAGACGGCGATCCTGGTGCTGAGCCTGCTGACGCCGTCGGCCTACGACACCGCGGAGCCGGAGCCGGAGCCGGACGCCGACGCCGACGCCAACGCCGACGCCGACGCCAACGCCGGCGCCGAACGAGAACGAGAACGAGAACGAGAACGAGAACGAGAACGAGAACGAGAACGA
>CAYFOA010000379.1:0-3427 GCA_964344575.1 uncultured Rickettsiales bacterium | reverse complement strand
GGCGTCCGGAGGGGACACAAGTCGGGGGAGGTCGACGACCTGGGCGGGGTTGTGGTGTCCGGAGGGGACACAAGTCGGGGGAGGTCGACGACCTCGGCGGGGTTGTGGCGTCCGGAGGGGACACAAGTCGGGGGAGGTCGACGACCTGGGCGGGGTTGTGGCGTCCCGATGCGCCACAAGTCGGGGGAGGTCGACGACCTCGTGGGGTTGTCCAGGCCGTCCACTTGACACCCGATCCAGCCTGATTAGGTTCCCGACGTTCGCCGCTCCGGCGACATCCAAACGACACACACAGAGCCAATCAAGGGCGAGGGGAACGTACACCCATGGCGAAGATCATCGGCATCGATCTGGGCACCACGAACTCGGTCGTCTCCGTGATGGAGGGGAGCGAGCCGAAGGTCATCACGAACGAAGAGGGCGGGCGGACGACGCCGTCGGTCGTCGCCTTCACGAAGGACGGCGAGCGGCTGGTCGGCCAGGCGGCCCGACGCCAGGCGATCACCAACCCGACCCGCACCGTGTTCAGCGTGAAGCGCTTCATGGGCAACTCCTTCGAGGAGGTCTCCGAGGAGCGGAAGCGCGTCCCCTACGACATCAAGAAGGGCAAGGGCGGCGGCATCTCCATCGAGATCGACGGCAAGGGCCACTCCGCCCCGGAGATCAGCGCCCAGATCCTGATGAAGCTGAAGCGCGCCGCGGAGGAGTACCTCGGCGAGCCCGTCGACCAGGCGGTCATCACCGTCCCCGCGTACTTCAACGACAGCCAGCGCCAGGCCACCAAGGACGCGGGCAAGATCGCCGGCCTCGAGGTCAAGCGGATCATCAACGAGCCGACGGCCGCCGCGCTGGCCTACGGGCTCGACAAGAAGGACGACCAGACCATCGCCGTGTACGACCTCGGCGGCGGAACGTTCGACATCTCGATCCTCGAGATCGGCGACAACGTCGTCGAGGTGAAGTCGACCAACGGCGACACCCACCTCGGCGGTGACGACGTCGACCAGATCGTCATCGACTGGCTCATCGCGGAGTTCAAGAAGGACACCGGCATCGACGTCAGCAGCGACAACATGGTCCTGCAGCGCCTCAAGGAGGGCGCCGAGAAGGCGAAGATCGAGCTCAGCTCCGCGCAGCAGACCGAGATCAACCTCCCCTTCCTGACGGCCGACGCGTCCGGCCCGAAGCACATGGCGATCACCCTGTCCCGGTCCAAGTTCGAGCAGATGATCGACAAGGCGTTCGTCGGCAAGACGATGGGCCCGGTCAAGGCGGCGCTGAAGGACGCCGGGGTCAAGCCCGAGGACATCGACGAGGTCGTCCTCGTGGGCGGCTCCACCCGCATCCCCCTCGTCCAGAAGACGGTCGAGGACTACTTCGGCAAGGGCGCCAACAAGTCCGTGAACCCCGACGAGGTCGTGGCCATGGGCGCGGCCGTCCAGGGCGGCGTCTTCACCGGCCAGGTCAAGGACGTCCTCCTCCTCGACGTCACCCCCCTGTCGCTCGGCATCGAGACGCTGGGCGGGGTCATGACCAAGCTCATCGAGCGGAACACGACCGTCCCCTGCGAGAAGACCGAGGTGTTCAGCACCGCGTCCGACAACCAGACGGCGGTCGACATCCACGTCCTCCAGGGCGAGCGCGACTTCAGCCGCGACAACCGGACGCTCGGCCGCTTCCAGCTCGTCGGCATCCCCGCGGCCCCCCGCGGCGTGCCCCAGGTCGAGGTCAAGTTCGAGATCGACGCGGACGGCATCGTCCACGTCGGCGCCAAGGACAAGGCCACGGGCAAGGAGCAGAGCATCCGCATCGAGGCCAGCGGCGGGCTGAGCAAGGACGAGATCGACAAGCTCGTCCAGGAGGCCTCCGCCCACGCCGAGGCCGACAAGGAGAAGCGCGAGCAGGTCGAGAAGCGGAACCAGCTCGACAACTTCGTCTACCAGACGGAGAAGATGCTCAAGGAGAACGAGGAGTCGATCCCCGAGGAGCTGAAGTCGAAGCTGACCGAGGCCATCGAGGAGGGCCGCCAGGCCGTCGAGTCGGAGGACCCGGCGAAGATCGACGAGGCCCACGCGAAGGTCGAGGCGCTCTCCCACGAGCTGGCGCAGGCGATGTACCAGACCGCCGGCGGCGCCGAGGGCGCGGGCGGGGCCACCGGCTTCGAGCAGGCCGCGGCCTCGGGCGCGGGTGACGACGACAACGTCATCGACGCCGAGTTCGACGAGGCGAACTAGGCCGAACCGATCAGACTGAGCGAGACTGTCGGGCCGTGGACGCGGCCCGGCGGTCTCTGCTCTTCGACGCCGCCCTGGCGCTGCTCGCGTTCGCCGCGGCGGCGGCCTGGTGGACGGCCTGCGTCGCCGCCGCGGACGTCAGCGGCGACGCGTTCCTCCCCATCGAGTGCGGCTGGCGGTCGCTCCACACCCTGCGCCCCGTGCAGCCGGGGCAGCCGATCTACGGGTACGGGCTCTGCGTCAGCGGCGCGGCGCTGCTCGCGTTCGCCTCCGACATGGCCGACGTCGCCCGGAACCGGGCCCTCGCCGGGGCCCTCGCGGCGCCGCTGACCTACGTCGCCGTCCGCGCCCTCGCCGCCGGGGTCGTCTCCGCCCGCGCCGCCACCGCCGACCCCGCCCGGCTCGCCGCCCCCCGCATCGGGGCGCTCGCCGCCGCGGCGCTCGTCGCACGGCACCCGTCCCTCATCGCGTCGAACCTCGAAGGCACCCACGGCTACCTCGCGGGGACCTGGATCGCCCTGGCCGTCGCGATGCTCGCCGTCGCCACGACCCGCCGCGCGCCGGTCGCCGCCGTCGTCGGGTTCGCCGCCGTCCCGATGGCGGTCATGAACCACCCCTTCGCCGCGTGGCTCGCCGTCACGGCCCTCGTCCTCGTCCCCGCCGTGGACCGGGCCTCGGGCCGCCGCGCCGTCGTCGCGGGGATCGGCGCCGGCGCGCTGCTGTCCCTCCCCCGCGTCCGGCCGCTGCTCGTCGGGCTCGGCTCCGAGGGCGACCTCGGCCGCGTCGCCGCCCCCGACGTCGGGACCGCGGAGGCCGCCACCGGGCTCGTCGCCGGTCTCGCGTCCCCCGCCCACGCCCTCGCCGCGGCGGGCCTCCTCGCCCTGCTTGCGCTCCTCCTCCCCCGCCGCCGGAGCCGCGACGCACCCGCGAGCGCCGCCCCCACCCTCCGCGGCCCCGCCCCCCCCCCCGGGCACGCCCCTCCGCACGGCAGCCACCTCCTCGGCCGCGCGTGGGGCCTCGCCGCCCTCGGGTCCGTCGCCGCGCTCGCGGGCCTCGTCGGCCTCCTCGGCTTCGTCCGGCCCTACCACGTCCAGCTCCTGACCCCCCTCGGCGGCCTCGGCCTGGGCCTGGCCGTCGCCCGCCTCGCGGCCGCAGCGGTCCGCGTCCACCCGGTCGACCCCACGATCGCCGCC
>CAYFOA010000378.1:338-3449 GCA_964344575.1 uncultured Rickettsiales bacterium | reverse complement strand
GTGCCCCGGAGGGTCACCGAAATGGCCGACATCGGCGATGTAGCCGGGTTGGGTGCCCCGGAGGGTCACCGAAATGGCCGACATCGGCGATGTAGCCGGGTTGGGTGACCCGGAGGGTCACCGAACTGGCCGACATCGGCGATGTAGCCGGGTTGGGTGCCCCGGAGGGTCACCGAACTGGCCGACATCGGCGATGTAGCCGGGTTGGGTGACCCGTCGGGTCACCGAAATGGCCGACATCGGCGATGTTGCCGGGTTGGGCGCCCTGTCACGCGCACCGCCGATGACGCCGGGGGCTCGTTCCAGCCTCCTTGACGAATGCGGCGCCGGCTCGGGCAGGATCCGCCGATGCCTGGACCCCGTCCCCGCCCCGCCGCCGCCGCGCGCCTCGCCGCGCCCGCTGTGCTCCTCGCCGTCATCGCCTTCCTCGCCGCCGCCCCCGCCGCGGCCGCCGAGCCCCGCCTCGACGCCGTCTCCGCTGTCGGCGCGCGCCTCGACCAGGGGACACACGACGCCGTCTTCGGAGGCGCCTCCCTCGCGGACGCCTTCTCGCCGTGGGTCGCGCCGCGGTACGCGGAGAAGGACCTGGCCGCCGTCCGGAGCGAGATCCAGGCCGCCGGCGGGGCTTCTCTGGAGTTCCTCGGCGTCGAGGTCGAGCTCATGCTGCGGGAGCCCGGCGGACGCTCCGTGGGCGTCACGGCGACCCTCCTCGTCCGCCCCGACCGGGTCGGCGTGCTCGAGCTCGACGTCGACGAGACCGCCGCCTCTCCCGGCATCGCCGTCGGCTCCGGCCCCGACGGCGCGCGCCCCCTCGAGGCGGCCGCCCGCGCCCTCGCCCGGGAGCTCGGGTCCAAGCGCTGCAAGTCCGCCTGGGTCCCCCGCGCCGCCGAGGAGTGGCCCGACGTCCCCTTCCTGCACGAGGCCGACCGGGAGCTCGACCAGCTCCGGGCCGACCTCCCCGACCTCTGCGCCCAGCTGAAGAACCGGAAGCTCTCGCTGACGTACTACGCCTTCGACGACCTCGGCTTCTTCGTGCGCGACGCCGGCGGCGGCCTCGTCGGGCTCCTCACGGGCGAGATCGACCTGGACGACGAGCAGGTCCTGATCGGCCTCACCGACTTCGACCGAGCCCGCCCCCGAGCCCCCCGGGGAGGCCCCGGCCGAGGCGCCCCCCGCCGACGCCGGCCACGCCACCCCCGAGGCCACCTGGAACACCCTCCGCGCCGCCGTCGCAGCCCGCGACCTCGACGCCTACGCGGCCTGCTTCACCGAGGGCAGCCGCCAGCGCGAGGGGATGGTCGACCAGCTCCGCGCCAACCCCGCCCTGTGGGACGAGCTCGACGGCGTCCTCCGCGGGCCGCAGACGTTCACCGCCGAGGTCACCGGCGACGAGGCCCGCTGCCGCGTCGAAGCCCCCGAGGCCGACGGCGGCGGCATCGGCGGCCTCACCATGGAGCGCATCGGCGACCGCTGGCTCATCCGCTCCTGGTGATCCGGCGGATCGTGTCCGTCAGCCGCCGATCTCGACGATGCAGGCGCCGGCGCTGACCTCGACCTCGATCACGACGTCGCCGAAGTCGCCGCCCCAGTCCTCGATCGTCGTCGTGAACGAGCCCTCGACGCCCGACTCGGGGTCGAACGCGTCGATCGTGCCCGACCAGGGGAAGCTCCCCGGGCCCAACGTGCCCCCCTCCGAGAGGATGTCCGTCACGTCCGGCGAGCTCGCCATCCGGCCGGCGCTCACGCTCTCGGGGCGCTCCCAGTCCCCCACCGCGAGCGGGATCGGGTCCCCCGCGTCCGACACCGTGTCGACCTGGACGAGCACCGCCCAGCTCGAGGCCCCGACGAGGTCGAGCAGCGCGCCGTACAGCAGCGCGATGTAGGTCTCGAGGTCGATCTCGCCCTGGACGTAGTCGGCGTACGCGCCCGTCTGGATCGCGCCGTACTCCCCGAACCCCTCGCAGTCGACCGCCGCCCCCGCGACGATCAGCACCTGGCGGCCGATCACCTCGTCGTAGACGACCCCGTAGAGCGCCGGCAGCGTCACCGTGCCGCTCGGGTCCGACGTCAGCGTCAGCTCCCCCGCCGGCTCGAAGTGCGCGCCGTCGTCGTCGTCTCCGGCCGCGTCGTCGTCGTCGTCCGACGCCGAGTCGTCGTCGTCGTCCCCGCCCCCGCCGCGCCGGATCGGGGTGCAGGCCGTCGCCGCGGCGAGGCCCAGGAGCAGGAGGAGGAGGCTGGCGCGGCGGAGCCGGACGGGAGACATCGCGGCGAACGTAGCAGAGGCCACAACCCCGCCCAGGTCGACGACCTCCCCCGACTTGGGTCCCGCCAGGGCGACACAACCCCGCCCAGGTCGACGACCTCCCCCGACTCGTGTCCCGCCAGGGCGGCACAACCCCGCCCAGGTCGGCGACCTCCCCCGACCTTTGTCCTCTCCGCTCGCGCCTCGACGGTCCGCCCGGTCCGCGCGAAAGTGGCGGCGGAGGGTGCCGTCATGTCGCCGCGATCGTTCCCCTGGGTCTCCGTCCTCTCCCTGCTCGTGTGCCTGCTCCTCGCCGGCTGCCCCGCCCCCGCGGACGGCGACGGGGACGGCGACCCCGCCGACACCGACTGCAACGACGCCGACGCGACCCTCACCTCGCTGGACGCCGACGGCGACGGACAGTCCTCCTGCGACGGCGACTGCGACGACAGCGACGCCGCCCTGCACGGCCTCGACGCCGACGCCGACGGCCAGTCCCTCTGCGACGGCGACTGCGACGATCAGGATCCCGACGTCCTCGCCGTCGACGCCGACGGCGACGGCGTGAGCGCCTGCGCGGGCGACTGCGACGACAGCGACCCCACGCTGCACGACCTCGACGCCGACGACGACGGCCAGTCCTCCTGCGCCGGCGACTGCGACGACGACGACCCCGCCCTGCACGGGCTGGACGCCGACCTCGACGGCCGGACCCCCTGCGACGGCGACTGCGACGACGACGACCCGACCCTCCACGACCTCGACGCCGACGGGGACGAGCAGTCCCCCTGCGCGGGCGACTGCGACGACGGCGACGTCCTCGTGTACGCGGGCGCCCCCGAGCTCTGCAACGGCCTCGACGACGACTG
>CAYFOA010000378.1:0-211 GCA_964344575.1 uncultured Rickettsiales bacterium | reverse complement strand
GAGATCTGCAACGGCATCGACGACGACTGCGACCCCACCACCAACGAGCAGGAGGACCTCGACGGCGACGGCGCGTCCGTCATCTGCGACGGGGACTGCGACGACGCCGACGCGACCGTCTTCCCCGGCAACCCCGAGCTCTGCAACGGCCTCGACGACGACTGCGACGGCGCCCTGGACGGCGACGAGATCGACGACGACGGCGACGGCG
>CAYFOA010000377.1:0-3463 GCA_964344575.1 uncultured Rickettsiales bacterium | reverse complement strand
CCCGGCCGTGCCGCCGGACGTCTCCGCTCCCCCGCCCCCGGCCGCCACGGCGTCGCCGCCGGGGGTCCGGATCCAGGCGCCGGAGCGGAACACGGCGACCCCGTCGGGGCCGACGAGGGCGACCTGGTCCCAGCCCTGGGCGGCGGCGACGTCCGTCATCCAGGGGGCGGTCCAGGCGGCGCCCTCGAGGAGCGCGGCGCGGAGGTCTGCGGCGGGGACGAGCCGGACGGCGGCGACGTCGGCGGAGGCGGGGACGCCGACGAGGTAGCGGGCGCCGTCGTGGTCGACGATGTGGACGCCGGCGTGCAGCGCCGGGACCTGGCCCATCACGACGGGGCGGCCGTCGACGACCACCTCGCCCGCGGGGAGCTGGACGGACGCGCCGGGGCGGGAGAGGACGGCCTGGAGCCCCTCCAGGAAGGCGGCCTTGGGCGTGGGGGGGTAGGCCTCGTCCCAGGCCCGGGCGGGGTCGATGGCGGCGGCGCGGCCGAAGAGGACGGTCGCCTGCGCGACGTCGTCGCCGAAGAAGTGGGCGAGGCCGGCGAGGAAGAAGAGCTGGTAGAGGGCGTCGGTGCTGGCCGGGCCGGCTCCGCAGGCGCCCGTCGGCTCGCCGCCCGCGAGCGTCTTGAGGGCGGCCTCGTAGTCGAGCTCGTCGACCTGGGCGGTCGCGCGGGCGATCCGCTCGTCCAGGGCCACGCCGGCGCCGCAGGGCTCGACGGTCGCCCCGATCCCGGCGAGGCCGCGGGGGGGGAGGGCGTCGAGGTCGGCGAGGCGGAGGACGGCGAAGTCGCCCGTCCCGAGGGCCTCCTTGCCCGCGATGGCCGCCTCGGTGGCGTCCACCCCGTCGTACAGGACGGCGGTCCCCGCGGCGGCGGGGGCGGCGGCGAGGGCGGAGGCGGCGAGGAGGAGGAGGAGCAGGCCCGGGCGTGATCTCACGCCACGGATCGTACCCCACCGGTGGCGTCGTTCGCCCCGGCCCCGTCCGACCCGTGGGGCGCGCCCGTCGGGTCCGTCGTCAGCCCCGGGAGGTCGTCGCTCAGGGCGGCGGCGAGGGCGTCGGCCATGTCGGAGACGAACACGATCTCCAGCTCCTCGAGGACGCGCTCGGGGACCTCGGCGGCGTCGGCGCGGTTCCGCTCGGGGAGGATGACCCGCTTCAGCCCGGCGCGGTGGGCGGCGAGGACCTTCCGCTTGATGCCGCCCACGGGGAGGACCTGGCCGCGGAGGGTGGCCTCGCCGGTCATGGCGACGTCGGGGCGGACGGGGCGGCCGGTCAGGAGCGACGTCAGCGCCACGAAGATCGTCACCCCGGCGGACGGGCCGTCCTTGGGGACGCCGCCCGCGGGGACGTGGACGTGGACGTCGGAGTCGTCGAGGAAGCGGGGGTCGACGCCGAGCGCGCCGGCGTTGGCGCGGACGTAGGTCAGCGCCGCGGACGCGGACTCGCGCATGACGTCGCCGAGCTTGCCGGTGGTCTGGAGCTTGCCCCGGCCGGGCATGCGGGAGGCCTCGACGAAGAGGACGTCGCCGCCGACGGGGGTCCACGCCAGCCCGGTGGCGACGCCCGGGATCGACGTCCGCTGGGCGACGTCGCTGTGGAAGCGGCGCCGGCCGAGGAGGTCGGGCAGGTCGGCGACGCCGACGTCCATCGGGGCGGGGACGGCGTCCGCGGCGGCCTCGTCCCGCTCGAGGCGGAGGGCGAGGGCGCGGCAGACCTTCCGGAGCTCGCGCTCCAGCTGGCGGACGCCGGCCTCGCGTGTCCACCCCTCGATGAGGGCGCGGAGGGCGTCGTCGTCGACGGCCAGGGCGTCCTCGGGGAGGGCGTGCCGCTCGAGCTGGCGGGGGAGCAGCCACTCGCGGGCGATCTGCTGCTTCTCGGCGAACGTGTAGCCGTCGATCTCGATGATCTCGAGGCGGTCCCGCAGCGGCGCGCTCAGCGTCGTCAGGTCGTTCGCGGTGCAGAGGAAGATCGTCTCGGAGAGGTCGAAGGGGAGCTCGAGGTAGTGGTCCGCAAAGGTCGAATTCTGCTCGGGATCCAGGATCTCCAACAGCGCCGCCTCGGGGTTCCCCATCCAGCCCTTGCCGAGCTTGTCGATCTCGTCGAGGAGGAGGACGGGGTTCTTGGCGCCGGCCTGCTTGAGCCCGGCGACGATGCGGCCGGGGAGGGCGCCGACGTAGGTCCGGCGGTGGCCCCGGAGCTCGGCCTCGTCGCGGACGCCGCCCAGGGCGATGCGGACGAAGGGGCGGCCGATCGCGTCGGCGATGGAGCGGCCGAGGGAGGTCTTGCCGACGCCGGGGGGGCCGGCGAGGCAGAGGATGGTCCCCCTGCCGGTGCCGCCCCGCTTGAGGACGGCGAGGTGCTCGAGGATGCGCTTCTTGACGTCGTCGAGGCCGAAGTGGTCCTCGTCGAGCTTGGCCTCGACGGCGGCGATGTCGAAGTGGTCGTCGGCGCGGACGTTCCAGGGGAGGTCGAGGAGCCACTCGAGGTAGGTCCGGACGACGCCGGCCTCCGCGGGGGAGCCGCCGCCGCCGCCGGCGAGGCGCTTGAGCTGGGCCTCGGCGACCTTCCGGACGTCGTCGGGGAGGTCGGCCTCGCGGACGCGGCGGGCGAGCTTGTCGGCGTCGGACTCGCCGTCGTCGTTGGCGGCGCCGCCTTCGAGCTCGCGGCGGATGGCGTCGAGCTGCTTGCGGAGGATGGCCTCGCGCTGGCCCTCGTTGAGCTCGCGGCGGACCTCGGAGTCGATGCGGCGGCGGACGTCGTTGCGGGTGATGGCTTCGGACAGGAGGGTGGTGACGAGCTCCAGGCGGGCGCCGGCGTCGACGGCGTGGAGCACGCGGACCTCGTCGTCGGGGTCGAGGCCGAGCCCGGCGGCGACCTTGTCGGCGAGGACGCCGGGCTTCGGCTCGGCGCCGACGCGGTCGACGAGGGCGGCGAGCTTGCCGGTGGCGGCGTCGCGGACCTCGGCGAGCTTCTCGCGCAGGAGCCCCTCGAGGACGGCGGCGCGATCGGGGTCGGCGGGGCCCTCGTCGAGGTCGGTCAGGGACGCGCTGAGGAAGTCGCCGGGGTGGACGTCCTCGAGGGCGAGGCGGCGCAGCGCGGTGACGGTGAGGCGGCGCCGCCCGCGGCCGGAGCGGCGGACCTCGTCGACGCGCGCCTCGACGGCGACGTCGTGCAGATCGGCGCGGGTGGGGGCGAGGACGGAGGAGTCCCGCTGGACGGCGATGACGACGGTGTCGCCGGCGCGGACGGCGTCGACGAGCTTGACGGACGAGGGACGCCCGACGGGGAGGGAGGCGGACGTCCCGGGGAGCAGGACGCCCGTTCGAAGCGGCAAGAGAGGAAGGCGGCTCATGCCCGAAAGGTCGGGTCGGCCTCGCGCGGGTCAATCTGCCCGGATGGGTAGGGTGGTCGACGAGAACGAGAACGAGAACGAGAACGAGAACGAGAACGAGAACGAGAACG
>CAYFOA010000376.1:0-3492 GCA_964344575.1 uncultured Rickettsiales bacterium | reverse complement strand
GGGGGAGGTGATGCCGGCGGTGGGTTGGGTGGGCCGAACCGGCCGTGGATTCAACACGGAGGGCCACAGAGGGCCACGGAGGTGGACACGGAGGAAGCAACTCTCCGTGCTTGTCTCCGTGGCCCTCCGTGTGTCTCCGTGGTGAGAACCAGCAGGTCCTCCCTGCAACACCTCGATGGTCCCGGTGAGGCGCGTCCCGGACGGACGCGATCCTCTCCCTCCGCGTCCTTCGCGCCTTCGCGCCTGGCGCGTCGTCCCGGACGGACGACGCGCACCCGAACCGAGCGAGACTCTCCGACCCGCGACCGCGAAGCCGTCGGAGTCGAGCCCCCGCTCCTAGAAGACGAAGCGCTCCGGGCCGACGCAGGGCGTGTCGAGGTCGAGGACCACGTCCGGCTCGTCGAAGTCGGGGACGCCGTCGGTGACGAGGACGGCGCCCGCGAGCTCGGCGTCCTGGCCGATCGCGCAGAGGAGGCCGTCGCCGTCGAGGTCCTGCCAGCCGTAGACGACCAGCCCCGTGCCGTCGCCGGTGGGGTAGAGCAGCTCGTGGCCGAACGCGCCGGGGGCGTCGAGGGCGTCGTCGTCGATCCAGCCGAGGGGGTACGACAGCGCGCCCTCGCCCCGCTCGGCGTGGTGGAACTCGAGGTGGACGGGCGCGCCCGGGACGGCGTCGACCGTGCCCGAGACGTCGATCTCGAGGAGCTCGACGTCGGCGTTGATGCAGCCGGCCGGCAGCAGCAGGGGGAGCAGGAAGAGGGCGGCGGCGGTCGGGCGCACGGTCAGGGCCCCCCGATCTGGAGGCCGGCGTGGATGCCCGGGAGCGACACGGCGATGGTGCCGACGTCCACGAACGTCCAGTCCAGCCCCAGCGAGAAGCCGACGTTGCGGTGGACGGCGAACGCGATCCCGCCGGCGAGGTGCGGCGACCAGCGGTGGCGCGCCGACCACGCGACCTCCGTCCCGTCCGCGCTGACGGTCCGGGTCCGGTCGAACAGCAGCGTGTGGCGGGTCCCCAGCGCGAACCAGCAGCCGACGACCTTGCCGGTGGCGGTCGCGCGGAAGCGGACGACGCCGGACGGGCCGCGCTGCGCGAGGACGCCGCTCTGGAGGTGCCACCCGAGGAGCAGCTCGGCGGCGAGGCGGCCCTTGCGGCGGACGACGAGGTCGCGGCCGAGCCCGAGGGACGGCTCCACGCGCCACGACGGCGTCGCCTCGACCTCCGCCAGCGGCGCCCACCCCTTCCCCACGCCCGCCTGGACCCGGAGGCTCAGCCGGGGCCAGCCGCCGAGGACCCCGACGGTGACCTGCCCGAGGTCGTGCCCGCCCCCCAGCGCCGCCCAGGTCGCGTGCCGGGGCGACGCGTCGGCGGACGCGGCGGGCTCGTCGGCCCCCGCCGCGCCGGGGGCGAGCAGCAGGAACGGGAGGACGAAGAGGACGAGGCGTCTCACGGGCCCGTCCCGAAGACGCGGTCGAAGTTCCCCGCGAGCGCGGCGCGGGCCTCGGCGACCGTCCAGTCGGACGCCTCCATCGCGGCGACCGTGCGCTCCAGGTAGTCCTCGACGAAGCCGGGCGACTGCGGCCCGTCGGAGCCGTAGAGCACGCGGTCGGTGAGGCCGTCTTCGCGGATCCGGCGCATCGCCCGGGGGAGGTTCTCCCCCTCGGGGTCCGACCCCCGGCTGCCCAGCGCGGACGGCTCGAGGAAGACGTGGTCGTAGCGGGCGGCGAGGTCGAGGCAGGTCTCCAACGCGCCGGAGAGGTGGTTGTGGAAGTCGTAGCCGAGGTGGCCGAGGACGAAGACGGTGTCGGGGTGGGCCGCGATCGCCGCCTCGAGGTAGGCGGGATCGGTGTACGCGGGGTCGTTGGCGGCGCCGGGGAAGGGGGTCGAGCCGGTGTGGAGGTAGACGGGCGCGCCCCGGGCCGCCGCGATCTCGTAGATCGGCCAGTAGGCGACGTCGTCGAACCGCATGTGCTGGTGGGCGTGGGCGAGCTTGACGCCGATCATCCCGTTGGCCGACAGCGCCTCGTCGAGGGCGTCCATCGCGGCCGCGCCGTCCTCGTCCCAGCGGTCCACGTTCAGCGACGCGAACCCCGACAGGCGGTCGGGGTCGGTGGCGAGGGACGCGATGATGTCCCCGTTGGGGGTCACGCCGACCGTCCGGGGGGCGTAGACGGCGAAGAGGACGCCGCGCTGGATCCCGGCGTCGTCGAGCTCCTCGAGGATGCCCGCGGCGGAGATCTGGTCGTTGGCGAACCGCTCCGCGGCGAGGCCGACGGGGTGCGGGAAGCGCTCCGCGAGGAAGCGCTGGGTGCCCGCGCCGATGCCCGACCACTCGCCGGAGTGGAGGTGCATGTCGACGACGTCGAGGCGCTCGCCGGCGTACTCGACGCCCGGCTCGGGGGGCGCGCAGGCGGCGAGGGAGAGGGCGAGGCCGAGGAGCGCGGCGATCCCGGGCCCGGAGCTAGAAGCCATTCTTGGACTCTGCCACGACCTCCCCGGTGGCCTCGAGGGCGGCCATCTCGGCGCCGGTCAGGTACGAGGCCGCCCACGCCGCGCCGGCGCCCAGCGCCTGCTCCGCGAAGGCGGTCAACAGCGCCCGCGTCGTCGCCTTCGTGACGTCGGGGTCGTCGGTCCCGGGGGGGCAGAAGACGCACACGCCGCACCACGGGTTGTCGACGAAGCTCATGTGCGAGGCGGTGGTCAGCTCGACCTGCAGGGCGGGGGACGTCGCGGCGGCGTAGTACTCGACGAAGTTCTCCCCGGTGGGGGCGCAGGCCTGGCCGAAGAGCGGGGGCTCGGCGTTGGTGAGCTCGCCGAGGACGACGACGGGGACGCTCACGTCGGGCATGAGCTCGGGGGCGACGGACGGGTAGTCGGCGTCATCGCCGCCGGTGGGGGGGCCGCTGTCGACGGGGTCGATGGCGAAGACGGCGTCCGGGCGGGCGTCGGAGCTGGCGAGCAGCAGCGCGATCTTGCCGCCGAGGGAGTGGCCCGCGAGGAGCAGGGAGGTCGGGTCGGCGGCGCCCGCGAGCGCGGCGGGGTCGGAGTCGATCCAGTCGAGGACCTCACCGAGGACGACGGCCAGCTCGGCGTGGGTGGGGGCGCTGAAGAGGTCGCCGGGGAACTGGGGGAGGACGGCCACGTAGCCCCAGGACGCGAGGTGCTCGCCGTAGGACGCGTAGTCGGCGGGGGTCAGCTGGAAGCCGTGGGTCAGCACGACGACGGGGAACGGGCCGGCGCCGTCGGGGAGGTAGACGACGGCCGACGGGTCGGTGACGGAGGTCGAGGTCCAGGACCAGGCGCCGTCGAGGGAGGGATCGGAGGGCGGCTCGGAGTCGTCGTCGTCGTCGTCGGACGCGTCGTCGTCGTCGGACGCGTCGTCGTCGTCGCCCGCGTCGTCGTCGTCGTCGGAGGCGTCGTCGTCGTCGTCGGACGCGTCGTCGTCGTCGGACGCCGCGTCGTCGTCGTCCCCGGCGGCGTCGTCGTCGTCGTCG
>CAYFOA010000375.1:0-3531 GCA_964344575.1 uncultured Rickettsiales bacterium | reverse complement strand
TCCCGCACGCCGTCGAACCCCGGGATCCGCCAGTGCCGGGCCACGGCCACGAGGCTCATGAGGACTCGGCACGACCACCCACCGCCGCCGCGATGCTGGACCAGTCGAGCCCTCCGCCCGAGCGCGCGGCGCCGCGGAGCACCTCACGGAGGGCACGCGAGTCTAAGGCGGGAGGGGCGCGGCGGCGACGGGGGCGGAGGCGCGGTGGGCGACGTGCTGGAGGCCGACGTCGTCGTGGTGGCGGCCGGGCCGTGGGCGCCGGGGCTCGTCCCCGACGTCGCCGGCGGCGGCCGCGTGACGCCGTCCCGGCAGGTGCTCGCGTTCGCGGAGCCGCCGGAGCGCTGGCGGGCGGCCTGGGCGGCGTCCCCGATGGTGATCGACGTAGGCAGCGCGGGCTTCTACGCGGTGCCGCCGGTGGACGGCACGCGGCTGAAGATCGGCGACCACACGTTCAGCCGGGCGGGCGACCCGGACGGCGATCGGAGCGCGACGGACGCCGAGGCCCGCGCGGTGTGGGCGTGCGCGCGGACCCGGTTCACGGACTGGGACGACTACCGCCTGACCGACACGAAGGCCTGCTTCTACGCGGTCGAGCCGGCGGAGCGGTTCGTCGTGGAGCGGCGCGGCCGCGGCTGGGTCCTCGCCGGCTTCAGCGGCCACGGCTTCAAGTTCGGCCCGTGGGTGGGCGACGCGGTCGCGGCGGCGATCGTGGGGGAGCGGGACGCGGCCGAGGTGACGCGGGTGGCCGGCGGAGGGTAGGAACTGCACGTACGGGGGCCAGACGCCCTGTCTGCACACCAGGTGGCCGACCGCCGAGCTACGCCAGGACGAGGTTGTCGCGATGCACGAGGGCGTGGTGGTTCCTCACCCCCTCGGGCGAGGCGCCGCCGATCCAGTCACGTGCCGCCGCCGCGTCGCAGGAGACCATCCCACGCCCCACGATCTCGCCGTCCGAGGCCCGCAGCTCGACGATGTCCCCCGGCCCGAAGTCCCCTTCGACCGACGTCACCCCCACCGCGAGCAGGGACGCCCCCCGGTCCCGCAGCGCCGTCACCGCGCCGTCGTCCAGGTGGAGCGTCCCCCGCGCCGCCGCCGCCCACGCGATCCAGCGGCGCCGCGCGCTCGGGGCGCCGCCGCCGTCGGCCGGGAACCAGGTCCCCACCGCCTCGCCCGCTGCCGCCCGCCGCACCGCCTCGCCGGCCAGCCCCGACGCGATCACCGCGTGGCACCCCGACCGCTGGGCGATGCGCGCCGCCTCGAGCTTGCTCGCCATGCCGCCGCTCCCCAGCGCCGTCGCCTGCCCCACCTCGATGGCCACGTCCGCGTCCGCCGCGACCACGTCGAGTCGCCGCGCGTCGGGGTTCGTCCGCGGGTCCACGTCGTAGACCCCGTCCACGTCCGTCAGGAGCAGGAGGAGGTCCGCGTCCAGCTTCGTCGCGACGAGCGCCGAGAGCCGGTCGTTGTCGCCGAAGACGGGCCGGGCGGCCCCCTCCACGAACGCCAGCTCCTCGGTCGAGACGGCGTCGTTCTCGTTGATCACCGGCACGACCCCCCGCCGCAGCAGCGCGTTCAGGGTCGACCGGAGGTTCAGGTAGCGGACCCGGTCGTCGAAGTCGCCCTCCGTGAGGAGCACCTGCGCGGCGACGACGTCCATCCGCCCGAACCCCTCGGCGTACAGCTGCATCAGCCGGCTCTGCCCCACCGCCGCGCACGCCTGCCGCTCCTCCAGCGGCAGCAGCGCCTCCGTGCCCAGCCCGAGCGCCTCGCGCCCCAGCCCCACCGCGCCGGACGACACCAGCAACACGTCGCGCCCGTCCCGGGCCTGCCCCGCCACCTGCTCGACCACGGCGAACAGCCGCGACAGCGCCGGCCGGCCGTCCTCGTGGGCGAGCACGCGGGTGCCCACCTTCACCACGACGCGCCGGCACCGGGTCAGTTCGGTCCTCATCGGCGACGGACTCTACTCCGATATCCTCCCCGCATGCGCCGCCTGCTCGCCCCGCTCCTGCCGCTGTTCCTGCTCACGTCGCCCGCCCTCGCCGGCGACGACCCGCCTCAGAACGCCGTCCAGTTCGACGGCAACACCGACTACGTCGACCTCGGCGAGCTGGACCCGGGGGCCGACTACACGATCGAGGCGTGGGTCCGGTTCGACAGCCTGGTCCTGTCGCAGGCGGTCTTCAGCGCCGCCGACCTCCTCGACGCCTTCAACGGCCTCTACCTCGGCTACGTCCAGGGCTCGTGGGTGGTCGAGCTCGACGACGACGACGCGTTCGAGAACGACGACTGCGACTCTGCCAACACGCTGTGCCTGAGCCAGGGGCTGAACACGGGGGTCAACCACCACGTCGCGGTGACGGTCTCCGGCACGCTCCTCAGCTTCTACCTCGACGGCGCGCTGGCGGCGGTCGGCTCGGTCGACACGACGCCGGCGTGGGGGGTGGACACGTGGCTGCTGGGGGCGGAGACGGACGGCGGCAGCTACGGCAGCGACTCGCTCGACGGCGTGATGGACGAGGTCCGCGTGTGGACGGTGGCGCGGAGCGAGGACCAGATCAACTGCACGATGGGCTGGGCGCTGACGGGGTCGGAGGCGGGGTTGTACGCGCACTGGGCGATGGACGAGATCGTCTTCGTGTCGGTCGCCCCGGACCTGACGGGGAACGGCTTCGACGGGACGCTGAACGGCGATGCGTTCTTCACCGCGTCCCCCTTCGCGCTGACGTACTCGGCGGGCGGCGACATCCCCTGCTTCGACGGCGACAGCGACGGCGTGACGGTGGCGGACGGGGACTGCGACGACTCCGACCCGACGACGTACCCGGGGGCGCCGGAGATCCCGTGCGACGGCGCGGACAACGACTGCGCGGGCGACGGGGACCTCGCGGACCTGGACGACGACGGGTTCCTGGGGACGGACTGCGGGGGGGACGACTGCGACGACGAGGACGCGTCGATCAACCCGGACGCGACGGAGGTCCCGTACAACGGCACGGACGAGGACTGCGACCCCGCCACCCGCGACGACGACCTGGACAACGACGGCGCCGGCATCGCGACGGACTGCGACGACACGGACCCGACGATCTACCCGGGCGCCCCGGAGATCCCGGACGACGGCATCGACCAGGACTGCAACGGGGCGGACTCGACGACGGGCGACGACGACGACGCGGCGGACGACGACGACGCGGCGGACGACGACGACGCGGCGGACGACGACGACGCGTTCGATGACGACGACCTCGGCACGGACGACGACGACTCCGCCCTCCCCCGCCCCGTCCGCGGCGGCTGCGACTGCGGCGCCCAGACGGAGAACCCGGGCACGGCCGGCGCCCTCCTGTTCCCCGCCGCCCTCCTCCTCGCCGGCGCGGGCACCCTCCGCCGGCGGCGCGAGTAGGAGTCCGCCGGCGACCACGCCGGGTCACCGAACTGGCCGACATCGGCGATGTAGCCGGGTTGGGTGCCCCGGAGGGTCACCGAACTGGCCGACATCGGCGATGTAGCCGGGTTGGGTGCCCCGGAGGG
>CAYFOA010000374.1:0-3544 GCA_964344575.1 uncultured Rickettsiales bacterium | reverse complement strand
CCGACCGCCGCGCCGACGCCCGAGCCGCTGACGCCGCCCCCGCCGGAGCCGACCTCGGCGCCCACCCCCGAGCCGACGCCCGAGCCCGCCACCGCGGCGCCGACTCCGGCCCCCGTCCCCGCCGGTCCGGACGGTCGCCTCCGCGTCGCGCTCGACCTGAACGAGTCCTGGGACGTCCACGTCCAGGGCCACGGCACGTTCGACACGCGGCAGGCCCGCAAGGGGATCGACCTGCCGCCGGGGACCTACACCGTGATCGTGCGGTGCATCACCTGCGCCGACCGCAGCGAGGTCACGAAGCAGGTGACCATCCGCCCGGAATCGACGACGAAGCTCCAGTTAGACTAGGGGCGTGTTGCGCCGCCGAGGGGGCTGGCTTCCAGCCGCAGTCCTGATCGCCGCCTGCGCCCCCGCCGACGGGCCCGAGGTCCCCGGCGTGGCGGGCGCGTCCGCTCACGGCGTGGACACCAGCAACCCCGTCACCATCGCCCAGGGTCCCCCCACCAACCCCGGGGAGCCGTTCGGCGTCGGGTACGTCACCGTCAACGTGGGCGACGTCAACGACGACGGCTGGGACGACCTCCTCGTCAGCTCGGTCCTCGAGGTCGACTCGCTCCCCGACGCCACCGAGAACGGCAGCGTCGGCGTCTACTTCGGCACCGCGGCGGGGATCACGACGGGGACCCCGGACTGGGCGTACGCGGGCTCCCACGAGGGCCAGCTCGGGTTCGCCGCCGCGCCCGCCGGCGACGTGAACGGCGACGGCTACGCCGACTTCCTCGTGGGCGAGCCGTTCCGGGACAACGCGCTCGCCGACCAGGGCGCCGCCTACCTCTTCCTCGGCAGCCCGGGGGGGCCCGCGGCGACGGCGGAGTGGGAGTACGTCCACGTCGGCAGCCAGGCCGATCTCCAGTTCGGCAAGTCGGTGGCCGGCGTCGGCGACGTGGACGGCGACGGCGTCGACGACTGGGCGGTGGCGAAGCCGGGCGCGGACATCACCGGCGGCGACGACGGCCAGATCGAGGTCTGGCTCGGCTCCCCGAGCTTCGTGCCCGGGAGCCCGATCCCCGCCGCCGGTTCCTGGGCCGCGATCAACGGCGTCGCCACGGACATGCGCTTCGGGGAGCGGATGGTCGTGGTCGGGGACGTCAACGCCGACGGCTGGCTCGACGTCGTCTCGTCGAACCCCGACTGGGACGCCGGCCGCGGCCGCGCGGACCTGCTCCTGGGGCCGATCCAGCAGGCCCCCAACGTCGACCAGACGATCCTCGGGGGGGACGCCAACGACTGCCTCGGCGCGGCCGTCTCGGGCGTCGGAGACGTCGACGGGGACGGCTACGCGGACGTCGCCATCGGGCTGCCGTGCTCCACCGACGGGACCGGGCTGCCGATCGGCGAGGCCCAGCTGTGGCACGGCAGCGGGGCCGGGACGCTGAGCTTCGGCTCGCTCATCTCGGGCAGCAGCGACACCGCGGGGACGTTGAACGTCGGCTCGACGGTCGGCGGGGTGGGGGACGTCAACGGCGACGGGTGGCCCGACTGGGGCGCGGGGTCGAACAACACGGGCGGCTACCCGAACCGGATCCGGTTCGTCCACACCAGCCCGGTGGCTCCGCCCGGCGTTCAACAGGACTGGGGCGACTGCAACTACAACGACGCCCGGATCGCGACGATCGAGGTGACCGGCGACGGGACTCCGGACCTCGTCACGGGCGCGCCCGCGTGGGCCGCCTCGGCGTGCAACCAGGCGTACCCCGAGGGCCGCGTGGAGCGGTGGCCGACCGGCCCGGAGGGGCTGTCCGACACCGGGAGCCCCGAGTGGGGACCGCTCGCCCTCACCATCGGGGACGGCAGCTTCGGCGCGTCCCTCGGGCGGGTGGACTTCAACAGCGACGGCTACGACGACCTGATCGTCGGGGCCCCCGACAGCGACACCCTCGCCTCGGCGGGGGGCGCCGCCTACATCTACCTCGGCGGCCCCGAGTTCGACGGCGGGGCCGACATCATCCTGAGCGAGGTCGTCTCGCCGGGCGACCAGTTCGGGGCCGCGGTGGCGGGGATCGGGGACGTCGACGGGGACGGCTACGAGGACGTGGCGGTCGGCTCCCCCGGGGCCACGCCGCCGTCCGGGACCGCGAACGCCGGCTCCGTGTCCGTGTACCTCGGGGGCGCGGCCACGGGGCTGCTGACCTCGAGCCTGCCCACGCTGGAGGGACCCGGCGTGGACGCGGCGTTCGGCTCCGCGATCGCGGCCGGGGACGTCGACGGAGACGGACTCAGCGAGGTCCTCGTCGCGTCCCCCGCCTACCTCGGCGGCAACGGCCGCGTCGACCTCTACGGCTGGGGGACGGTCGCCCCCTTCGACCTCGGCTCGACGTGGGTCCACACCGGGCCGCTCGACTACGCCCTCGGCGAGGGCATCGCGATCAGCGACCTGAACGGGGACGGCTACGCGGACCTGGCGATCGGCGGCCCGGGCAGCAACTCCCTCGGGGCCGGGTCGGGGCACGTCCTCGTCTACGTCGGCGCGCCCGGCTTCGAGTCGGCGGGCGTCCCGGGGCCCATCAACATCACCAGCAACGACGTCGGGGCCGCGTTCGGGGCGACGATCGCGCCGGCCGGCGACGTCGACGGAGACGGCCTCCAGGACCTGATCGTGGGCGCGCCCGGGTACGACGGCGGCGCCGGGCGGATCGCCGTCCGCCACGGGATCACCTCCGGCATCTTCCCCCTCGGGTACGAGGCGTTCGGAGCGCCGGGCGACGCCCTCGGGGCCGCCGTGGCGGGCGGGAACGTCGACGGCGACGGCCACAGCGACGTGTTCTACGGCGCCCCCGACGGGGACTCCCTCGAGTTCGCCTACGGCGCCGCCGCGGCCGCCGACGTCGGCGGGGGGTTCGAGTACGAGGGCTTCCCCGGCGACCTCACCGGGGACGCGATGACCGTCCTCGACTTCGACGGCGACGGACACGGCGACTTCTTCTTCGGGAGCCCCGGCGCGGACGGCGGCGACGGCGCCGTCTACGGCTTCCCCGGCAACCGCGGCACCTACGGAGCGACGCCCGCGGGGACGTGGGGGCTGCGGGCGGTCGACTCCGTCGGCGGCGCCGCCTCGTACGGAGATCTCGTGGACGGCCCCCACTTCGAGGTCCAGATGGACGCCCGCATGCCCAACGGGCGCAGCCTCGTGGGGCTCCAGGTGGAGGCGCGGGAGGTGGGCTTCCCCTTCACGGGCGAGCCCACCCACACCGGGAGCGCCGTCGACGTCGACCCGACGATCGGCCCCCACACGCTGACCGTGAACGTGATCGGCCTCACGCCCGGCGACCCGCACGTGTTCCAGGCGAGGCTGAAGTACGACTCCGTTGGCCCCCACAGCCACCGCTACGGACCCTGGGTGGTGTGGGGACGGCCCGGGCTGGGCCCCGCGACGATCGGGGTCGGCGGCGTCGGGGACGACGACGACGACGTCGCCCCGGACGACGACGACATCGCGCCGGACGACGACGACATCGCGCCGGACGACGACGACATCGCCCCGGAC
>CAYFOA010000373.1:1758-3562 GCA_964344575.1 uncultured Rickettsiales bacterium | reverse complement strand
GACGACGACGACGCGGCCGGGGACGACGACGACGCGGCGGGCGACGACGACGACGTCGTGCAGGAGGAGTACGACTTCACCTTCGACCCGGCGGCCGCGAGCGCCGGCTCCCTCGGAATCGTCAACGTCGACCTCGGGGGCATGGACCCCTCCGGGTCGAGCGAGTGCTGCAACGAGCACGTCACGCTCCTGCAGACGATCGACCCGCCCCCGCCGGGCGGCCTCCAGGGCTTCTTCTTCTTCGGCGTGCTCGGCGACGGCGCCGCCCCCTGGGGGCTGGAGAGCGACGCGGCCATCGGCGAGGGCGAGTTCACCGTCTCGCCGCTCGCCGAGATCCCCGAGCTCGCGCTGACCGACGGCGCCGGGACCGCCGACGGTGAGATCGGCGAGACCCCGTACGGCTTCGACGTCTACGCGATCGAGGTCCCCGCCGACTCGACCGTGGTCGGGACCGCCGTCCACGATGGCACCGCCCCCGCCTTCCAGCCCGCCGTCTGGCTCCTCGAGGACGACGGCTGGACCCTCCGCGCGTTCAGCTCCCGCCTCGGCGAGCTCGACGACAGCAACTTCGCCGGCGGCTACGTCGAGGACGCGGCCACCTGGTACCTCCGCGTGATGGACTTCGCCACGGGCGGGGATCCCTCGTACACGTACACCCTGGACGTCGCCGTCGAGGACGCGCCCGACGCGATCTCGATCGCCGAGACCGAGCCCAACGACAGCGACCCCTGGGAGTTCCTCGGCGAGCTCGACGGCGGGATCTACGAGATCACCGGGAACGTCGCCACCGACGGGTGGACGCAGACGCCGCAGTTCGCCTGGACGGGCGACCTCGACGCGTTCAGCTTCAGCCTCCAGTCCGACGCGCAGGTCGAGTTCGAGCTCGACTGGGCCGGCGACTCCGACCTCGATCTCGTCGTCTACGGGTTCGACAACGGCACCCCCAACGTGGGCGGGTTCGACGCCGACGAGGTCGTGCTCCAGTCGCTGGCGACGCTGAACCACCCCGAGACGGGGAGCGTCCAGCTCGCCGGGTCGACGCCGTACGTCGCCATGGTCGCGAACTTCGAGGGGGACCCCGAGCTGGACTGGACGATGACCATGCGGGTCATCGAGCGGTAGCCGGCGTCAGGGGGCGTTGCCGAAGATCGAGACGCTCCCGTTCATCCCCCCCGCGGCCGTCACCTGGTCGGCCAGCGCCTGCGCCTCGGCGGTGGGCAGCGACGAGTTCCAGGTGATCGTCAGGTCCCCGTTGATCGACGCGAGCGAGCCGAACCCGAGGTCGTCGATCTGGACGTTGTTGGAGATCGAGACCGAGCCGTTGACCGAGACCAGCGCGCCGAAGCCGCTGAGGTCCTGGAGGCCGGCGTTGCCGCTGATCGTCAGGTTGCCGCCGATGGTCTCCAGGTTCGCGAGGCCGTCGCCGTCGGTGACGGACGCCGTGGTGGTGAGGTCGAAGTTGCCGGTGACCGTGCAGAGGCAGTCGAGGGTGGCGAGGGTCGCTCCGGTCCAGCCGCCGAGCTCGACGTTGCCGGAGACCTGGTTGTAGCCCCCGGGGCAGAAGTCCTCGACGTCCGTGCCCGACGACGCGGACAGGTTGGCCGCCCACCCGACCACCGGGCCGTCGCAGTCGTAGGCGGGGGCGGAGTCGTCGTCGTCCCCCGAGGTGTCGTCGTCGTCCGCGATGTCGTCGTCGTCCGCGACGTCGTCGTCGTCCGCGACGTCGTCGTCGTCTGCGATGTCGTCGTCGTCTGCGATGTCGTCGTCGTCGGCGATGTCGTCGTCGTCGGCGACGTCGTCGTCG
>CAYFOA010000373.1:0-1604 GCA_964344575.1 uncultured Rickettsiales bacterium | reverse complement strand
GCGTCGTCGTCGTCGTCCGCGACCGCGTCGTCGTCGTCCGCGCCGGCCACGTCGTCGTCGTCGTCCGGGAGCACCGCCGTCCCCGGGATCTCGGCGTCGGCGCACCCCACCAGGACCGCCAGCCACGTCGCGCACAGGAGTCGCCTCATCCCGCAACTCTACCTGCCGGCCTCAGCTCCCGACCGCCCAACCGGCCACGATGAGCCACAGGTAGAAGCCGGTCTTGGGGATCCGGAGGAGGCTCGCCGCCATCGTCGGGCCGAGCCCGATGCGGGTCATGCCCGCGCTCCACGTCGCCAGCGCGAACGGGATCGGGAGCAGCGCTGCGACCGCGACGCCCTTGACGCCGTGCTTCTCCATGAACGCTTCGAACCCGGGGTGCCGCTCCTTCAGCCAGCCCCGCAGCCGCGACCGCGACACCAGCACCGCGCCGCACGTGTACCCCACCAGCCCCGCCCCCACGCTCGCCGTCCCCGCCACCGCCCACAGCACCAGCGGGGGGACGTCCGCGCTGACCCCGATCAGCAGGATCGGCTCGTGGGTCATCGGCAGCGGGCTGCTGTCCGTCACGACCACCCCGGCTGCGAGGCCGAGCAGCCCGAAGCGCTCCACGAACGCCGTCGCCGCCACCGTGATCGGCTCCTCGAGGAGGAACGCCAGCGCCGCCGCGACCGCGAGCAGGGCGACGATCCCGATCCCCATCTTCCTCAGCAGGGTCCGATCGACGGACGGCTCGTTCACTTCGGTGGCTCCCCGCTGACGTCGAGGTTGCGCGCGTGCTCCATCCGGGGGACGACGTACCAGCCCACCGCGACCCCGAGCAGCATCAGGATCGACAGCGCCTGCGGGTTGCTGATCGTCTGCCCCAGGACGTCCTCCCAGAACCAGCCGCGCTTCGGATCGCCCCGGAAGCCGTCCACCACGAACCGGAAGAGCGGGAAGATCGTCAGGTACGTCAGCGCGACCTGGCCGCGGAACTTCCGCCGCGGCCGCAGCCACCACAGGAACGCCGCCAGGGCCGTCGCGTACAGCATCTCGTAGACCTGGGTGGGGTGCAGGGCGACGTCCGGCGGGGCCAGCGTCTCGGGGTGCGTGAACGTGATCCCCCAGGGCATGTCGGTCGGCTTGCCGTAGCAGCAGCCCGCGGCGATGCAGGCGAACCGGCCCACCGCCTGGCCCGTGGGCACCAGCGGCGCGATCAGGTCGAAGAGGTTCCGGATCGGGATCTTCCGCCACCACAGGTACAGCGCCAGCGAGCCGACGATCAGCGAGAACGACTCGATGAACGCCGAGCCGCCGCTGGTCACGTCGAGGATCTCCCGCCACGAGTCCATCCGCCCCCAGTTCGCCCGGACGTAGCCGATCCGGCCCCCGACGGTGTGCCCCGCGAAGATGATGATCGCGACCTCGAAGGCCAGGTCCTTGGGGTACCCGCCGTCCTTCTTCGCGAGGAGATGACCGAGCACGATGAGCCCGATCACGACGCTGGTGATGACGACGCCCCACGTCGGGATCGCGCTCTCGAAAAGCCAGGGATGCATGGTGACGCACCTTATCTGTCCGAGATCGGACTTTTGCAACCTGCGCGAGCCTTGGTATGAAGC
>CAYFOA010000372.1:0-3581 GCA_964344575.1 uncultured Rickettsiales bacterium | reverse complement strand
GGCGAGGGGGTCGGGGGGCTCGACGTCGGGGGGGGCGTCGTCGGTCGCGCAGGCGGTCAGCGCGGCGGCGAGGACGAGGGTCGGGGCGAGGGACGCGAGCGGTCGCGGCATGGGGGGGCTCCTCGGGGGGAGGGATCGTACACCCGGGCTGTCGAGGATCGGGCGGGCAGCGCGGTCCGCTACCATCTCCGGCTCGTCGGCCCCGACCGGGCGGCGCGGAGGTGAGCGATGAAGATCGGAGTGCTGGGGACGGGCGTCGTGGGGAAGACCATCGCGGACGCGCTGGTGGCGCGGGGGCACGAGGTGGTGATGGGGTCGCGGCTGGCGACGGGGGAGACCGTCACGGCGTGGGCCGACGCCGCCGGGGAGCGGGGGACGGCGGGGACGTTCGCGGACGCCGCGCGCGCGGGCGACGTGGTGTTCCACTGCACCGGCGGCAAGGTCGCCCTGGCGGCGCTGGAGGCGGCGGGGGCGGAGAACCTCGCGGGGAAGATCCTCGTCGAGCTGGCCAACCCGCTGGACTTCAGCCAGGGCTTCCCGCCGTCGCTGACGGTCTGCAACACGGACTCCCTCGCGGAGACGATCCAGCGCGCCCACCCCGAGGCCCGGGTCGTCAAGACGCTCAACACGATGAACTGCGGCGTGATGGTCGACCCCGGGCAGCTGGCCGGGCCGACGGAGGTGTTCGTCTGCGGCGACGACCCCGACGCCCGCGCGCAGGTGGCGGCGTGGCTGACGCAGTGGTTCGGCTGGGGCGCGGCGATCGACCTCGGCGACCTCAGCGCGGCCCGCGGGCTGGAGGCGTGGCTGCTGCTCTGGCCCCGCCTCTACCAGGCGCTCGGGACGGCGGACTTCAACATCCGCATCGTGAAGAAGGACGCCTGAGGCCGGGCGCCTACTCGACGCACATCGTCCCCGCCCACGTCGCCTCGTTGTTCTCCTCGTCGCACTCCGGGAACTGGCCGGCGCCCGTGCCGTCGTCGTCGACCACCGCGCGGAGCTCGTCGGGGGCGAGGGGGAGGGCCTCGAAGGTCGCCTCGAACGCGTCGCTCCGCGTCATCGAGGGGACGTCCCAGGGGAGCTCGACCACCGCGAGCAGGTCGAAGCCGGCGTAGACCGCCACCGGGATGCCCGCCGGCGCCGTCGTCAGGCCCGCGTTGAGGACGGCCAGCCCGACGCTCGCCTCGCCGCCGTCGCCGCAGCCGATCACGCAGACGTCGCCGATCTCGACGAGGAGGTCGCCCGGCGGCTCGTCCGCGGCGGGGCGGGCGCGGTAGACGCCGGGGTCGATCCAGGGCGTCGGGGGGTCGCTGGGGACGTGGCCGTCCGGCTCGACGTTCGTGGTCGCGAAGTCGTGCACCGCCCACGTCGGCCCGCTGGGGAGCCAGCCGTCGTCCGCGTGGCCGTAGACGCGGAGCCCGCCGAAGCCGGACAGGTAGGTGTTGTCGTTCATCAGCAGCAGCTCGGCGCTGCCGTCGGCGTCCACGTCCGCGATGACGGGGTACTCCCACAGCGTCCCCGAGGCGTGCCCCGACTCGGTCCACCGGATGTCCCCGGTGGCGCCGTCGAAGACGTACATCGCGGACTCGTCGGCGTAGACGATCTCGTAGACGCCGTCGCTGTCCACGTCGTACCCCGAGCAGCCCGCGAGGCCGCTGACGTCGTTGATGGCGGCGCTCCACACGGGGCTCCCGTCGAGCTTGCTGACCACGAACATGCCCGTCCCCGCGACCGCGAACTCCACCTCCCCGTCGCCGTCGAAGTCGGCCACGCAGGGGGGGCTCGCGTTGCCGTAGGCGGGGGTCCAGCTGTCCAGCAGGGTGCCGTCGCTGTCGTACAGGAACCCCTGGGGGTTGCTCCACGGGGCGCTGCCGAGGACGAGCACCTCCGCCTGGTCGTCGCCGTCGGCCTGCACCGGCGCCGACCAGTGGCCGAAGTCGCCGTAGAAGGGGACGCTCCACTCGACTCCCTGGGACAGGCTCCACACGACGTCGCCGAGGATGACCTCCTGCTCGCCGTCGAGGTCGATGTCGGCCACCGCGGGGAGCGTGTAGGGGATCGACGCGGAGACCGGGATGGTGCCCAGCGAGGCGCCCGTCGCGCCGGCGAGGACGAACCGGTCGGCGATGACCTCCGGCGCGCCGTCCCCGTCGAGGTCGGCGACCGTGAGGACGGGCGCGTACGCGGTCACGGTGACCGACGGCGAGGAGGTCCACTCCACGTTCCCGGCGGCGTCCACGGCGACCACCCGCAGGGCGCGGGTCAGCGCGACGATCTCGTTGGCGCCGTCGCCGTCGATGTCGGCGATGGCGGGCTGGCCGAACCCCTCGAAGTTCGGGAGCGCCCAGTGCTCCGCCCCGGTCTCGCCGTCGATCAGGACGAGGTAGGCCAGGGCGTCGTAGCCGCTCTGCCACTCGAACGCGACGACCGCCACGTCGGGGACGTCGCCCACGCCGACGCTGCCGTCGCCGTCGTCGTCGGTCATGTGGCCGACGGCGGGCATGGTCATCATGCTGTCGAACTGGGTCGCCGTGGAGACGCCCGTCCAGTGCCACTCCAGGGCGATGTCCCAGGGGTCGGCGGGGGGGACGTAGCCGCTCCCCTCGCAGGTCGGCTCGTCGAGCTCGAGGGGCTCGCCGGGGGGGAGCTCGGCGCAGCAGTAGGACTCCGACGGCGGCGCGCCCGCGCCCGTCCAGCTCACCGGCACGACGGGGCGGAGGGGGTCGTTCGACGCGATGCTCAGGGCGGCCGTGTCGGCGACGTCGTCCTCGGGGAGGTAGCGGACGGCGACGGCGTGCTGCTCGCCGGGCGCCAGCGCGGTCCCCGCCGCGGGCAGCTCGGTGGCGGCCTCGAACTCGGGCGACGACGCGGAGAAGAGGACGTCCCCCAGGACCAGCGTCCCCCGGCCGACGTTCTCGATGACGGCGACGGTCTCGGGGGCGCAACCGAACGGCCACGTGCCGAAGTCGTGCTCCTCGGGGGTCACCTGGATGGCCGGCCCCAGCCCGTCGCCGCGGAGGGTCAGCGTGGCGACCACGGGGGCGCCGTCGGGATCGGTCCCGGACGCCTCGATGGTCCCGGTCTTCAGCCCGTCCTCGATCGGCGTGAAGGTGACGTCGATCGGTGAGAGCGAGCCCGGGTCCATCGTCGCGGGGAGGGTGGGGGCGGAGACGAGCGTGAACCCGAGCCCCTCCGTGAGCGCGAGCGCGTCCACCTCGACGGGGTCCGTCCCGACTGCCCGGAGCCAGAGCCGCAGCTCCGCGACGTCGCCCACCTCGACCTCCCCGAACCACGCCTCGCCGGCGTCGGGCTCGTCCTCGACGGTCAGCTCGAGGCGGGCGTCGATGGGCGGCGGCGGCTCGGCGGGCCGGGTCCGCAGCCCGCTGTCGGAGCAGCCGCAGCCGGCCGCCGCGAAGGCGAAGAGGACGAAGATCGGGAAGCGGAGGAGGTGCGCGGGTCCGGGTCGCATGCGGCGACCCGTGTGCAGCGGTCGTGCGGACGCGACGGGCATCCGCAGACCCGACCGCTTGTATGACCTCTGCGGAGATGGAGATGTCCTCCACCTCCACCGTGTGAAGGTC
>CAYFOA010000371.1:0-3593 GCA_964344575.1 uncultured Rickettsiales bacterium | reverse complement strand
CGCCTCCGACGACGACGACGCGAGCGCCTCCGACGACGACGACGCGAGCGGCCCCGACGACGACGACGCGAGCGGCCCCGACGACGACGCCTCCGACGACGACGACGCCTCCGACGACGACGACGCCACCCCCGCGCCCACGACGTTCATCGAGTTCCTCGAGCCCGACCCCGACGCGGTCCTGAGCTGGGACGCCTTCTTCCGCGTCGCCACCGACGGCGACGAGCCCGGCTTCGTCACCTGGCTGCTCGACGGCGAGTCGCTGGGCGTCTCCGCCGTCGGGGCCATCACCGGCGAGGCGACCTACGGCATCGCGACCGCCGAATACCCTGACGGCGACCACACCGTCACCGCCGGCCTCGAGGACCACGGGCTCTACGCCGACCTCGACGTCACCTTCGACAACGGCGAGCTCCTCGTCTACGAGCTCGCCGACGTCCTGTGGGACTGGGACGCCCCCTCGGGCCAGCAGATCGTCGTCCCCTCGGTCTCCGTCTCGCTCCAGTTCCAGGTCGGCTACGACCCCGACCTGTCCGACGCCCCGGTGTGGGGCCCGATCTACGACCCCAACGGGGACTGGGCCATCGGCGACCCCGGCAGCACCGTGTACACGGTCTACGGCGCCCTCGCGGAGCCGTACGCGGGCGGGATCCCGAACTTCCCCAACGACCCGTTCCCGACCGGCGCCTACTGGCTCTACCCCTACTCCGACGAGGCCAACGACGAGGCCGTGACCCTGTCGTCCCAGGCCCTCGTCAAGCGCGCCTTCGCCCCCGTCGAGGCGGGGCTCCTCGACCTCGACTTCTACTTCGTCCCCGCCGCCGGGTTCGACGCCGCCACCGCCGCGTCCACCGCGAACTGGACCGACTTCCTCGACGCCCTCGAGGTCGTGCTCCTCCAGGTCGGGATCGGGATCGGCGACGTCCGCTACTTCGACCTCGCGGACAGCGGCTTCGACGCGGTCACCGACCAGGCCGAGCTCGTCGACCTCTTCCGCCAGGGCGTCCCCTCGACCGACCGGGTGATGAACGTCTTCGTCGTCAACCACCTCGACATGCCGGGCAGCGACCCCCTCGGCATCGCGTCCCACATCCCCGGCCCGGCGCTGGAGAACGGCACCGGCCAGGGCGGCGTCGCCATCCAGAACGACCCCGTCGTCGACGGCGACGAGTGGACCGCGGCGGCCCTCGCCGCCCACGAGATCGGCCACTACCTCGGGCTCTACCACACGACCGAGATCGGGGGAGAGCTCAGCGATCCGCTCGGCGACACGCCGGTCAGCTGCGACGCCGACGACTGCTGGGAGACGAACGTCATGGATCCCTACCTCCACGGGTCGACGCTCCTGACCGCCGACCAGGGCTACGTGCTGCTCCGCCACCCCCTCGTCCAGCTCGTCGACCCGAGCGCGCTCCCCTCCCGCGCCTGGACGCCCGACCTCGACGCCCTCCTCGCCGCCGAGCTCCCCCCGGGAGGTATTCCGGACTTTTGTGGTCTCCCGTACTAGTTTGACGGGCGATGCGGACCCGGATCGCCGCCGTCACGATCGCCCTGCTGGTCGCCTGCGCCCAGGGCGAGCTGCCGCCCGAGCTGCCCGTCGAGGGTGACGTCGGCAACAAGATCCTCCACCGCCTCAACCGCGCCGAGTACGACAACACCGTCCGTGACCTCCTCGGCACGGCGCGGACCCCCGCGCGGGACTTCCCCCCCGACGACCACGCCCACGGCTTCGACAACATCGCCGGCTCGCTGACCATGTCGCCGCTGCACGTCGAGCTGTACGAGAACGCCGCGCGCGAGCTCGCCGAGGAGTACTGGGTGGAGGCGTTGACCGAGCCGGTGGAGCTCCACTTCGAGGCCGAGGACCCGTCCGTGACCGCGTCGACGGGCGACGCGATGGGGTTCGGCTGGAACCTCTGGTCCAACGGCACGCTGGAGGCGACCGTCGACCTCCCCCTGGACGGGACCTACCAGGTCAGCGCGCGCGTCTTCGGCCAGCAGGCCGGCGACGAGCTCGTCAACGCCATCCTCGTCGCCGACGGTGCCGTCTGGCTGTCGATCGACGTGGCCGCGGCGACCGAGGAGGAGGCCGTCCAGATCAGCGCGAGCGGCGAGCTGACCGCGGGGATCCACACCTTCGGGGTCGGCTTCACGAACGACTTCTACATCCCCGAGGAGTCCCTCGACCGGAACCTGATGGTGGACTGGATCCGGCTCGAAGGACCGACCGACGCGGTCCTCGAGCCGAACCCCCGCCGGGTCGCGCTGGACGACTGCACCGCCGCCGGCGGGGACCCCGTCGAGTGCGCGATGGAGACGCTGGCCCCGCTGGCCGACCGCGCCTTCCGCCGCCCCGCGACCGCGACCGAGCTCGACGACCTGCGCGCCCTCGTCCAGCTCGTCCTCGACGAGGGCGACGACGTGGACCGCGGCGCCGAGCTCGCCACCCACCGCCTCCTCCTGTCCCCCGACTTCCTCTTCCGCGTGGAGCTCGACCCCGACCCCACGGACGAGACCGAGCACCCCCTGAACGCGTGGGAGCTGGCCACGCGCCTGTCGTACTTTGTCTGGTCCTCGATGCCGGACGACGAGCTCTTCGCCGCCGCCGCGGACGGCTCGCTGCTCGACGGCGCGGTCCTCGCGGCCCAGGCCCGCCGCATGCTCGCCGACCCGAAGGCCGACGCCCTCGTCGAGAACTTCGCCGGCCAGTGGCTCACCTTCCGCGCCGTCGACGACGTCTTCCCCGACCCCTGGTACTTCCCGGACTTCGACGAGGAGCTGCGGTCGTCGATGCGGGGCGAGATGGAGCGGTTCTTCGAGACGTTCCTGCGCGAGGACCGGTCGATGCTGGACCTGCTCGTGTCGACCGAGACGTACGTCGATCAGCGGCTCGCCGAGCACTACGGGATCGGCGGCGTGAGCGGCGACGAGTTCGTGGCCGTGGACGTCTCCGACCTCGGCCGCCCGGGGGTCTTCGGGCAGGCGGGCTTCCTGACGGTCAACGCCTTCCCCACGCGGACGTCCCCGGTGCTCCGGGGCAAGTGGGTGCTGGAGCGGCTGATCTGCCAGGCGCCGTCCGATCCCCCGGCGGGCGTCGAGGGGATCGACCAGACGGATCTGGACGACGGCGCGACGCTGCGGGAGATCCTCGAAGCCCACCGCGAGGACCCGTCCTGCGCCTCCTGCCACGCGCTGATGGACCCCATCGGACTGGGGCTGGAGCACTTCGACGGCGTCGGCGCGTGGCGGGACGTGGACACCGACGGCAACGCGATCGACGCGACCGGCGACCTCCCCGACCGCGGCTCCTTCGACGGCGCCCAGGAGCTGGCCGACATCCTCGCCGCCGACCCCGCCGTCCCCAGCTGCATCGCCAAGCACCTCTTCACCTACGCGCTCGGGCGGGCACGCGGCTTCGGCGACCGCGGCGCCATCGAGGCGATCACCGCGGACTTCGTCGCCGGCGACCACCGCTTCGAGGAGCTGGTCGTCGCGATCGTCCTCTCCGACCCGTTCCGCAACCGCCGCGGGGAGGCCCCCGAATGAGAAACCTGTGTCCACCTCGAGCCGTCGAGGGGTGCGCTCCGCTCGGA
>CAYFOA010000370.1:0-3600 GCA_964344575.1 uncultured Rickettsiales bacterium | reverse complement strand
CAGTTCATCTACGACCTAAGCAACCTTCGCGAGGCCACCCGCGACGACCTCGACGCCTACGACCCCGACCACCCCCCGCCGCCCGCCGGCCCCCCCGCCGGCCCCCCCGCCGACGTCCTCGCCGAGGACGGCGCCGTCCGCGTCGAGCTGGCCCTCGGCGGCGCCCCCCCGGACCGCGACTCGGCCACCCACGGCGTCGCCGTCGCCCCCGCCCGCCCCCTCCGCACCTGGGAGGGCCGCTCCGACGCCGACCCCGAGGGCTCCACCGACCTCGTCGCCCTCGCCCGCATCGAGGACGCCCCCCTCGCCGATCCCCCCACCGACGCTCCCACCGACTCCGCCTCGGCGGCGCCGGAGCGTCCCTCCGGTGACGACTGGCTCGACGGCGGCGACGCCGCGCCGATGTCCCCGTACTTCCGCGACACCGGCGAGATCGTCCCCCCGGGGACGAAGCCCAAGCCCAAGACCAGGACCGAGCCGAAGCCGCGGAAGAAGCCCGCCCGGCGGCGGTCCCGCAAGACGAAGAAGTAGCCGCCGCGGCCCCGACGCCCGCTTTTGCGGTCCACCGGGGGGCGGAGTAGACTCGGCTGCCAAGACGGAGGAGAGGCATGCTGAAGCAGACCCGGTTGCCCTGGATCCTCGCGGTCGCGCTGCTCGCGGCTTGCGGGGGGGACGACGACGGCCCCGCCACGACGATCGACGCGGGGACGCCCCTGGGCGAGGGGATCGTCAAGTCCGTCGAGGGGAACGTCGTCGCCACCGAAGGCCTCGCCGAGGGCCAGGGTCGCGCCATGCTCGACGTCTTCCACGGCGACCGCGCCGTCAACAAGAAGGTCAAGGTCGAGATCGCCGCCGACGGCGCCCGCGACGCCGTCATCGCCAAGGGGGAGGGGAACCAGGACTACGACCTCGCCGCGGGGCTGTACTTCGCGAAGATCACCTACAGCGAGGGCGACCTCGGCGAGCCGATGACGGGCTCGATCGCCGGCCTGAAGGTCAACGCCGGGAACACCACCAAGTACAGCGTCGTGCTCGAGGCCCCCGTCGGCCTCCTCCAGCTCAGCTACACCCGCTCCGACGGCCCCGGCCGGCCCGCCGTCAAGATCGACGAGGACGTCCAGGTCGACGTCTTCGTGAGCGGCGGCGACCGCTCGACGCCGGTCTGGTCGGGCAAGGGCGGTGAGTCCGTCCCCCTCCCCGTCGGCAGCTACGACGTCAAGACCAGCTACGACTCGGGCAAGGGCCTCCCCACCGTGGAGTGGAACGAGGGCCTCGAGATCGCCGCCGGCCTCGCCCGCACGAAGCGCGAGATCCACCTCGATCTCGACGCCTCCGGCGTCCGCATCGACGCCTTCAACTTCAGCTCCGACGTCAACTCGAGCACCCAGATCTACTTCTTCAACCCCGGCGCCGACGTAGCCAACGCCCGCGCCCGCGCCACCGGCAGGGCGGGCCAGTCCATCGCCGTCGACCCCGGCGAGTACGACGTCCTCGTCGTCTACACCCCCTCGGACGACAACCCCGACCTCGAGGGTCGCCTCAAGCTCGAGAAGTTCGTCGTCCCCGAGCGTGAGGGGGTCCGTCGCCCCGTCGACCTGCAGCTCGAGCTCGGCCGCATCAGCTTCCAGGTCAAGGCCGGCACCGAGGACCTCTCCGACCGCGTCGAGCTCGTCGTCAAGCGGGCCGGGGCCGACCCCGTGGCGAGCTCCTCGGTGTGGGAAGGCTTCGGCGGCGACCACCTCCTCCCCGCCGGGACGTACGACGTCTACGTCGAGTTCACGCCGAGCGAGGGCGACAAGATCAAGAAGCAGTACAAGGGGATCGAGCTGAGCAACGGCGCCGTCTGGGCGCAGGAGCTCGACGGCGCCGCGCCCGGGGACTGGGCCGTCGTCCCGGTCCAGAAGCCCGCCCAGCCGCTCAAGCCGATCGACGTCAGCCCCAAGGCCGGCGACGACGACGACAGCGCCGGCGACGACGACGACAGCGCCGCCAAGGCCGACGACGCCGAAGAGGCGCCTAGCGCTCCCGAATAGAGTTCAGCACCGGCCAGAACCAGTCCTCGAACACGGCCCGGTTCAGGGCCGGCTCGTCGTCCCACACCGACGCCTCCGCGAAGAGCGCCCCCCCGCCGCTGGCGCTCTCCTCCGCCCGGATCAGCGCCTCCAGCCGCCACCCCCGCCCCCGGCTGTTCTTCCACGCCTGGTAGCGGTACTCGATCGTCCGCCCGGCCGACTTCACGGTTACGCCGGACAGCCGCAGCGCGTCGATCTCGGCGGCGGTGACGCGGCGCACGTTCAGCGTCGGGAACCCCCCGCCGTACTGCGTCTCGCGGGTGAGGGTGACCCCTCCGGCGGCGGGCGCCGCGCGCCACCCCTCGGGGACGATCAGCTCGAAGTCGGCCTCGTCGGTGACGTACACCTCGCCGGTGGCGACCGCGGCGGGGGGGCGGCCGCAGGCGGCCAGCGACAGCAGCGCGACCAGCGTCCCGGCGACGAGCGCGGGCCGCCGCACCGCTACGCCCGGTAGACGGAGACCTGCTCCAGGACGACGTCGGTGTGCGGGCGGTTGTTGACGGGGTTGGTGGGGACGCGGGCGATCTTCTTCACCACGTCCATCCCGTCGATGACCTCGCCGAACACCGAGTGCTTGTTGTCGAGCCACGGCGTGGCGACCTCGGTGAGGAAGAACTGCGAGCCGTTGCTGTTGGGTCCGCTGTTGGCCATCGACAGGACGCCCGGCTTGTGGTGCCGGAGCGTCGCGTGGAACTCGTCCTTGAACCGGTAGCCGGGGCCGCCCGTGCCGCGCCCCAGGGGGTCGCCGCCCTGGATCATGAAGTTCGGGATGACGCGGTGGAACACGGTGCCGTCGTACAGCGGCCGTGACGTGGTCTCGCCCGACTCGGGGTCGGTCCACTCGATCTTCCCGGACGCGAGGCCGACGAAGTTCTTGACGGTGTTCTTGGCCTTCTGCTCGTGCAGCCGGACCGTGATCTTGCCCTCGCTGGTGACCAGGTCGGCGCGGAGCTCGCCGTCGCCCTCTACCTCGATCTCGGGGAAGGTGGACGCGCTCTTGCGTCCGAAGCCGAGTGCCATGGATCGTCCCTCGTGCAGCTGGTTGCCGTTCGGATGCGTCTGGTACCACAAAGCGCCGCGCCGGTCGATCCCTCCACCTCATTGACACAGCGATCCACGCTGGCCTACAACTTGCGCGCTTCGGGGCTGGGACCGGCCCCCTGGAGACCCCCGCATGCGCGCGATCGCCCCCTGTCTGCTGTCCCTGCTCATCCTCTGCGCTGCGGCGCCCGTCCTCGCCGGGGACGGGGGAGCCCTCTTCGAGGACGACGACTGGTGCTGCGAGGTGTCCTGCTCCGACGGCTCGCTGCCCGGCGACTGCGACGACACCGACCCCGCCCTGAACCTCGACGACGTCGACGGGGACGGCAACGACACCTGCGCCGGTGACTGCGACGACACGGACCCCGACCTCCACGCCCGGGACGACGACGGCGACGGCGTCCCCCTCTGCCTCGACGTGGACGAGCCCGAGGCCGAGGTCCCGGACTGCGACGATCTCGACCCCTACACCAGCCCGCCCGCCCCC
>CAYFOA010000369.1:0-3608 GCA_964344575.1 uncultured Rickettsiales bacterium | reverse complement strand
GACCGAGCCCGGAGCCGAGGCGCCGGGCGCGCCGGACGTCGCCGCGCGGCCGGCCGAGCCGCCCGAGCCGCCCCCCGAGCCGCCGATCATCCGCGTCACCCCGCCCGAGCCGCGCGACCTCACGCCCGCGCGGGCGAAGGCCCCCGGTCCGTCCCCCGCCGGCGACGCGCCGGGCGTCCCCCCCGCCCGCAAGCGCCGCAAGAAGAAGCGGCGGCGCAAGAAGAAGCCCGGCGCGCAGCCGAAGCAGGAGGTCCGGCGCGGGTTCGTCGGCCGCTTCATCCGCAGCCGGTTCGTGAAGTGGTCGCTGATCCTGACGCTGCTGCTGGGCATCGCCGGCGTCCTCAGCCTCGTGGGCGTCATCTGGCACTACAGCCAGGGCCTCCCCTCGGTCGACAGCCTCGCCACGTACGAGCCGCCGACGGTCACGATCGTCCGCGACGCCGACGGCGAGACCATCGGCCAGTTCTGGGAGGAGCAGCGCTACGTCGTCCCCCTCGACCGGATCCCGAAGCACGTCCAGGACGCCTTCGTGGCCGCCGAGGACGCCGCCTTCTGGGACCACGGCGGGCTCGACTACATCGGCATCGTCCGGGCGATGATCGCCAACCTCAAGCAGCGCCGCATGGCGCAGGGGGCGTCCACGATCACGCAGCAGGTGGCGCGCTCGTTCCTGCTCACCCGGGAGAAGAAGCTCGAGCGGAAGATCAAGGAGGCGATCCTCAGCGTCCGCGTGGAGCGGAACTTCTCCAAGGAGCACATCCTCTACCTCTACCTGAACCAGATCTTCCTGGGCCACGGCGCGTACGGCGTGCAGGCGGCGGCGAAGCTCTACTTCGACAAGGACGTCAGCCAGCTCACCCTCGCCGAGGGGGCGATCATCGCGGGGCTGCCCCAGGCGCCGTCGAACTACTCGCCCAACCGGAACTTCGACGCGGCCCGCGAGCGCCAGCGGTACGTCCTCAACCAGATGGCCGACAAGGGCTACATCACGAAGGAGCAGGCCGACGCGGCGTACGACACGGAGCTGGTGTTCAGCAAGAAGCGGGACCGGAACCTCGACCACGCGCCGTACTACGTCGAGCACGTGCGGCGGTACCTGGTCGCCACCTACGGGCACGACACGGTCTACAACCAGGGGCTGGAGGTCGTGCTCCCGCTGGACCTCGAGCTGCAGCACACGGCGAACCAGGCGATCAAGACGGGCGTCCGGCGCAGCGACAAGCTGATGGGCTACCGCGGCGCGCTGGCGCAGCACACGGACGACGCGTCGGTGCGGGACGCGCTGAACCGGATCGACCGGACGCGGACGCTGTCGCTCCGTCCCTACGACCCCGCGTTCGAGCTCGCCGAGGGCGTCTCCGTCGACCGGAAGCTGATCCCCCCGCTGACCGAGGGCGAGGTCTCGCGCGGCGTCGTCGCGGCGGTGGAGAAGAAGTACGCGCTGGTGGACGTGGGGACGCGGCGGGGGCTGCTGCACGTCGACGAGTTCACCTGGTGCCACAACGTCAACCCCGAGGTGACGTTCAAGTACTTCCGCTGCAAGAGCGTCGACGACGTCTTCGAGGTGGGCGACGAGATCGAGGTCCGGGTCGTCAACGGGGGCGAGTCCTGGAAGAAGACGCTGGGCCGGAAGTGGACGGGGCCGACGGAGTTCCCCCGCCTCGCCATGGAGCAGCCGCCGCTCCCCGAGGCGGCGATGATGTCGATCCGGGTGACCGACGGCGCGGTCCTCGCGATGGTCGGCGGGGACGACTACACCGAGTCGGAGTTCAACCGCGCGACGCAGGCGAAGCGGCAGGTGGGGTCGACGTTCAAGCCGCTGGTCTACGCGGCGGCGCTGGACAACGAGGACGCGGGGTTCCACGCCAGCTCGATCCTGATCGACGCGCCGATCGTCGAGGAGAGCCGGGGCGAGAAGGGCGAGATCTGGACGCCCGGCAACAGCGGCGGCGAGTACCTCGGCGAGACGACCTTCCGGCGCGGGCTGATCCTGTCGCGCAACATCGTCACGCTGAAGATCCTCCAGAAGATCGGCGTGGACTACATGTACGACTACGTCGAGCGGTTCGGGTTCGAGAGCGAGCTCAACAAGGACCTCTCGATGGGGCTCGGGACGGCGTCGATCACGATGGCCGAGATGGCCCGCGCCTACACCGTCTTCCCGACGCTCGGCGACCGCCAGGGGCTCTACTACATCAGCGAGGTGCGCGACCGGCACGGCAACGTGCTCGAGGCGACGACGGCAGGCGAGCGGGTCGAGGAGGTGATGGACGTCGAGACCGCGTTCATCATGGTCAGCCTCATGCAGGACGTCGTGCGCGCAGGGACGGCGGCGAAGGCGCGCGAGCTGAAGGTCCCCATCGCGGGCAAGACGGGCACGACCAACCAGTACCGGGACGCCTGGTTCATCGGCTACACGCCCGAGCTGCTGACCGTCGCGTGGGTCGGGCTGGACGACTTCAAGCCGCTCGGCCGGGGCCAGTACGGCGGCGACGTCGCGCTCCCGATCTTCATCGAGTACATGCACGACGCCCTCGCGAAGTACCCGCCGACCGAGTACACGAAGCCCAAGGGGGTGGAGTTCCACAAGGTCGACATGAACACCGGCCTGCTCCAGCCCGAGGGGCGGACCAAGGGCGGGGTGAAGGTGCCGTTCAAGAAGGGCACGGAGCCGCGGGCGTATGCGCCCGAGGCCGGGGCCGTGGACGCGGCCGACTTCCTCACGGGGGACTACTGATGCAGCGCTTTTGGATGCTCGCCGCCGTGGTGGCGCTGACCGGCTGCCCCGAGGAGGACGTGGACATCGTCCTCGCCGTCTGCAACCCGATCGTGGACGGCGCGGACCCCGCGACGGGGCCGCTGGAGGGGGGGACGTCGGTGACGGTCGACGGGCTCTTCGTGGCGACCGAGCTGGGGGTGCGGGACACGACGGTGTTCGTGGGCGGCGCGGAGGCCGAGGTCACGGGGGTGTTCCGGGGGTCCGGCTGCGCGAACTGCGACGCCTGCATCGCCGAAGCGCTGCGCTGCGTCGAGTGCGAGCGGGTGTGCCGGGGCGAGGCGTCGTGGGACGACGAGGAGACGGGGGAGCACTTCGCGCCCGAGGCGTGCGAGGAGTGGGTCAGCTTCGAGACCCCGCCCGCCGAGGAGGCCGGCGAGGTCGGCGTGCTGCTGAGCAACGCCCACGGCAGCTCGGCCGAACTGACCTTCGAGTACGTCGATGAGTAGGGACGGGGCGGCCATGCGGGTCCCGGCGGCCGTCCAGGGCGGGGGGCTGGTGCTCCTCGTCGGGCTGCTGCTGCTGCCGTCGCTGGGCGGCGAGTTCGTCTGGGACGACTTCCGCCTGATCACGGACAGCGAGACGATCCGGTCGACGTCGTCGATCCCGGGGTACTTCGTGACGAACCTCGCGCAGGGGAGCGGGGACGTGGGGAAGGCGTCGGAGGGGGTGGACGTCTACCGGCCGCTGTACCTGACGATGATGAACCTGACGTACGCGGTCGCGGGGGCGAGCAGCGTCGCGTTCCACGCGGTGGTGCTGGGGTGGCACCTGCTGGCGACGTGGCTGCTGTGGATGGTGGCGCGGGTGCTGATCCGGGGGCGGGACGGGG
>CAYFOA010000368.1:0-3609 GCA_964344575.1 uncultured Rickettsiales bacterium | reverse complement strand
CTAGCCGGCTGACTCCCAGCCTCCTCCGGAGCCCCGGCCGCGGCGCGCGCTGTTCGTCGTCTGGACGGTCGTCGCGTCCCTCGTCCTCCTCGAGCTCGTCCTCCAGGGCCTCTCGCTCTTCGTCCCGATCTTCCGCGCCCCACCCCCCGACCTCGGCGCCGACGTCGACCCCGACAAGGTCCGCGTCATCGCCGTCGGGGACTCCTGGGTGGAGGGCGCCGAGGCCCCCGACGGCGAGGGGTTCGTCGACCACCTCGGCCGCGAGCTGAGCACCGTCGCCCAGGACGCCCCGATCCAGATGTTCAACCTGGGCAAGACGGGCGCGAACTCGGCCCACGTCGCCCTCACCGTGATGGACGAGGCGCCCCGCGTGCGGCCGGCCCTGATCGTCGTCCTGGTCGGGCAGAACAACGCGTCGAACTTCTACCGCGTGGCCGAGGTGGAGGAGCGGATCGGGCTCCTGGGGCCGTCGCAGGGGGAGCGCTGGTACGACAAGCTCAAGACCGTGAAGCTCGTCCGCGTCGCCGGCGCCAACCTCCGCGGGGGGAGCGACTACGACGAGGCCGTCGAGGACGCGACGCCGCCCCTGGAGGTGCCTCCCATGGAGGTCGACGACCAGGGGAGCGCGCTGATCACGGCGCCCCTCCTCAACACCGACGCGGGCGGCCTGTACCTCGATCGGGAGGTCTTCGGGGCGCCCCCGGAGACCGGCAGCCGGCTGCGCGATCTCGCGTGGTCGGTGCTCTTCGCGGCGACGCGGCGCGAGCTCGACGTGGCCGCCCGCGACGCGGCGCTGCTGGCGACCGAGCTGGGCTGGCCGGCGGAGGTGACGTCTCCCTCGGCGCCCGTCGCGACGAACGAGACCGAGCTGCTCGCCCGCTACGCGCTCCTGCGGCTCTCCCGGCAGCAGCGGAACTGGCGCGCGGTCCGCTACCACGGCGGCGCCGGCGACGGGTACACGCCGCGGGGGGCGCTGTCGGACCTCGCCGCCGCCGAGGCGCGCCTCCTCGCGGGGGACTGGGAGTCGGCCCGCGCCTACCTCATGGCGGCCCACCACCGGGCCCCGGGCCTCCTCGACGTCACCGACCTCGCCGCCCGCTTCCCCGAGCAGGCGCGCGACCCCGACGTGTTCGAGGCGCTGGAGTTCCCCATCGCCGCCCTCGAGCCGCCGGCCTACGAGCAGGCGGACGTCGTCCGGTACGCGCAGTTCGACCCCCAGGGGGCGGTCCTCCCCCACCTGCAGTGGGTGGAGACGGTCCCCGAGGACCTCCCCGAGCGGGTGGACCTCGCGATCTGGCTCCTGGAGCACGGGCAGCACACGGCCGCGGACGAGCTGATGCGCGTCCACCCCGACCCGCAGACGGGGCACCTCGCGCCGCCGGACACGACCGACCCGGAGCTGTGGCGGTTCGCCGTCGCGCGGGCGCTGTCGACGGGCGACCGGGACCACGCGCTGGACACGGTCGTCCGCGGGCTGGACCGGACGTCGGGGGGGCCGGACCACGCGGGGCTGCTGGAGGAGATGACGAAGGCGCTGTCGGCGCACGCCTCGTGCGAGCTCCTGGAGGCGGCGGCGGACCGCTGGTTCGGGGTCCGCGGCGAGCCCAACGCGTACGCCGCCTACCTCGCCCCGTGCGTCGATCCGGCGGACGCGAGCGAGCGCCTGCGGGGGCTGCGCGCGGCGTGGGGACCGCTGGGTCGGGAGACGGCCTGGACGGCGCTGGTGCGGGCGGGCCGGAAGCCGTTCGAGCTGCTCTACCGGGACCTCGACCTCGTCGTCACGGAGGCGGGGAAGGTGCAGGCGGACGTCCTCGTGGTGAACTACCCGAACCCGTCGGAGGATCACACCGCGCTGCGGACGATCCTGGGGGACTACGCGGCGACGCGGCCGGTGGGGTACGTCGATCTGTGGGGGCGGTTCGACGCGAGGTTCAGCCGGGAGGAGTGGGCGGAGCGGCTCGGTCCCAACGGCCACTGCAACGCCCTCGGGTACCGCGAGATGGCGGACGGCATCCTCGAGTGGCTGGCGTCCGAGGGGGTGCTTTCGGGCGGCGCGACGCCGCAGTAAAGTCCCCGTCCTTTCCCCGGGAGCGAGCGCATGGGCACGGACCTCTTCAACCCGACCGACGAGCACGCGATGCTCCGCTCGATGGTGCGGGACTTCACCCGCGACCGCGTGGAGCCCCAGGCGGAGGAGTACGACGAGCGCGGCGTGCTCAACGTCGGCCTGCTTCGGGAGGTCGGGGAGCTGGGGCTGCTCGGCGTGACGGTCCCAGAGGAGGCGGGCGGCGCGGGGATGGACGCGACCGCGGCGGTGATCGTCCACGAGGAGCTGAGCCGCTCGGACCCGGGCTTCGCGCTCGCCTACCTCGCCCACGCGATGCTCTTCGTGAACAACTTCTTCCACTGTTCGAACGCCGAGCAGCGGGCGCGCTACCTGCCGAACGTGCTCTCGGGCGAGTGGGTCGCGGGGATGGGGATGACGGAGCCGGCGGTGGGGACGGACGTCCTCGGGATGGGGACGACGGCGGTCCGCCGCGGCGACGAGTACGTCCTCAACGGCCGCAAGACGTTCATCACCAACGGTCCCGAGGGGTACTGCTTCCTGGTGTACGCGAAGGTGGAGGGCCGGATCACGGCGTTCCTCGTGGACCGGGACTGCCCGGGGTTCACGACGGGCGAGAAGATCCCGAAGATGGGGATGCGGGCGTCGACGATGTCGGAGCTGATCTTCGACGACTGCCGGGTGCCCGCGGCGAACCTGCTCGGCGAGGAGGGGGCGGGGATGACGCACATGATGCGGAACCTGGAGATCGAGCGGGTCACGCTGGCGGCGATGAGCCTGGGGATCGCGAACCGGTGCGTCGAGGTGATGGTCCGGTACGCGACGGAGCGGCAGGCGTTCGGCGAGCCGCTCAACCGGTTCGGCCAGATCCAGCGCTACATCGGGGAGTCGTACGCGGCCACGGAGGCGGCGCGGTGCCTCATCTACAACGTGGCGCGGGACGTCGGGCCGGGGAAGCGGAACCGGATCGGGACGGACGCGGCGAAGCTGTTCGCGGCGCCGGTCGGCAAGCAGGTGGCGGACAACGCGATGCAGGTGCTCGGCGGCTACGGGTACTGCGTCGAGTACAAGGTCGAGCGGCTCCTCCGGGACGCGAAGCTGCTGGAGATCGGCGGGGGGACGCTGGAGAGCCACCAGAAGAACCTCACGAAGGACCTGAGCAAGGCGCTGGCGTGAGTTCGGAGCCCGCCGCGTCGCTGCCGTCACCGCTGCTCACGCCGCAGCTCGTGGCGCTGCGCGAGCGGATGGCGGCGGCCGCCCTCGTCGACGTCCTGATCGTCTTGACGTCCATCGCTCACGGTCCGCTCACGGCGGCCCTCGGGGGGGCGCTGCTGGTGGCGGCGGCGGTGATCTGGGGCGGTCCGCGCCGGTACCTGGACCTGGTCCCCTGGTACGGGTGGACGCACGCGGCGGCGGCGGCGGGGGCGCTGTGGGCGCTGGTGACGGCGGACGGGCCCGCGGGCGCGCCGGGGTCGCTCGACGGCGCGGCGGGGCTGGCGACGTGGACGCTGGCGGTCGGCGGCGCGGCGGTGGCGACGGCGGTG
>CAYFOA010000367.1:0-3705 GCA_964344575.1 uncultured Rickettsiales bacterium | reverse complement strand
GAGGACCCAACCGATCTCGGAGCTCGGACCCTCTCCCCCGCGAATACGACGGGATGAGTCCCCCTGGACAGGTCGCGAGGCATCATTGCCGCAACCGCGATCACGAGGCGGAGGCCTTTTTCTTTGTCAACTCCATAGCTTGTGCCCGCTCTCCCGCGAGGCTACCCCGCCTTGGGGTCCCGGAACATCCTCAGCACCTCCTGGGTGACCTCCGGGAGGGTGAACACGACGACGGTGTCGCCCGGCTGGATCTCGTCGGTGCCGCGGGGGATGAAGACCTCCGTCCCGCGCACGACGCAGCCGATGATCGCGCCCTGGGGGAAGTCGATGTACATCAGCGACCGACCGACCGCGCGGCTCCGCTCGGGGACGTGGATCTCGAGGATCTCGGCCCGGCCGTTCTCCACCTGGACGACCCGGTGGACGTGCTCGCTGCGGACGTGCGTCAGGATGTACTCGGCGGTGCTGCGGCGGGGCGAGATCGCGACGTCGAGACCGACGTCGTGCGCCGTCCCGAGGTAGTCGCCGCGGTGGACGAGGACGATGACGCGGCCCACGCCGAGCCCCCGGGCGAGCAGCCCCGCCATGATGTTGACCTCGTCGAAGTGGGTCAGCGCCATCAGGCCGTCGACCGACTCGATGTCCTCCTCGAGCAGGAGCGCCCGGTTCGTCCCGTCGCCGTGCAGGACCAGCGCGTCCCGCAGGTCCGCCGCGAGCTGGTGGCAGCGCTTGAGGTCCTTCTCGATGATGACGACGTCGACCCCGTCCCGCTCCAGCCGGCGCGCGACCTCGGCCCCGATCTCGCCCCCGCCCACGATCATCACCCGCGTGGCGCGCCGCTCCCGGCCGCCGCCGAACATCTTGTGCATCCGCGGGATCGTGTCGATGTCCCCGATCATCCAGAGGCTGTCCCCCTCCTCCACGTGGTCGCCGCCGTGGGGGATGAGCACCCGGTCGCCGCGGACGATCCCCGCGATGAGCGCGCCGCGGGGCATCGAGATCTCGCGCAGCTGCGTGCCCAGGAAGCGCGACTTCGGGCTCGCCTGGATGTCGACGACCTCGACCTTGTTGTCGGCCAGGTTCTTCGCCTCGATCGCCCCGAAGGACCGGATGACGCGGTGGACCTCCATCGCGGCCAGGACCTGCGGGTTGATGAGGAGGTCCACGCCGACGACGTCGTGCGCGACGCCGCCCTCCTCCTCGTAGTACGCCCGGTCCGCAACCCGCGCGATCGCCTGCCGCGCGCCGAGCTGCTTGGACGTCAGCGCCGCGAGGAGGTTCACCTCGTCGCTGTCGGTCACCGCCACGACGAGGTCGGCCCGCTCGACCCCCGCCTCGCGGAGCGTCGCCAGCGCGCTGCCGTGCCCCGCCAGGGTCTGCATGTCGGCGTGCTCGGTGGCGAGGTCCAGCGACTCGACGCTCCGGTCCACGGCGCGGACGGAGTGCCCCTCGTGCGACAGCGTCGTGGCCAGGTGGCGACCGACCTCGCCCATGCCGATGATGACGATGTTCACCGCGTGCGAGTGTACAGCGCGGACGGAATCGCTACAGCGCGGCGACTCCGGTGGGCGTCCGGCGGCGGCCCCGCTTGTTCGCCGCGACGGCCTCCTCGACCTCCGCCTCGGCGGCGGCGTTGGCCTCCAGCGCGGTCAGCACGTCGGCCACCCGGGGGTCGAGATCGCCGAGCTTCCGCGTCACGAACCGGCCCGTGTGGCGCTTCCGGAGCAGCTCCCCGAGGTCCTCGCCGAGGGCGTCGACCTGGGCCGAGATCGACTCCATGCGGACCATCACGTCCTCGCGCTCGCCGACCCGCCGCTCGACGGTGTCCCGGTGGGCCTGCGCGACGGCCAGCGCCTTGCGCGCGACCTCGAGCTTCCGGTCGTCGCCCCGCACCTCGAGGTCGACGGCCTGCTTGCCGAGCTTCGTCAGCTTCCGGTCCACCAGCCAGGGGTCGTTCTCCTTGCGGGCGAGGAAGGCGTCGGCGCGACGCAGCTCCTCGACCATCGCGCGGACATCCGCGGCGAGCTCCCGGACGCGGACCCCGACCTGGGGCGCCGCCCCGCGTCCTACGAGGCGCGACGCCTGCTCGACGACCGCCTGCGTCCGCGCCGCGAGGGACTTCAGGTCGGCGGGCGTGTTCCGCACCGCCATCGGGTCCAGGGGCTTGTTCGCGGCCCGCAGCTTGCGGCGTCGGGACAGCTCGGAGACGCCGCCGAACATCAGCATCACGAGGATCGCCTCGTCGATGAGGGGGATGGGGTCGGGGAGGAGGAGATCGAAGCCGGCGAACATGACGATGAACATCGTCGACAGCACCAGCAGCGGAGTCCCCATGGAGCCGAAGAGGCGGGCGATGCCGGTCTTCGCGGTGAGGTTGCTCATGACGGGGCCCTACGCGCGCGCCGGGGGCACTATTTCCCCCCGTCCTTCTTCTTGCGCCCCTCCTCCTCGCGGCGCTCCTGGTCGGCCCAGTACTCGTCGAACTCCTTCTCGTTCATCTCCATGACCCGCTCGGCGCCCTCGAGGTTGGCCTTCTCGTACTCCTCCTCGGTCATCTGGTGGGAGTAGACCTCCTTGGACGTGGTCCGCTCGCCGACGACCTCCTCGACGGCGGCGTTGATGGAGACGGGGACGTGGAACTCGGCGCGGGCGCCGTCGGGGTCGGTGGCGGCGATGACGACCTCCCCTTCGAAGTCTTCGTCGAGGTTGACCTGCTCGACCTGGACGGCGCCGCGGCGATCGATGGAGACGCCGGGGGGTCCGCTCACGACGGAGAACTCGATGGGGTCGCCGTCGGCGTCCTCGGCCTTCATGACGAGGCCGTCGATGCCGACGCGGCGGCTGATGTCGTTGAGGATGACGGGGGTGCTGTTGGCGATGATGACGACCTTGGACTCGATGGTCGCCATGTTCCCCTTCTCGTCGATCGCCTCGGCCTGGACGGTGACGGCGTCCCCCTTCTTGAACCGTCCGGCGGACGCGCTCAGCTCGCCCTTGGTGATGCCTTGGATGGTGCGGCCGTTGACGGACCAGGTGTAGTCGATGTCGGCGAAGGACGACGCGCCGGCGGTCAGCGTGGCCTCGGCGTAGAGGGTCCCCTCGACGGTGACGACGTCGGGGGTGACCTCGATGGCCTCGAACGCGAGCGACTTCGCCGCGCCCCGGCCCCGCCGGTGCTCCTCGGTGGCGGCGGCGTCCGCGGCGTCCTCCTCGGCCTGGCGGGCCGCGGCGTCGGCGGCGTTGGCGTCGTAGTAGACGATCGGGGTCGGCTCCTCGGCGGGCTCGTCGCCGCCGCAGGCGGGCAGGAGCAGGAGGAAGGAGGAGACGAGGAGGCCGGTTCGCATGGGGGGATCATAGAGAACCGGAGGACGGGTCAACGAGAACAAGAGCGAGAACGGGTCCAGTCGATGACCGTCGACTCCCTGGAGCGCGTGCTGATCCCAGCCGAGCGCGCCCGTCCCGTCGCGCCTCTCCGCTCAGCTCAGGTCCCTTCGCCCAGATCCTTCCGTAAGACGTACAGGAGCCCGGTTGTCTCGCAACTCTCGTAGCCGGTCTCGGACTCGGGTTTCAGCCTACCTGTCACGCGATCCCGCTGGTTGCCGGTCTGCGAGTGGGTTGTGGTGTTCATCACGTAGTAGCCCTCGGCGATCAGCCCGTCGTATTCGCCCAAGTAGAGACGGCGTGATCCCCAAACGTGGTACGAGT
>CAYFOA010000366.1:0-3707 GCA_964344575.1 uncultured Rickettsiales bacterium | reverse complement strand
CGTGGTCGCGCGACGAAGGGATCGGGTGGCGGGGGCCTGCGGCGGTGGCGGGGTTCGCCGTCCTCGCGCACCTGGGGATGGCGACGTTCAACGACTACGGTTACCGGCACGCGCTGCTCGCGGGGTTCCCGATCCTCTTCGGGGCGTCCTTCGCGGCGGCCCGGCTGCGGGACGAAGGGGGGACGCGGTACGTCGCGGGGGCGCTGCTGGCGGCGGCGCTGCTCACGTCCCTGGCCGGTGTCTGGGACGCCCGCACCCGCTACTACGGCGCCGAGGAGCAGTTCGTCGCGTCGGTCCCCGGCTTCGGTGGGACGGAGCTGGTGGCGAAGCAGCTGGAGGACGGCAGCTGCTACCTCGTCACCGACAACGAGCGGCTGTGGGAGATGGGCGTGTCGGGGTCGCACTTCAACCTGATGGACCCGGGGGAGGCGGTCCACCACTGGCGCCGCCACGACGGCTGCGTGCTGTGGCTGTACGACCGGAGCCAGTGGCGCTGGGACAGCCTCGGCCCCCGCGACCGGGCGGACAAGCTGCGGTTCTGGTTCACCTGGGAGACGCAGGGGTGGGTCACGTTCCAGGACGGGCTGGTGGCGGTGGTCGAACGCATGACGTCGCCGCCGTGGGGGATCGGTGACGACGAGCCGTTGCCCGCCACGGAGTTCAACCTGGAGGACGGGGTAGAGTCGGAGGAGTGAGGGCCTCGCTGTACGTCGCCGGCGTCGTCGCCGCGCTGGTGCTCCTGCCGGCGCCGGCGGCGGGGCAGTTCACGCTGCCGGGGCTGGAGTCCGAGTCGGTGCTGCCGCTGGCCCAGGACCCGGCCGAGGTGCTGGCGGCGGGCCTCGCCGCGCGGGGGGAGGAGTTCGACGACCGGCTCGACCGGCGGCAGGCGGAGTTCCGGTGGCAGCTGGAGCGGCTGGAGCGGCGGCGGACGTCGCTGGCGGACCGGTCGCAGGCGTGGCGGCAGCGGCGGGAGGAGCTCAAGCGGACCCGCGGGGTGGGGAAGCAGCGGCTGACGACCCTGGGCGCGCTGTTGGAGGCGGCGACGGAGCTCGACGCGATCCTGCGGGCGACCGAGGAGGCGTACGAGGACCAGGTCCAGGCGCTGATCGCGGCGTCGGCGGAGGCGCGTCAGCTGCAGCTCGACGTCGAGGCGCCGGCGGGGTGGCTGGAGGACGGGCTGAACACCCGCGCGATCGACGCCCGGATCGAGGATCTGCAGGTCGAGATCGCCTTGCTGGAGGGGCGGATCGAGGACCTCGTGGAGACGCGGAGCGTGCTGGAGGGGGCGGTCGAGCAGCACCGCGAGCAGCTGGACGCGTGGCGGCTGGAGATGCTCGCCGAGGAGGTGGCCGAGACGCTGGAGGCGGGCACTGCGCCGGAGCCGGAGCCGCCGCCGCCCCCGGAGCCGGCGGTGGATGGGGAGGCGATCCCGGACGAGCCGCTGGTCGGCCCCGAGCCGCCCACGCCGGCGCCCGAGCCGGTGCTCAGCGAGGCCGAGCGGGAGCTGCTGCAGCTGCAGGACGAGCTCGCCCGGCTGCGGCAGCAGACGCTGGAGCGGCGGACGGACCGGGACCGGAAGCGGCTGGAGCTGGTGGGGCTGGACATCGAGCGGCAGGCGCTGGAGCTGCCGCTGCTGCGGTACCACGTGGAGCGCTGGTCGAGCCGCCGGGCGGACGTGGCGTCGCGCGAGGGGGACGGGATCTTCAGCGCGTCGGTCGGGCTGGTCGACCCGATGGCGCTGTCGGCGGGGCTGGACCACGCGGCGGAGCTGCTGAGCGACCCGACGGCGACGCTGGAGGAGGTCCGGGCGCGGGTCGCGGCGGCGCGGCGACCGGGGCAGGCGGCGGGTCCGGCGACGATCTTCGGCCTGGCGCTGCTGGGGCTGGCGGCGCTGATCCTGGGGATGCGGGCGCTGCCGCTGCTGGCGCGGGTGGACACGTCGTCGCGGGGGGACGAGCTGGCAGCGGTGATCGCGCACGCGGCGGCCCCGGTGCTGCCGGTGACGCTGGTCTGCGGGCTGCTCCTGCTGCTGGACGCGATCCCGACGCCACTGCGACCGCTGTACCGCTTCTCCGCGCTGGCCCCGCCGCTGGTGGGGGTGGTGATCGCGGCGTCGGGGGTGCTCTTCCCCAAGGAGGGGAGCGAGAGCATGGCGCCGAGCGTGGCGCGGTACCTCCGGGGGCTGGTCCGGGTCGGCGCGATCCTGGCGACGGCGATCGGGCTGAGCGCGGCGATGCTGCCGCTGCTGGGGTTCCCCGGCGAGGTGAGCCGGCTGCTCCAGGCGGCGCTGGTGCTGTGGCTGCTGATCGGGTGGCTGGGGATCCTGCTGCGGCGGTCGGAGCTGCTGGCGCTGCTGGGGGCGGACGGGGACGTGGCCGAGGTGGGGGTGCTCCGCGCCGGCGTGCGGCGCTTCTACCGGGTGTTCGCGCTGGGTCCGGTGGTGGTCTACCTGCTGTTCGCGCTGGGGTACTTGAACCTGGCGGAGCTGCTCGTGCGCGGGGGGCTGGTGACGATCGGCGTGGCGCTGATGGCGCCGTGGGTCTACGTCCGGCTGACGGGGCTGCTCCGGTCGGTGGTGGGGTACCCGGACGGGGGCGGGCTCCTGGCGCTGAGTCCGGACGGGGCGCGGGCGGCGTACCGGTCGCTGGTCCCGCTGGTGCTGATCTTCGTGGGGGCGGCGAGCGCGGCGCTGCTGGCGTCGGGGTGGGACTACTCGGGGAACGTGTTCGGGAACCTCGCGGGGGCGCTGACGGCGCCGCTGTTCGCGGTGGGGGGGAGCCGGATCACGGGGATGTCGATCCTGCTGTTCGCGTGCACGATCGTGGTGACGATCCTGGTGAGCCGGTCGATCGAGGCGCTGCTGCGGCGGAACCTGTACCCGCTGTACGAGCTCGACACGGGGACGCAGGCGACGCTGGACACGCTGGTCCGGTACGCGATCTTCGGGCTGGGGTTGGTCATCGGGCTGGACGTGATCGGGGTGGGGATCGGGTTCCTCACGGTGTTCGCGGGGGTGGTGGGGCTGGCGGTCGGCTTCGGGAGCCAGACGCTGGCGGCGAACTTCATCTCGGGGCTGATCCTGCTGCTCGGGCGGCGGGTCTCGGTGGACGACGTGATCGAGCTGGACGGGCTGGTGGGGCGGGTGGTCCGGATCAGCGGGTACGCGACGATCGTGCGGACGATCGACAACCTCCTGGTGGTGGTCCCGAACAGCAAGCTGATCGACAGCGTGGTCGTCAACTGGACGGAGGAGGACGTCAAGGTCCGGATCCCGGTGGCGGTGGGGGTGGCGTACGGCAGCGACGTGGCGCTGGTGCGGCGGCTGATGACGCAGGCGGGGCAGGAGGACCCGCGCGTGAGGAAGCGGCCGGCGCCGATGGTGCGGTTCGACGACTTCGGGGACTCGGCGCTGATCTTCACGCTGAACGTCTACATCGACGACCCCGACGAGCGGCTGGTGGTGGCGAGCGACCTGCGGATCCGGATCGACCGGGTCTTCCGGGAGCACGACGTCGAGATCGCGTTCCCTCAGCAGGACGTCCACCTCCGGAGCGGGGACGGGACGCTGAAGGTGGCGCTGGAGCAGGGGTGGGAGGTGCGGGACCTGGACGGGACGGTGGTGTCGCCGACGGTGAAGACGGCGAAGGGCTGACCCTCGTTCTCGTTCTCGTTCTCGTTCTCGTTCTCGTTCTCGTTCTCGTTCTCGT
>CAYFOA010000365.1:0-3749 GCA_964344575.1 uncultured Rickettsiales bacterium | reverse complement strand
GGGCGGCGGCGGGCGCGCCCGGGGCGGAGGTCCGCGCCCGCACCTCGCGCAGCGCGCGGCGCGCGATCCGTTCGACGAGGGAGGGCTTGCCGTCGGCCACGGCCGGGAGGATAGCCGCCCCGTCCGCGGCCGCATCCCGCCGGATCGAGCCCGGGCCAGGCCCTCAGCCCCGTGAGGGCCCCATCCGGTGCCCCGAACCCGCCGAGGTCGGCGACCTCACCCCTGCCGGGGCCGCCGGCCGTCGCGTGCCCGGCGGTCCCATTGCGGGTACGCTCGCCGCGCCATGGCCACGATGACGACGACCGCCGAGGTCACGATCTCCGCGCCCGTCTCGAAGGTGTTCGACACGGTCGCGCACATCGAGAACTTCCAGCAGGCCGTGCCTCACGTCGTGAACATCGAGTACCTGTCCGAGACGAAGCGCGGCGTCGGGACGCGGTTCGCGGAGACGCGGGTGTTCAACGGCCGGGAGGCGCGGACGGAGCTCGAGATCACCGAGTACGTCGTCGACGACCATGTCCGCATCGTCAGCGAGTCGGGGGGTGCGCTGTGGGACTCCGTGTTCACCGTGCGCCCGAGCGACGACGGCGGGACCCACCTGAAGCTGGTGATGGAGTCGACCCCGCGGACCGTCCGCGCCCGGTTGATGAACCCGCTGATCCGGGGCTTCCTCAAGAAGGCGTTGCAGTCCGACATGGACGCGGTGAAGGCGTACCTCGAAGGATGAGGGTCGTCGCCGCGGTGCTGCTCGCGCTGGCGCTCGGGGGCTGCGAGACGCGCTGCGAGCAGGACCTCGACTGCGCGGACGAGGACGACTTCGGCTTCGGTGTCCTGTGGCGCTGCGGCGACGCCGGCGTCTGCGAACAGATCCCGTGCGAGACCCGCCGGGACTGCGCGCTGGAGCAGCACTGCCTGACGTTCCGGGCGGAGGACGACTCGCTCGAGCCGCAGGGGTCCTGCGTCGAAGGCTGCACGTCAAAGCTGGACTGCCCCGCCCGGCACCGGTGCGTCGACGGCGCCTGCGAGCCCAAGCCGTGCCGGGACGGGCACACGGACTGCAACCTCGGGGAGGACTGCGTGGAGGGTCGCTGCGTCGACGCCCCCTTCCCGATCTGCCAGAGCTGCAACCCCAGCCAGAACGTCTACGACGCGGGCCTCGAGGAGGACGACTGCGACACCCTCGCGCTGGGCCACCCGTTCTGCGGCGACGGCAACTTCTGCTGGAACCTGCCCAACGGCCCGTCGTGCGGCACGCCGTGCGAGCTCAACACCGACTGCCCCGGGGGCTTCGGCTGCGGCAAGGCGTTGATCTCGGCGTCCGGCTGTCCGGGCGACTTCACGGTCGTGGGTCAGTTCTGCATCAGCGACTTCTGCTTCGACGACTTCTAGAAGTAGCGCAGGTAGCCGACCCAGAAGACGGCCAGGAGCACGACGGCGCCGGCGCCCGCGAGGGCGAAGACGAGGCTCTCGGCGAGCCGCTCGGCCGGCGTCTGCAGCGGGGCGTTCGCGCCGGCGGTGGAGGCCAGCGAGGCGGAGGCCAGGGGCAGGTCGCAGTCGATGCAGTCGTTGCCGAAGTCGTACTCGGTCGCGCACGCGGGGCACGCGAGCGCCTCGGTGGCCTCGGTCTCGTCCCAACGCCGCGCCTGGCGGGCCAGGCGGTTGTCGTGGGCCCGGTCGAGGATCCGCGAGCCGTCGCGGTTCATCTGGTCGGTCAGGTATCCGTAGAAGGCCATGACCGGTGTACGCAGAGCCGATCGAGAAATTGCGTTTGACAATAAAACGAACGGTCGTACTATTCCTGCCATGAGCAAGGGCGAGACCACCCGTCGGTCGATCGTGGGGCACGCGCTCCAGCTCGCGTCCAAGGACGGGCTGGACGGGCTGACCATCGGGCGGCTGGCGAAGGACCTCGGGCTCAGCAAGTCCGGGCTGTTCGCCCACTTCCGGTCCAAGGAGCAGCTCCAGCTCCAGGTGCTCGCCGCCGCCGCGCAGCGGTTCGTCGACTTCGTCGTCCTGCCGGCCCTGAAGGAGCCGCGCGGGGAGCCCCGGGTCGTCGCCCTCTTCGACCGGTGGATGCTCTGGGGCAGCTCCGCGGGGCCGTCGGGCGGCTGCGTGTTCGTCGCCGCCTCGACCGAGCTCGACGACCGCCCCGGACCGCTGCGGGAGGCGCTGCTCCAGTCCCAGACCGAGTGGACCGGGGCCATCGCCCGCGCCGCCTCCATCGCCGTCGAGGAGGGCCACTTCGACGCCGACCTCGACCCCGGCCAGTTCGCCTTCGAGACCTACTCCATCCTGCTCGGCTTCCACCTCTACCGGAGGCTCATGCAAGACGACGATGCGGAAGCCCGCGCCCGGGGCGCCTTCGACGCGCTCCTCGCCCGCTCCCGCGCCTCCTGAAGAAAGAAGGACCCGTGACCGATCCCAACCCCACCTCCGAGTCCGTCCGCGCCGAAAAAAGCACGAACGGTCGTTTGAAGGCCGTCCAGCTCGGGATGGGCGCGCTCAGCCGCGTCGCCCCCGAGGCCGCCGCCGCCGTCGCCGAGCGGCTCTTCACCACCCCCCGCAACCCCCTCCGTCCCGCCTGGGAGCTGGCCGTGCTCGCTCGCGGGCGCCGCTTCGAGGTCGAGGTCGAGGACCGCACCATCCGCGCGTGGGACTTCGGCGCCGGCCCGACCGTGCTCCTCGTCCACGGCTGGGAGGGGCGGGGCAGCCAGCTCGGCGCCCTCGTCGAACCGCTCGTCGACGCCGGCTACCGCGTCGTCCTCTTCGACGGCCCCGCCCACGGCGACTCCGAGGGCGACCGCGCCGACCTCCGCTCCTTCGCCACCGCCGTCACCGAGGTCGCGTGGGCCGTCGGCCCCGTCCGCGCGGTCGTCGCCCACAGCTTCGGCGGGATGGCCGCCATGGTCGCCGTCGGGGAGGGGCTGGAGGTCGAGCGGCTGGTGCTCCTCGGGACCGCCGCGTGGGGGGAGGACGCGGGCGACAGGCTGGCCGCCGTGATGGGCGTGACCAGCGACGTCGTCGACCGGATGAGCCGCCGCCTCGAGGCCCGCACCGGCCTCGCGTGGCACTCCCTCGGGCTGAGCGCGATGGCCGCGTCGGTCCCCGCCGGCGTCGGCGCGCTCGTCGTCCACGACCGCGAGGACCGCGAGGTCCCCTGGGGCAACGCGCTGCGGCTGTCCGAGGGGCTGGGCGCGCCGTTCGTCCTCACCGAGGGGCTTGGCCACCGCCGCATCCTCCGCGACCGGGCCGTGCGGGGGCGGGTCGTCCGCTTCGTCCGGACCGGCGACCACGAGGAGCCGCCGCCGCCCGCCGCGCCGGTCGCCTGGGCGCGCGACCCGTGGCGCGAGTTCCTTCGGATGGAGACGCCCAGGTTCGAGCTGTAGGGCCCGCGAAGGGCAATCCTCCGTTCCAGGCACCGTCACAGACGGGGGACTGCGAGGCTGCGATCCGGCCGTGATACGCAATCCGCCGATCCAGACACCAACGCAGAAGCGCGCCCCGGTTGGCCTACCGGGACGCGCTTCGCGAACTCCCCGGGCCACGGCGCCCGGGGAATCTGAACCGGTCAGCTCCTGCGCCGGCGGCTTCGGCAGCGGCTCGTCGCCAGCCCGATCAGGACCAGGAGAGTGCCGAGCAGGGGCGTTCCGGTGGGCGCGTCGGGGGAGCCGGTGGAGCATCCGCCCATGCGGCCGCTCCGGCCGCGGCTGCGGCCCCCGTCATCGTCGTCATCGTCGTCGTCGCCGGCC
>CAYFOA010000364.1:0-3802 GCA_964344575.1 uncultured Rickettsiales bacterium | reverse complement strand
GACGACGACGACACGCTCCCGCCGGACGACGACGACACGGGCCCGCCGGGCGACGACGACGACAGCGCCTCGCCGCCGTTCACGCCGGTCAACTGCGGCTCCAACGGCCAGGCCGACTGCGACGCGGATCCGACGTGCGCGACGTTCCCCGGCGGCTGCGCGTGCCTGAACTCGCCCTTCGGCGACTTCTGCTCGCCGTGCTGCGACAGCGACCCGGACTGCCCCATCGGCCCGACCGGCAACCCGCTCGTCTGCAACACCGGCATCAGCTGCCCCGGCGGCTCCGCCGGCGTCTGCACGCTCTAGTTCAGGGAGTCAGTCGCCGGCCGGGGGCGGCCCCGGCAGGTGGCTCGCGCTGAGCAGCACCGCCAGGAACATCGGCTTGATCACCGCGGCCAGCCGGTCGCGGTCGGCGCGCGTGAACGCCCGCTTCTGCTGCAGCCCGATGACGACCCCGTCCATCCCCACGAAGAGCGTGCGGAAGACGAGCGGGTCGAACCGGAACCCCGTGTCCCGCTCTACGCCGGCGGCGGTGAACTCGACGAGCTCGTCGATCGTCCGGCGTCGGGCCTCGGCGAGGAGCGAGTCGGGGCGTGACGCCTCCGCCTGGAGGAGGATCAGGAGGTCGCCGCCGTTCAGCTCGAAGTCGAGGTAGGCCTCCAGCGCGGCGAAGAGCCGCTGGACCGGGTCTTCGGTGGAGGTCGCCGCGGCGCGGACCTCCGCGAGGAGCTGCTCGGTGATGCGCTCGTAGAGCGCCCGGAGGACGTCGTCGAGGCTGCGGAAGTGTTGGTAGAAGGTCCGCCGGCTGATCGAGGCGGCGTCGAGGACGTGCTGGACCGTCGTCCCCCGGACCCCGTGCCGCGCCAGCGCCGCCGCCGCCCCGTCGAGGAGCCGCTCGGGCGTCGGACTCGCTTTCTCCCTTGCCACGGCCACGGCACAGGTATACACCGTGTTTACAGTCTGAGGGAGCTGGAATGACCGTTCGGATCACCGCGTTGCTCAGCGCGCTGCTGCTCGTCTCCTGCACGGTGGGCCTGCCCGGCACGGAGCCGGAGGAGCCGCCCCTTCCGGACGACGACGACGACCCGGTCAGCGACGAGGACGACGACGCGGCGGTCGACGACGACGACGACTCCGATCCGATCTCCGACGACGACGACGACACGCCGCCGGTGGACGACGACGACGACGACGGCGCGGACGACGACGACGACAGCGACCCCATCGAGGACGACGACGACGACACGCCGCCGGCGGACGACGACGACGACGACAGCGTCGAGGAGCCGACGTTCGACGCCTGCTTCTCCGACATCGCGGCCGATCCCGAGGAGGTGGCCCCCGACTACGCGCCGTTCTCGCCGACGGTGGGGAGCCACTGCAACGGGACCGACCACCAGGCGATCACGGGGGTCGGGCGGGTCGGCTTCCTCGGCGACGCGGTCACCGGCGGGACCCCCCCGAGCGCCGACGCCGAGTTCTACCGCGCGATCCTCGCCCAGAGCCTCGCCGCCGAGTTCGGACTGGAGGCCCCCGACCCGTTCTGGAACGGCGCCAACCCCCTCACCGGCGAAGCCTGGATCCAGGAGTCCGGCGACTTCGCCTCCTGCGCCGAGTGGGGCGCCCGCGCCGACGACCTGATGCAGGACGACACCCAGGTCCTGGACTGCCTCCCCGAAGACGAGCGGGACAAGGTCACCCTCGTCGTGATGACGGTCGGGGGCAACGACCTGAGCAGCCTCACCGAGGGCTTCATGGAGGGGCAGCCGACCGAGGAGCTGTGGGCCCAGACCGAGGGGTTCATGCAGCTGGTCCGCGACACGGTCGAGTGGATCACGGCGCCCGGCCGGTTCCCCAACGGCGTCTACGTCATCACCACGAACCTGTACGAGTTCACCGACGCGACCGGCGACGTCACCTCCTGCCCCACGGCGGGGCTGGCCGGCTTCGGCGAGGCGGTCACCGACCCCGCGCTGGCCGAGATGGTCGTCTGGGCGATGGAGGAGTTCATGTCCGTGGCGGTCGACACGGGCACCGACATGCTCTTCCTCCTCGAGTCCTTCTGCGGCCACGGCTTCAACTACGACGACCCCGCCGGCCGCTGCTTCCGCGGCCCCGACGCCGAGCTCTGGTTCGACCTCACGTGCATCCACCCGAACCCCACGGGGCACGCGCAGATCGCCGACATGTTCTTGAGCGTCGTCCAGGAGTAGGTCATGGCGGCAACCAGGCTTGTTGACCGCGCCTCGGCGGTTCTGCCCGCCCCTGCGACCACCTCCTCCCTCGCCGGGGGAGCGACCCCGCCTTCGCTCGTCGGCGGCCGCAGGAACGCGCAGCCCTCGCCGATCCATCGGCCTACAAACCCGGTTGACGCCATCAGGCGGCCTTCGGGGAGAGCGACTGGGCGCGGAGGCGGCGGAGCGAGCGGAGGTCGTGCGCGCCGTGCTTGCAGGCCTTGCACACCTTGACCGAGCTGCGGACCGCGACGCGGCACGAGCAGCGGCTGCAGGCGCAGGTGGGGCGGGTCAGGGGGAGCTGCTCGGGGGTGCGGTGCGTCGTCATGAGGAGAGCATGCGTCGGACCCGGGACGAAATTCGTCCCGGCAAGGTCGACGTCCCCTCGATTCGTCGCTACGCGGCGGCCTCCGCGCGGACCTGGCGCCAGGTGTTGAACAGCGCGCCGAGGCCGATGAGGCTGGCGCCCACCGCGGCGAAGAAGCCGAGGACGGGGACCCAGCCGACCACCACCAGGACGGCGACGCCGAGCAGCAGCCGCGGCACCGGCGGACCGTCGCCGGCCTGGCCCGCGCGCTCCAGCACGAAGCGGCCCAGCGCCGTCGCGGAGACCAGGTAGCCGGCGCACCAGGCGACGAAGAGGACCATCATCGCCACCACCGCCAGCGGGATGGGGAGGATGAAGACGCAGGCGACGGCCGACGCGATGGGGACGCAGATCGCCAGCGCGAAGCCGAGGCCGAGCTGGTAGGCGGGCCGCTCGTAGGCCTCGTCCACCGCGCGCCGGGCCATCGGGCCGCCGGCCCAGAAGAGCGCGGCGCCGAACACCAGCATCATCAGGACGAAGAAGACGCCGCCGAAGATCCCGCCGACCATGCGGCTGAAGAGGCCCTCCTCCTTCTTGTCGCTCCCCCAGTCGACGTCGACCTCCACGTCGTGGTCGACCTGCTCTTGGGTGAACGTCGTCTCGCCGAGCACGACCGCGCCCTCGCCGAGGCTCATGACCGAGCCCGACGTGTAGTCCACGTCGCCCTCGATCCGGGCGCCCGGACGGAGCGCCACCGCGCCCGCGACGGCGTCGAGATCGCCCTCGACGAGGCCGCCGATGACGAGGTTGCCCGACTTGACCTCGACGTCCCCCTCGACGGTCCCGTCGAGCACCACGTCGCCGCTGTAGGCGAAGATCCGGCCCTCGACGACGGAGCCCGTCTGCAGGTCCACGTCGCCGCTGAAGACGTACAGGTCGCCCTCGATCGCGCCCGTCAGCTCGACCGCGCCCGCGAACACGTAGGCGTCGCCGCCGACCTCGCCGGGGATCTGGACGTCGCCGCTGAACACGAACAGCGCGTCCTCGATGCGGCCGCCGATCTCCGCGTCGCCCGACAGGACGAACGCGTCGGCCGCGACGGAGTCCAGCTTCACCTCGCCGCTGGCGGAGGAGACGTTGAGGACCTTCGGCGGCTTCGGGGGGGCGGGGACCGCGGCGCCGTCGGGGGTCGCCGGGGGCGCGGGGACCTCGCCGGCGTCGAGCTCGGCCGGGGGTGCCGGGGGCGGAACGGGGGCCTCTA
>CAYFOA010000363.1:0-3813 GCA_964344575.1 uncultured Rickettsiales bacterium | reverse complement strand
GTCAACAAGCGCGGCAACCGCGTCAAGGCGCTCTGGTTTGAGTCGTCCGGCTACTTGCGCTTGCCAGACACTTGCCATCCGCTGACGGCGTAGAAACCCCGGACCGGTTCGTGCGTGGGTAGTCGTCGTGGCGATGGAGTGTGACCATGGCGAAGAAGGAGCGGCGTCAGTACAGCGCTGCAGAGCAGCGGGACGCGATCGCGTTGTCCGCAGAGGTCGGACCCACGGAGGCGGCAAAACGCCTGGGGGTCCCGAACGGTACGGTGAAGAAGTGGGCGTACAAGGCGCGGCAAGCGGAGGCCGAGGGTGGCGAGTGGCCCCGGCGCCCGGAGCCCGAGCCTGACGTCGACGAAGCAGTGCCGGTTGCGAGCGAGGAGGGCGTCGGCACGAGCGCGGTCGGCTCGTCGTCGGGTCGGGTGGCGCGGTCATACACACCGTCCGAGCGCGAGCAGGCCCTGGAGCTGGCCGCGAAGGTCGGGGTGACGAAGGCCTGCGAGCAGCTGGGGATGAGTCGGTTCTCCGTGTACGAGTGGCGGCGCAAGGCGAAGCTCGCAGCGGTCGGAAAGGGACCGTCGCCGACGTCGGGGCCGGATCCGGCCGAGGTCGAGGCGAAGCGGGATCGCGAGATTCTCGAGATGTGGCGCGAGCACCCGGGTCTGGGGCCCAGCCAGGTGAAGAACCAGCTCCGTCGCAAGGGCGTGAAGGTGTCCACGGGTACGGTCCGGCGGGTCATGGAGGACGCGGGGTACCGACCTCCGAAGCGGCGCGAACGCAAGGAGAACGACCGGCGGTACGAGGCCGTTCGGCCCAACCACATCTGGCACCTGGACTTCGTGCACCGCTGGATCGGGCGGGCCTCGACGTACACGCTGATCCTCATCGACGATCACGCCCGGTTCGTCACGGGCCACGGGGTGGACGATGCCGAGCGGGCCGACCTGGTCCTGAAGACGTTCGAGGCGGCCGTGGCTCGCCACGGCAAGCCGGAGATGGTCGTGCACGACAAGGGCTCGGCGTTCTGGAGCTGGAAGGGGATCTCGCGGTTCACGGCGCTGCTCGAAGAGATGGACGTCGAGCAGATCCCGGCCACGAAGGAGACGAACGGCAAGATCGAGAACTTCAACGGCAACCTGCACAAGGAGCTGTTCGACGTCGTGCGCTTCCACGACGTCAACGAGATGAAGCGGCGGCTGGCGACGCACCTTCACTGGTTCAACCATCGCCGCACGCACCAGGCGCTGGGCGGCCTGCTCGTGCCCGCCGACCGCTACCAGGGACGGGTCGAGGAGGTCATGGCGCGCATCGAAGCCGGGGCCGCCGCCGACGACGGGGATCCGCACGCGCTGCGCGACCGCACGCTCGACCTGTTTCGCGTCTTCAGCTCCGGGGGCCGGACCGAGGTGTGGCTGATGGGCAACCGGATTCTCTGACGCGCGCCTCGAGCGGCGAAAGACTGGACGGTCACTCGGGGGTCGGGCATCGGGAGGTTGCGATGCCAACCCAAAGCCAACCCGCCGAGGACCGATGCCCGTCGTAGCACCTGCCGATTCTACTGTCCCGTCCGAAATTCCCTCGACCGCGATCGCCGCCCTGCTGCTCGCAGCCCGCAGCTACCTGGTCGCCTATGGTCTCGAGGCCCCCCGCGTCAGCGAGATCGTCGCGGCGACGGGCGTGGCTCGCAGTCGCGCCTTCGAGTTGAAGTCCCGGCTCGAAGCGCACCTCGAAACGCTCGTCGGCGCCGCCGGGCGTCCGTCGCGCGCCGAACCCGCGCCCGAGCCGGCCTCGCCGGGGCTGACGGCTCGGATGCTGGACTACGTGCTCGAGCACCCTGGCTGCGTCAGCGGCGGCGCCGATCGCCGACGCTACAGCGACCCCCTGCGGTTCGAAGTTCTTCAATGGCTCGATGAGCACCGCCACCGCCCCCTCGAACAGCTCGCCGCCGAGCTGCGGATCCCGCTTGGGACGTTGAAGGACTGGGTGCGCGACGACCGACGACCGGCAGCGGACCCCGGCGAACCCCGACAGGCAGCACAGGCCATCGACCCGACCCTTCCGCAGCTGGAGACGCTGCTCGCCGAATGGTCCCACTGGACCGGCGGATTCTCGACGTTCTGCGATCACGTCCGACGCCACTGCGCCATGGAGTGGGGCCGCACGTCGATTGCCCGCATCCTCGAAGAGCACGGTGTTCGCCTTCCCCGTCGGCGCCCCGGGCGCAGTCCCGACGAGGACGGCCTGCGCGGTGCGTTCGAGACGTTCTTCCCCAACGCGCAGTGGGTCGGCGACGGGATGCAGGTCGTGGTGGAGGTCGACGACGTACCTCACGTGTTTAACGTCGAGATGAACGTCGATGCCTTCACGGCCGCGTTCGTCGGTGCTCACGTCTCGGCCACGGAGGATGCCGCGGCCGTGGTTGCCGCATTCGAAGACAGCGTGGCGACCACGGGCACGTCGCCCGAGGCGTTGCTGCTCGACAACAAGCCCAGCAACCACACACCCGCCGTGGACGACGCCCTCGGCTCGACGTTGCGGATCCGGGCGACTCCGTACCGCCCGCAGAACAAGGCCCACGTGGAAGGCGGATTCGGCCTGCTCAAGCCCACCCTGGAAGGCCTGACGTTGAACGGCGACACGCCGCAGGAGCGAGCCGCGTCGTTTCTGCGCGCGCTCGTGACCACCGCCGCCCGCGCGATCAATCACCGCCCTCGCCCCGACCGCGGTGGCGCCTCCCGAGCCGACCTGATGAACGTCACACCCACCCCGGAGCAGATCGAACACGCGCGACAGGCGCTACGAGAACGCCTGGAGCAACAGCGGAAAGCACGCGCTACCCGAGCCGCGCGCCAGGATCCGATCGTGCGCTCGACCATCGAAGAGGCCTTCGCCCGGCTCGGCCTGGATGATCCGCAAGGCCACCTCCTGACCGCGACCGCCCGCTATCCGCTGGACGCGGTCGTCGAAGGGATTGCGATCTACGAGGCGCGCCACCGCCTCGGCACGCTCCCCGAAGGCGTCGATGCGCGCTACCTGCGCGCCATCGTCGAAAATGTCAGCGACGAGAACGAGGTCTGGGCCCTCGCCGAAGCCCTATGGGACGCCCGGTGCCGAGCCGCCGACCGCATCGCGGAGCAGCTACAGGCCGAGGCGAGCACACTCGCCCGAACCGCCCGCTCCGAAGAGGACCGTCTCTTGCCCACCATCGACCGGGCGCTCCGCGAAACCCGCCGTCTCCAGCACTTCTTCTGGCTCTCCACTGCTGCAGACCTCATCAACGCCACTCCGTACCCCGCCCAACAGGCCCTGTTCAGACTCGCCGCGCGCCGGATCGCGGCCACTCGTGCCATCCCACGAGAGAGGCGGGCCGCAGCGACCCGCTTCCTGGCAGCGAAGGTCCGCCCGTTCCGCTGAGCAGCTACCGCCCGACTACCGGGACCTCCAGGATGCCGGTGCCAGGAGTCCACCGTGCCACCGTCAAGCAGCCACTTCCCGTCCCCAAACAACACGTTGGCGGTTCAATGCCCCATCCTCCGGCAGATGTCGGGGCACCGCCCGCAGCCTCACACCTGACACCCCATCAGCCGCGGACGACAGTCCGGAGTTTCCCAACGTTAGCTGGTTGACAACCGCACCTAGCGCCTCCGGGCAGCTCGCCTCGCGAGCCGCGCAGGTAGGCAACGATGTCGCGCAAGCCGAAAGGAACTCAGGCTGGCTTCGAGACCGGTCGAATCGTCTGCGGCCGGCCGGCAGGACCCCTGGGCCTGTCTCCCGCTATGATCCCAACGGCGTGGCACGTGACGTCGCCGTGGATGCTAC
>CAYFOA010000362.1:2847-3882 GCA_964344575.1 uncultured Rickettsiales bacterium | reverse complement strand
AATGGGGGTGAGGTCGTCGACCTCGTCACAGTTGCTGCCATGCGGCGGCAGGAATGGGGGTGAGGTCGTCGACCTCGTCCGAGTTTCTGCCATGTAGCGGCAGGAATGGGGTTGAGGTCGTCGACCTCGTCGGAGTTTCTGCCATGTGGCGGCAGGAATGGGGTTGAGGTCGTCGACCTCGTCGGAGTTTCTGCCATGTGGCGGCAGGAATCGGGGTGAGGTCGTCGACCTCGTCGGAGTCTCTGCCATGTGGCGGCAGGAATCGGAGTGAGGTCGCCGTTCATGGGCCCCCAGCGTCGGGGGCGGAGCGGTGGTCAGGGGACCGGGACGAGGGGACCGGCTCCGGTGGCGTTGTAGACCGCGTCTTCGGCGCTGAGCTGGACGCAGTCCGTGCCCGTCGACGGGCAGGGGACGCACGTCAGGAGGCTGCACGCGAAGGGGAGCGCGCTGACATCGACGAAGCCGTCCAGCGTGCCGTCCGTGATCGTCTGGTAGTCGCTGCTGAACGTCCCCGTGATCACCGTGTCGTGCACCGTCGTCGACAGGAACCCCGCCGCCAGCGTCGCCGTCACCGGCCCGATCGCGAAGTACGGGTCCGTGAACGTCCCCGGGTCCACCTGCGTCAGGTCCGTCGTCTGCACCGTCGTGTTCTGCGTGCACGTCCCCTGCAGCGCCGTCCCCGACATCATCCAGATCTCCGTCGACGTCGACGCCGTCGGGGTCAGCAGGATCGGCCAGTCCTCCAGGTTGATCCCCACCCCGTTGAGCACGCTCAGGAAGTTGCTCGGCTGCGTGATGTTCGTCACGTCCCAATCGAGGCAGTACGTCTCGTCGATGAACGCCGCGTCCGGGACCGTGTCGTCGTCGTCCGCCGCGTCGTCGTCGTCCGGCACCACGTCGTCATCGTCCGAGCTCGCGTCGTCGTCGTCGGCTGCCGCGTCGTCGTCGTCGCCGGCCGCGTCGTCGTCCCCCGCCGCGTCGTCGTCGTCCGCGCTCGCGTCGTCGTCGTCCCCCGCCGCGTCGTCGTCGTCCCCC
>CAYFOA010000362.1:0-2784 GCA_964344575.1 uncultured Rickettsiales bacterium | reverse complement strand
TGACCCGCGGCGCGGGGCACGCGCTCAGGACCAGCAACGCGAGGACGGACAGCAGGGCGACGAGACGGCTCATGGCCGCGATCTACCAGACCGGGCGCCGCGCGCGTCGTGCATCTCCGACACCCCGGACCGGGGGTGCCAACCGCCCGCCCCGCGACGCGTGCGTTGTCCCGCGCCCCCCGGTCCCCGGGATGCGAACCGCTCGCCGAGGCCTTACCCTGACCCCGTGGACCTCGCCTTCATCGTCATCTTCGGCACCCGCTGGACCTTCCGGAAGGTCGCCGGAGCCTGGCAGGGCGTCCTCAACTGCCCCGACTGCCGCTCCCCCCAGGTCTTCGAAGAGAAGGAAGCCGTCAAGGCCTTCACCCTCTACTGGAAGCCGCTCTGGACCGTCGAGAAGGGCGGCCGCCTCGTCGAGTGCTCCCACTGCCTGGGCAAGTTCGACGTCCCCGACGAGCTCCGCGAGCACGGCGTCGGCCTCCCCCCGACCCCCGCTACGACCGCGAGCTGAACGCCGCCCCCGCCAGGCCCCCCGCCACCAGCGCCCACCCCAGCAGCTTCGCGCACCCCGTCACGTAGCCGAGCCCGCCGATCGCCATCCACCAGTCGTACGACCCCCCGTACGTCCCCGACGTGATCAGCAGGTTCGTCACCACCGAGATCACCGCCCCCGCCAGCGCCACGATCGTCAGCAGCGCCGCCCCCGCAGCCGCCAGCTGCAGCGCCGGCACCTTCAGCTTGTCCCCCAGCCGCAGCAGCGCCACCGCCACCACCGCCACCAGCAGCGCCTCCGCGAACGCGAACGCCACCTGGAGGATCATCGTCCAGCCGTACCCCATGCTCATCGCGACACCCCGCACAGCGCCTGCGCCGCCGCCTCGTCCTCCGTCGCCTCGCACCCCGACAGCTCCGGGAACGAACACACGCCCCCGTCGCAGAAGTTCTCGATCCGGCCCGTCCGGAGGAACGTGTCCAGCTGCACCCGCGCCGCCTCCAGCTTCCGCAGCTCCCCGTGCGGGTCCTCGCACAGCGACATCGGCACGTTGCAGACCGGGTCCTCGGGCAGCCCGAAGTCGTACTCCACCAGCGCATGCCCCCCGTCGGCCGACGCCACCGCGTCCAGCCCCCACACCTCCCGGATCCCCGTGTCGACGTGCTCCGCCCCGATCGTCCGCGCCATCACGTGCGCCCCCAGCGTCGTCACCTGGTGGTCCCCGATCGCGTCCCGCAGGAACACCTGCACCCCGCTGTCCCCGACGTACGCCGACCACCCGTTCGGCTCCACCCGGTTCCACAGCAGCTGCGCCAGCGCCAGCACCAGCTGGATGTCCCGCGGGTCCTCCAACACCAGCTTCAGCGCGATGAAGAACTCCTCGAAGTCCACCGACCGGCTCAGCAGCAGCGAGTACGGCTGACCCATCACGCCGAGCGCCGCCCGATCGATGTGCGGTGACGCCGCCGCGTACACCAGCCCCATGATCCCGCCCTGGCTGATCCCGTGGTACCGCATCACCGACGGGTCCACGAACCCCCCGACCTCCGGGTCCTCCGCGAACGACGTCGACATCAGCTCCATCAGCAGGATCCAGTTCACGAACCCCTGGTGCAGCCGGTCGTACATCGCCGCCACGTCGTCGAGCTCCCCCGACAGCAGCACCGACCGGACGTACTCCTCGTCGTCCGACGCCATCCCCTTCAGGTCCGCCGCGAAGAAGATCCAGCCGTACTCGTCGATCCACGACCGGAAGTGCGACGACTCCACCTGCTCCTTCTCCCCGAACAGCCCGTGGCCGTACTGCAGCAGCGGCTTCGGCCCCTCGGTCACCGCCGACTGCGGGATCAGCACCTCGAACGGCACCTCCATCGTCCCGTTCCGCGCTGGCATCCCGTCGGACCCGAGGTTCAGCCGCGCCCCGGCCTCCGGACCCGTCATGAAGAGCGGCGCGTGCATCGTCCCGAAGATCCGGAACGCGATGTGGTCCGGGTTCCAGTCGTCCTCGACGCTGTCGATCGTGAACGCCGGCGGACCCTCGGCCAGGGCGACGTCCCGCATCTGCAGCAGCCACCCCGTCGTCGACTCCCGCGACGCCGTGGTGAAGTCCCACGCGATCTGGACCTCGTCCCGCGACCACTCCGCCCCCTCGATCGCCGCGAACAGCTCCTCGTACAGCGGCTGCCGGTCCTCCGGCCCCGTCCCCGCGATCAGCTCCTCCATCAGCGGCGTCGCCGGGAGCGGCTGCCCCAGCGAGGTCGTGACCCCCCGGATCGCGACCACGTACCGCGTCGCGTCGGCGAGCCGGACCGCCGGCTGGATCAGCAGCGTCCGGCGGCTGTCGTCGTCCGTCGTCCGGTCCAGCTCCGCCCAGTGGGGGACCCGCGCGCCCGTCGCGAGGTCCAGGATCATCGTCCGCGCGTCCGCCGCCAACGACGCCCCGATGTCCGTCGACGGGTTCAGCCCCTCGTCCGTCGCCCCCGGCAGGTGGACCATCACCGGGCCGCCCGGGGAGAAGCCGTCCCCCCGGTTCCAGTCCGACGCGTCGAAGTCCGCCGCGTTCGTCGACGGCAGCGACGCCGTGGTCAGCGCTACCCGCCGCCCCGTGGGCGTGTCCGCGGGCTCCGTGTAGACGTTCGAGGGGAACGGGAAGGCGCAGTAGCTGGGGGCGAGGTCGTCGCACGCCAGCGTCGGCCACGAGGGGACGTACGGCTCCGGTTCGGCCCCGGGGCAGCCGGCCAGGAGCAGCCCCGCCGCCGCCGCCCGCGCCGCCGCCCCCCCTGCCGCCGCCG
>CAYFOA010000361.1:0-3921 GCA_964344575.1 uncultured Rickettsiales bacterium | reverse complement strand
GATCGTGGGGTACCGGGGGGGCCTCGTGACGTCCAACGTCCTCATCAGCATTGCGATCATCGTCAGGGACGAGTCTCGTCACTTGCCGGAGTGCGTCGCCTCCGCTGCCGACACGGTGGACGAGTGGATCGTCTACGACACGGGTTCGACCGACGGCACCCAGGACATCGCCCGCTCGCTCGGCTGCCGCGTCATCCAGGGCGAGTGGCGAGAGGACTTCGCCTGGGCCAGAAACCAGGCCCTCGCCGAGGCGACCGGTGAGTGGACCCTCGTCCTCGACGCCGACGATCGCCTCATCGACGGCGGACTTCGCGAGCTCCTCGCCTCGGACCCACCCTTCGACGCCTTCGAGCTGCACCTCGAGAGCCCCATGGGACCCGGAGAAGCGCCTTGCGAGCGGGCCTGGGTGCCCCGGCTGTTCAGGACGGATCGCGCCGTCCGCTTCGAGCACCCCATCCACGAGCTCCCCCGCCTCGACGGCCTCCGCGTCGCCCGCGCCCCCGCACGCATCGTCCACGTCGGCTACCGCGATCCCGCCGACCGCCGCCGCAAGGCGCTTCGCGCCCGCCGTATGCTGGCCCTGCTCCCCGAGGACTCCGTCCACCGCGCCTACCACGAGCTCCGGACCTGCGCCGTGCTCGAGGACTACTCCGGCGTGCTCGCGGCCGCCTCAAGGCTCGAGGCGCTCTGCCCCGAGGTACCCCCCGACGCCCGCGTCCCTCAGGCGACCGCCCTGCTGCACCAGGGACGGGCGGCCGACGCCGTCGAGGCCCTCGTACGGGCCACCCGCGACTTCCCCACCCACCCCGATCCCTGGTTCTGGCTCATCGTCGCCTCGGCGCTGGCCTGGCTCGCCGCCGCCAAGCAGGCGTCGGCCGACCCGACCCGGACGCTCGGCGCCGTCTCGACGCTGGACCACGTCCCCGCGGTCAGCGCCGCCCTGGTCGCGGCGGGGCTCTTCTCACCCGACCTGCTGACGTCCGCGCTCGGTGGCGCCGATGCCGCGGGTCCCCCACGCGGGGGGGGCATCTCCGCTGGAGAGACACGAACATGACCCAACGACGAAGCGACGGAGTGACCGACACGATCCGGTTCGAGGAGGACCAGATCGGATCCTGGCGGCAGGAGACCCGGGACGCGCTCGACATCGGGACGGTCTCCGAGGGGATGCTGTACGTCAACGTCAGCGAGCTGACCTCGGCCGGCAACCTGACCATCGAGATCCTGACCAGCGTCCGCAACCGCGCCAACGACTACTACACGCACACGACGCTGACCTTCGCGGCCACCGGGCGCACGCACGTCTACATCGACCAGCTCGGCCGCTACCTGCTGACGAAGGCGCCGACGAACGCGGCGGCGGACACGGCGACCTGGGAAGCCCTGTTCGCGCGCAAGATGCACTGACGGAGACGCTGTGCCTCCCTTCGAGGACGCCCCGGGCCGGCGCTTCGGCGAAGAGGTCCGGCCCGCCTGCGGCTGCCGCGCGTCGGCTCCGTGCCCCTGCGTCCCGGCGCGCGCGTCGGGCCAGGGCACGAAGCCGGCCTGCGGCTGCCGCACGGGCGGCGCTTGCGCGTGCGTGCCGGCGCGGGAGGGCTACCGGAGGACAATCGAACACGGCGTGACGATCGAGCTGCCGCCCCGGCCGCCGGTGGTCGAGACCCCCGTGCCCCGGACCCGGACGCGGCGAACCCGGGCGGACGAGACCCGCTTCCATGAGGACTGCCAGTCGCCGTGGGCGCTGCTGAGCCAGCAGATGGAGGCGAGCGGAGTCGGCCCCACGGACCCCGAGGACATGCCTCGAGTCTCGCGTCCGACGAACCTGGACTGGGGAGACGAACCGCTTCAATCGGCGGTGGTGCGAGACGACCCGCCCAACGATCCCCTCGACTACTTCACCCGGAACCGGCGCTTCGTGTACTGGCTGAAGGCGGCCGTCGGACGCCCGCCCGAGGTCGGCGGTCCACCGCCGCACGTCCACGCCCGCTACCTCATCCCCAAGTGCTGGCCGGACGGCCGGAGGGTCGCCCTGGGTCGAGGCCTCGCTTATCTCGCGTCGCCGAGCGGTGACCTGCTGGTCAGCCCGGCCGGCCGGTACGGCGAAGAAGGGTTGGCCGTGCTCGACCTGTCGACCGGCGCGTGGGAGCGGATCGACGCCCAGCCCGACGAGCCGGACCTGTTGCTGAACTGCCACGCGCGACACGAGGACTTCTTCGTGGACGTCATCGCGACGGCCCACTTCGTCTTCGTCCTCCGCGGCGGCCTGGCCGGAGTCTCCGTGTACCGGAGGCCGACCCCTGACGAGCCGCAGTTCCGCTACGCCGGCGTCCTCGGCTTCCCCTGGTGGCTCGGCGGGACGCCGTACGTCATGCAGCCACGGGCTCTCGTCACGTTCCAGACCGCGTCGCTCGCCAAGGGAGGCACCGACCTGCTCCTTGTCGGTGTCGAAGTCACTCTCCAGGCCCCGGCCAATACGCTCCCGCGGGTGCTGATCTTCGATGTCGGCGATCCCGTCGAAGTGGAGACGGCGCTCCAGGGTGCCGCCTGCGGTCCCGACGCCCTCCGGCCCGAGCAGCCGTCCTCCTTCCCCTGTGGTCTGCCCCTCATCCGCGGCCTGGTCGCGACCCGAGCGTGGCCGCGAGCGGCGACGCCGAACGAGCGCAGGGTCACGGAGCTTGCAGTCCGCCGGCTGCCGGACACGACCACACCCGGCCGACCGGTCCTCTTCGTCGCCTCCACCTACACCGTCGACGCGATCGATCTGAGCGGCCTCCTCGGGGAGGGGGACGCGGCCAACGACCCCCGTGGCGTCGAGCGGACCCACGACGCCCTGCCCGAGGTCTTGGCGGACGTTCCGGTCCAGGCCGCCGTGCTCGACACCTTCGCCCTGAGCAGCGGACCCTGCTCGAATGCGTGCGGACCTCCGCGCTGGATGCAGGCCCCCGCGAAGCACCCCGACCTGGTCGCCTTCGGTGGCGGGGGCCTGGTCGTCAGCGACCGATACGCCGCGGTCGGTTGGGGCACCCGGGGCGCTGCACCCTCCGCCGCCCTCCACCTCCTCGCCCTCGCCTACTCGGTCCCGGACCTCTCGGACTTCCGGTTGCGGCTCGCCGGCACGCTGGCGCCCGACCTCACGAACGTCCAGCAGTTCGAGACGATGTCCCCCTTCCACGCGGTGCGAGGCTGGCCCGGCTCGGGCGACTGGATCGTCGGCTCGGCGCGCACGATGTTCGGCCTGGTCGGCTTCCAGCTGCCGCCGCAGGCTCGCGCAAACGAGCTGGCGGACTGGGTCGAGGGCGAGCTCCCGTGGCAGCCTGGGCCTGCGGTGCTGTTCCCCACGACCAACGAGTGCGAGTGCCCTCCGCACGGACCGGACGTGCCCGCGACGGCGGCTTACGAGACGGGCGGCTCGAGCGAGATCGCGGCGCAGTACGTCCGGCGGTGCTGGACGATCGGGCCTCTGCTCTGCCCCGACGACCAGTTCCCCGCGAACGAGCACGACGGGCTCCGCATCACGGGCCCGCCGTCGCCGCTCGGCTTCGGGCACGAGTTCCTCGGAGGCATCGCGCTGGCCCGACGCCGCGGCGGCACCCTACAGGAGGCGCTCGTCTTCGCCGATCGCGGCAGCGAGGCGCTGTGGGCCTACGACGCCGACCCGGAGGAGGCGCCGCTGCTCCGGGCGCGCGGCGTGGGCTTCCCGCCGAGCTCGATCGCGGAGCTGCCCTGGGACGACGATCCCGACTGGCGCCTCCTCGTGGCGGTCTCCTCCGCGTCCGGAGCCCTGCTGCTGACCCGCTGGACCTGGCCGGACCCCACCTCGCCGCTCATGGAAGACCCGTTGGTGCCGCTGCTGGCGTACGTCCCGACCTGGGACGGCGGGACGGCGCGGCCCACCCGCCTCGAGCGCGTCTGCGCGTTCCC
>CAYFOA010000360.1:0-3948 GCA_964344575.1 uncultured Rickettsiales bacterium | reverse complement strand
CCGACGACGACGACGACGCGACCGGCGACGACGACGACGACGTCGTCCTCCCCGAGGGCGCGGCGACGCTCAACGGCACCTGGATCCTGAGCTACTGGCAGGACGAGGACACGTCCGTCGAGTACTGCCAGCAGGCGTTCGAGTGGTCCGGGACGGCGGACATCGGCCCCAACGCGTTCGGCGCGACCTGCCCCCTGTGCACCGGGGAGATCCAGATCCTCAACGTCACCGACGTCACCTCGACGTCGCTCGACATCACCACCCCCTGCGACCCCGTCACGCACTTCCAGTCCGTCGGGTTGGACGACGTGGGCGAGCAGCTCACCGACCCCGGCCAGTACGGCGACCTCCTCGCGGAGCAGGCGCTGCTGGAGCGGACCGTCGCGCTGGACGCGGGCACGCAGCTCGGGCCCGAGCTGACGGCCGCGGACCTCGACGAGAACTTCACCGACGCAGGCGTTCAGGTCATCTACTTCGGCTACAGCGAGCCGCTGGCGGGCGGCTACTGGGAGCTGCTCGACCTCGCCTCGGTCGCGCCGCCGCCCCCCGGCGCGGTCGACATCCTCCCCCTGTGGGCCTACTACGGCGCCGCCGGCGCGCCCGCGGGCGTGCTCGACGGGCAGCTGGGGATCCTCCTGCTGTGGCGGATCAACTACGGCCCCGACCTCCCCGTCGCGACCTGGAACCTCTCCGGGAGCGTCAACGCCTCCTTCGTCGAGGACTAGCGGCTAGGATCCAGGCGTGTCGATCGTCGACGACGCCCTCAAGGGCCCGGCGTTCCTCCTCGTCGACGACAACGCCGACTTCCTCGACCTGATCGAGCCGGTCATCCGGCACTACTACCCGACGTGTCGGTGCGACCGCGCCGGCGACGGGGAGACCGCGCTGACGGCGCTCGTCAGCGGCGAACCGTTCGACGTCGTCCTCCTCGACTACCGGCTGCCGGACTTCGACGGCATCGAGGTCCTGGGCGAGATCCGGAAGCACCTCGTCGACGTCGCCGTGGTGATGATCACGGGCGAGGGCGACGAGCGGCTGGCCGCCGACATCTTCCGGATGGGCGCCTACGACTACCTCGTCAAGGGCGGCATCGACGCCCCCGTCCTCCGCCGCTGCCTCGACCAGGTGCTGATGCGGCGCGTCCTCGAGAAGCAGATCGCGGACAAGTCGGACCAGCTCGTCCTGTCCAGCCGGGAGCTGGAGGAGCGGACGCGGGCGCTGGACACGGCGTACGAGAAGCTCCGCGTCAAGAAGGAGGAGCTGCGGGAGCTGTCGGGGAACCTGGAGGTAGCGGTCCAGGAGCGGACCTCGGAGCTCCGGAACACGACCCGGTTCCTGAACAAGGTGCTGGACGCGACGGTCGACCACTTCATCGTCGCGACCGGCGCGGACGGGACGATCCGGACGTTCAACAGCGGCGCCGAGAAGAGCTTCGGGCGGCGCGCCCAGGACGTGGTGGGGAAGGCCCACTTCCGCGAGCTGTTCGCCGAGCTGGTCGCCGACGCGACCCTGGACGAGCTGGTGGAGCGGGCGATCGCGGACGGGAGCACGCAGGCGGAGCTGACGGGGGTCGGCTCCGAGGGCATGCACTTCCCCACGGAGGTGACGCTGTCGCGGCTCCCGATGCCGGCGACCCCGGGGGACGGGCTCGTCATCCTCGGCGCGGACGTCACCCACGAGAAGCAGCTGGAGCGCCAGAACGAGGCCTACATCCGGCAGATCGAGATGGCGAACGAGGACCTCCGGCGCAAGAACGAGCAGATCCTGGAGGCAACCCGGCTCAAGTCGGAGTTCCTCGCCAACGTCAGCCACGAGCTGCGGACGCCGCTGAACGCGATCATCGGCTACAGCGACCTCCTCGCGGGCGGCATCTACGGGGACATGCCCCCGAAGCAGGCGAGCGCGATCGACGGCATCGGGACGCGGGCGAAGGACCTGCTCCAGCTGATCAACGAGATCCTCGACCTCGCGAAGATCGAGGCGGGGAAGATGGAGCTCCGGGTCGAGGGGTTCGCCCTGTCGGCGGTGATGGTCGAGGTGCTGGAGACCGGCCGGGTGCTCGCCGTGGACAAGGCCATCGAGGTCACCTGGGTGCACGAGGGGACCGACGTCGAGCTCGTCCAGGACCGCCAGAAGCTGCAGCAGATCCTGGTCAACCTCGTCAGCAACGCGGTCAAGTTCACGAGCCAGGGGCACGTCCGCCTCCGCTCACGGACCGAGGGGGACGAGACGATCATCGTCGTCGCCGACACCGGCATCGGGATCCCCGAGATCGACATCCCCACCATCTTCGACGAGTTCCGGCAGGTCGACGGCACGTCCACCCGCGAGTACGGGGGGACGGGGCTGGGGCTGGCGATCTCGGCGAAGTTCGCGTCCTCGATGGGCGGCGACCTGGTGGCGCGGAGCGAGCTGGGGGAGGGGTCGGAGTTCACGCTCCGGTTCCCGACGGCCGCCACGGTGGTCCCGCCGCCCCGCGACGGGCGCATCCCGGTGGCGCTCTCGGTCCCCGGTCAGGGGGCGGATCTGGCCGCGGTCTCGGGGGACTAGCCGGGGGCCGAGGCGGCCGCCACGAGGGCGCGGAGGTCGTCGTCGCCGTCGCTCCGGAAGCGCTCCTTGAGGAGGAGGCGGAGGTCGTCCTTGAAGTGGACGGCGCTGCCGTAGCGGGCGCGGGGGTCCGCCGCCGTGGCCCGGATGAGGACCTCGCGGAGGTCGTCGCCGACCGCGTCGGAGGCGGCGAGGCGGGCCGCGAAGGCGTCGTCGTCGCGGGTCCGGAGCCAGTCCGACTCGGTGCCGCCGTCGAGCGCGTCGGGGCCGAGGATGCCCTCCGCGAGGGCGACGCCGAGGCCGAACACGTCCGCCGTCGCCTTCGCGGGGAGGCCTTCGGCGACCTCGGGAGCGGTGAAGGCGGGGATGAGCCGCATGCCCCCGACGTGCGGCTCGCCGTCAGCGCGCTTGTTGGGGCCGCGGGCCATGAAGAGGTTCGCCAGCCGGACCTCGCCGGCGGCGCTGATGAGGATGTTCGACGGGGCCACGCCGCGGTGGACGATCCCCGACGGCGCCCACGGCCGGGCCGTCAGCCCGTGGAGGTAGCCGAGGACGCGGCAGACCCCGATGGCCATGCGGAGGAGCGCGGGGATCCCGAGCGTCTCGCCGCGCTCCCAGGTCCGGTGCATCAGCGCGCGCAGGCCGATGCCGTCGACCCACTCGCGGACGAGGAAGAAGCGGTCCTCGTCACGGCCGAGGTCGAGCGTCTGGAGGAGGTTGGGGTGGATGAGGCGCATCCCCAGGCGGGCCTCGTCGGACAGGCGGAGGGCGACGTCGAGGCCTTCCCCGACGGGGCGGTCGGCGACCTTGAGCATGACGCGCTTGGTGAACCCAAAGGCGCCGCGCTTCTCCGCGAGGAACGAGGTGATGCCGTCGTGGGCGCCGAGCTTGCGGAGGATCTCGAAGTCCGACAGACGGCTGACGGGGGCTTCGACGTCGGGATCGATGAGCTGGTCCATCACGGGGGCGGCTCCGACCACGGGTCGTCCTCGGCGGTGCGCGACGTCTCCTCCGCGGACGGCTCCTCGGGAGCGCCGGCGGGGGGGAGCGCCTCGCGCCGGGGGGCCTCCGGTTCGGCGTCGGCGTCCGCGTCGACGGGGGCCTCGCGGGGGGCGAGGACGACCGACGACTCGCGGGCGGACTTCACGAACTGGCCGAAGCCGAGGAGGACGACGGGGACGGCGATCGCGAGCGCCAGCCAGAGCGTGTTCGCGGTGCGGCGGCTCGGCTCGGGGGGCGGCGGGGGCGGCTCGACCTCGGTGATGAACTCGCCCGACATCTCGTCGTAGGAGGCGCCCGCCTCGTCGGGGAGCTTGCGCCAGAGATCGGAGGGCGGTCGGGGTTCGTCGTCCTCGTCCTCGTCCTCGTCCTCGTCCTCGTCCTCGTCCTCGTCCTCGTCCT
>CAYFOA010000359.1:0-4072 GCA_964344575.1 uncultured Rickettsiales bacterium | reverse complement strand
CCTCTTCCAGGGCGACGACGTGCACAAGCCCTGCCGCGTGCTCAGCGGCGGCGAACGTTCGCGCGTCGCCCTGGCCCGGATCCTCCTCGCGCGGGCGAACCTGCTGCTGCTGGACGAGCCGACGAACCACCTCGACATCGAGACGAAGCGGGTGCTGGCGGACGCCCTGAAGGAGTACGGCGGCTCGATCCTGTTCGTCTCCCACGACCGCGCGTTCTGCGACGAGACGGCGGACCGCGTGTGGGAGATCGGCGACGGCACGGTGCGCCCCCACAACGGCAACCTCGACGACTTCCTGTGGACGCGCGCCGAAGCCCTGGGCCTCGGCCGCCGCGCCCCCGGGGAGAAGGCGCCCGACGCCTGGCTGCTGGGCGGCCTCCCCGCGGCGGCGGACGTCGTGGCGGCGCAGCAGCAGGTCGTCGCGCCCGTGGACGCGGGCGGCGCGGACGCGTGGAAGGACCGCAAGAAGCAGCAGGCCGAGGAGCACCGCCGCAAGAAGCGCCTGGCCGCGCTGCCGGCGGAGATCGAGGCGCTGGAGGCCGAGCAGGAGACGATCGCCGACGCCATGGTCGCCGCCGCCGCGGACTGGACCGAGCTGGAGAAGCTCCAGGCGCAGGCCGCCGAGCTGGAGGCGGACCTCGCCGCCGCCTACGCCGAGTGGGAGGAGTTGGAGGGGTAGGGAACCGCGGAGGCCTTATGCTGTCCGTACTGGCGATGCTCCGCTCCCCCGTCCTGCTCGTCCTCGTCACCGCGCTCCTCGCGGGCTGCGCCCACACCCGCGCGCCGGTCGCGACGGGGGCGTCGCCCAAGGCGCCGGTCGACTTCGAGCCCATCCGGATCGTCACCGAGACCGACCCGCTCATCGGCCTGGAGGCGTACGACGGGGGGGACCTGTTCAAGATCGGGTACCAGGCGTTCGAGGACGGCGACTTCGCGCGGACCGTCGGCGTCTACGACGTCCTCCTGGAGCAGTTCCCCGACCACCCCGACGCCGTCCCCGCCCGCTTCAACCGGGCGCTCGCGCTGGAGAAGCTCGGCGACTACGGGCCCGCCGCCGACGGCTTCGGGGAGTACGCCGGGATCGTCGCGCCGGCGAACTCCTGGGACGCCGCCGAGGGCTGGGTCCGGCAGGCCACGCTCCTGCAGCACGACGGCCGCTACGCCGACAGCGCCGAGCCCATCGCCGCGGCCCGGTCCATCGCCCTGCTCGACCGCGCCGTCGACTGGCAGGCGCGCGTCCTGGAGGCCCTCGCCGAGGCCCACGCCGACCCCGCCCGCTTCGACGCCGCCGAGTTCACGCTCAACCGCGTCCGCCGCGAGATCCGGCGCGTCACCCTGAGCGACAACGAGCGCTTCCCGTACGAGTCCGCGATGGTCTGGTTCGCCGCCGGGCAGCTCTACCGCATGCGCGCCGCGGCCGTGGACCTGGGCGCCGTGGTCGACGATCCCGTCGAGCTCGACCGGCGCCTCGGGACCAAGGCCGGGCTGCTCCTGGAGGCCCGCCAGCACCTCAAGCGAGCCCTCGTCCACAAGGTCGCGTTCTGGAGCGGGCCCTCGGCGTTCGCGCTGGGCGGGGTCTACGAGGACTTCCGCCGGGACCTCCTCGCCGCCCCCCGGCCCGCGTCGCTGGACGAGGAGGCGGGCGCCGTCTACGACGAGCTCCTCGCCGAGCGGACGCGGCAGTTCCTGGAGAAGGCCGCCGTCGACTACCGCGAGGTGCTCAAGCTCGCCGAGCCGCTCCGGCTGGAGCAGGCCTGGGTCGACACGATCGCGGCTGCGCTGGACCGCTGCGAGCGGGAGCTGATCACGGGCTTCCGGGCGTCGGCGGAGCCGGCCGCGCGGGCGGGGGACGAACCGGGAGACGGATGACGAAGGCGGCCCCGCCGAGCTCGCCGTCCGCCACCTCGATCGTCCCCCCGTGCTCCAGCACGATGCGGTGCGCCATCGCCAGCCCCAGCCCCGTCCCGCGTGAGCCCTTCGTCGTGAAGTAGGGGGTGAAGAGCTTGTCGCGGACGTCCGCGGCGATCCCGGGGCCGCTGTCCTCCACCCGGAGTTCGACGGCGTCCGCCCCGCCGCCGATCGTCGCGGGGCGGGCGACCAGCAGCAGCGTGCCGGCGTGGTCCATCGCCTCCAGCGCGTTCTTGACGAGGTTGGCGACGACCGTCTGGAGCTGCGCCCGGTCGGCGGTCACGTCCGGCACGCCGGCGGCGTAGCGCCGCTCGATCGTCACGTCCTCGTCCCCCGTCGCGTACAGCGCCACCGTCGTGTCCACCAGCTCGGGCAGCGCGAGCGCCTCGGGGGCGGGGTCGGGGAGCCGCGCGAACGACGCGAACTCGTCCGACAGCTTCTTGAGCCGCATCACCTCCTCGACGACGGCGGAGGCCTGCTCGTCGAGGATGTCGTCGAAGTCGGGGCGGTCGAGGCGGCGGGCCTTCCTCAGGACGTCCATCGCGCCGAGGATCGGCGTGAGGGGGTTCTTCAGCTCGTGGGCGAGGCCGCGGGCGATCTCGCGCCACGCCGCGACCCGCTCGGCCTGCACCAGGCGGCGCTGGCCCGCCTGGATGTCGTCCGCCATCGAGTTGAAGGCGGACACCAGCCCCTCGACCTCGCCGATCCGGCCGCCGCCCCCGGCCGCGCGCGCGTCGAGGTCGCCCGCCGCGAGGTCCTCCGCCGTCGCCGCGAGGGCGCTGACGGGACGGACGATCCCGCCCGCGAGGAACAGGCCGACGACCATCGCGAGGAGGACCGACGCGGTCCCGACGCCGACAGCGCGCCGGCGGATCGCCGCCTGGACGGCCTCGATGGGGGCCCGGTCCAGCGCGATGACGAGCTCGCCGCCGAGGCTCCCGGTCCCGACCTGCAGCGGGTGGAGGGAGAGGCGGCTCGCGAGCGCGGGGTCGCGGAGGTGGGCGAGGCGGTCGCCGAGCTCGGCCTGGAGGTCGCCGCGGGCGGCGGAGACGCAGCCGGAGGGGGCGCGGCAGAGCGCGAGGACGTCGACCCCGAGGCGGGCGCGGACGCGCTCCAGGGCGGCGGGGTCGAGGAAGCGGCCGACGACGGCGACGACGCGGGTCGAGCCCCAGTCGCCGGCCCGCCACCGCTGCAGCGCCGGGGCCGAGCCGCGGGGGGTGGGCTCGTCGAAGAGGTACGGGGTGGGGGACGGGCCGGGGACGTACTGCGCGGCGTGGCCGTCGACGACGCCGAGGGTCGCGGGCCAGTGGCCGGACATCAGGATCGCGCCGGTGCGGGCGTCGAGGACCTTGATGAGGTCGACGCGGCCCGGCTCGAGGCGGCCGGCGGCCCACAGGTAGCGGGCGGCGGCCCCCCCGGCGGCGTCGGCGCGGGCGGCGGGGCCCCGGGGGTCGAGGATCGACGCCAGCTCCCCGTCCAGCGCGTCGGCGGTCTGGGTCAGCTCGGCGTGCAGCGACCGCAGCGCGCGCAGCCCCTCGCCGTGGAGGTCCTGCTCGAGCCGGTCGGCGACCTCGTTCATCGTCGAGATCGTCGACCCGCCGACGGCGATCACGACGACGAGCAGGAGCGCGCCCACGACCCAGGTCCGGAGCGACGTCATCGGGGGCTGCTCCACCACGCGTCGTGCAGCAGGGGGACGCCGTCCTCGCGCAGGCGGACGCCGTGGAGGTCGGGGTCGATGGCGATCCAGCGGTCCGCCGTCATGAGGGGGACGACGCGTCCGTCGCGCATCCACGCGAGCTCGATCTCGGCGACGGCGACGAGGCGGCGGTCGGGGTCGGGATCGAGGAGGGCGGGGTCGGCGAGGCGCTCGTCGGCGAGGAGGTCGGAGTGGGCGCCGGCGAGGGAGAGGAGCGCCAGCGCCGGGTCGAGGGTGGCGGGGCGCCAGCGGAGGAGCTCGGCGCGGGCGAACCCGGCAGCGGCGGGCGAGCCGGCGGGGTCGGTCGGCGCGGGGACTGCGTCCGATCCCGTCGTGTCGGGCGAGGCGGCGGGCCCGGGGTCGGTCCCGTCCGTTTGCGCCCAGCCGCGCGAGCGGAGGATGACGGCGAGGCGTTCGACGGTGCCCGCGACGAGGGCGTCGGCGGCGTCGTGGACGATCGCGAGG
>CAYFOA010000358.1:0-4149 GCA_964344575.1 uncultured Rickettsiales bacterium | reverse complement strand
GCGGCGCCTTCGGCCGGGGCGGCACCGGCACCGTGGCGGACGCGGGCGGCGGCGCCGGCGGCGCGGGCTGCGGCCCCTCGACCCGCTGCGTCCCGTAGGCGCGGACGCCGGACTCGGCCATGAGGGACTCGAAGTCGAGGTCGTCGTCGGGGCCGGCCATCGGTCGATCTATACACTGCGGCGCATGCGGGCCGTCGTGCTGATCCTGTCCATGCTGGTCGCGGTCCCCGCGCTCGCCGCCGAGTCGGACGACGACGACAGCGCGGACGAGGACGACCCCGAGGACGAAGACGAGAACGAGAACGAGGACGAGGACGAGAACGAGAACGAGAACGAGAACGAGGACGAGGACGGGACCCCCGAGATCACCGAGACCCTCGTCGTCACCGCCACCGGCGAGCCCCGCGTCCTCAGCGAGGCCCCGATCCCCGTCCGCGTCATCGACGAGGAGACCATCCGGCGCTCGTCGGCCGCCGACGCCGCCGACCTCCTCCAGCGCGCCCCCGGCATCCCCGTCCTCTCTCACGGCGTCGACAGCCGCGGCGGCGTCAGCGGGATCTCGCTCCAGGGGGTCCCCGCCGGCCGCACCCTCGTCCTCATCGACGGCCGCCCCATCGCCGGCGACGTCGGCGGCATCGTCGACCTCTCCCAGTTCCCCGCCGACATGCTCGAACGCGTCGAGATCGTCGAGGGGCCGATGTCCGCCCTCTACGGCAGCGACGCCCTCGGCGGCGTCGTCAACCTCATCACCCGGAAGCCCCGCCCCGGCACCGAGATCGGCGGCCGCCTCCGCCTCACCTCCGTCCCCTCCCTCGACCTCGCCGCCACCCTGGCCTCCTCCCCGGGGGGCGAGTTCCAGTGGGGCTCGTCCGTCACCGCCCAGCTCGCCGACGCCATCGACCTCGACCCCGAGGGGCTCGCCACCGACCTCGACCGGCGCAAGTCCGTCGCCTTCCGCCTCTTCGCCAGCCTCCGCCGCGAGCGGGACCGGCTCGACCTGTCGGCCATGGCGTCCCACGACGCCCGCGACGGCGTCACCGTCCGGCGCAACGAGGCGATCGACCACACCGAGGTCCACGACTCCCGCAAGCGCCACGACCGCGTCGACGCCTCGCTCGCGTGGCTCCACCGCTACGAAGGGCTCGGCAGCACCCGCATCGAGCTGAACGTCACCGACTTCTCCTTCGGCCTCCAGAACGACCTCCGCGACTCCCCCGTGGACCGCGTCCGCCGCGCCCGGACGTGGGCCGTGGAGGGGCGCTTCCGGTTCGACCTCCGCTACGTCCCCTGGGGCGCGCTCGTGGCCGGGCTGGAGGGGCGCGTCGAGGGCGTCCGGGTGCTCGTCGACGACCACCTCGCCACCGGCGACGCGCTCCGCCTGGAGGAGGTCGCCCCGACCGTGGAGGCGTCCCTCGAACCCTGGGTCCAGGGAGACCTCCAGTTCGGCGGCGGGCGCGTCGAGGTCGTCCCCGGGATCCGCCTCTCCTTGCACGACGCCTACCCCCCGCGGGCGGGCGAGGCGCCCCCGATCGCCCCGAGCCTCGCGATCCGGGTCGACCTCTGGAAGAACGCGTCGCTCCGGATGTCCGGCGGCCGGGGCTACCGGGCGCCGTCGCTGAAGGAGCGCTACCTCCGCTTCGACCACGCCGCCCTCGGCTACCTCGTCGTCGGCGACCCCGACCTGCGCCCCGAGTCCTCGTGGGGCGCCAACGCGAGCCTGGAGCAGCGCTTCGGCACGCACGCCACCGTCCGCGTCGGCGGCTACGTCAACCGGCTCCAGGACCTCATCACCTACGTCTACGACCCGGCCGAGAGCTCCGACGGGCTCAACGTCTACGTCTCCACCAACGTCGACGGCGCGAAGACCTACGGCGGCAAGGCGACGTTCGAGGTCCGCTACCCCTGGATCCGGGCCACGGGGGCCTACCGCTTCCTCTGGGCGGTGGCCGACGACGGCTTCTTCCTCCCCGACTCCGCCATCCACGCCCTGCGCGGGACCTTGGAGCTGACCCTGGCGAAGTTCGAGCTGTCGCTCTACAACTCGGTCGCATGGGAGTCCGAGCGCTTCGTGGACCGAGCCCAGCAGCTCCGCTCGCCGGGGCTGGTGCGGTGGGACGTGAAGCTGGAGAAGCGCTTCACGGGGCGGCACGAGCTGGCGGTCTTCGTCGGCGTCGACAACCTCCTGAACCAGCGCCGGGAGCCCGATCGGGAGGGCGACTTCCGGCCCGTCGAGGGGCGCACCGTCCTCGCCGGGGTGCGGGGCTCGCTGCGGCTGCCGCGCTCGTCGGACTGACGCTCGCGGGCGCGACCGGCTGCCTCCCCGACGACCCGCCGGGCGGCCCCGTCCCCACCGCGACGCTCACGCTGGCCCCCGGGGACTTCGTCGATCTCGTCGACGTCGCCGGATCGGAGGACGCCTGGGACGTCCGGTGGACGGGCGAGCACCTCTTCCTCAACGGCGGCGAGTCCGGCGACGGCCGCGCCGGCGGCATCGACATGCGCCTCCTTGACCTGGAGATGCCGTTCGAGGACCTCAACCGGAAGAACCAGATCCTCTACTTCTTCTTCTACGACTCCTACGCCTGCGCGCTGTCGGACTGGTGGTGGTACGGGCTCGACGGGGACCACACGCTCTTCAGCAACTTCCACGTCTACGTCGCGCGCCGCGGGGACCGCGAGTTCGCCGTCCAGGTCGTCGACTACTACCGCGTGATCGAGGGCTCGGCGGAGGCCGGCTACCCCGAGCTCCGGTGGACCGAGATCGGGACCGGGGAGACGTACGTCGAGGACGTCGACGCGACCGCGGGCGGGCTCGGGGCGGCGTTCGACGACCCCGCCAACCAATGGACCTACTTCTCCTTCGACGACGGCGTGGTCGAGCTGTCGGACGAGGCGTCGCGGGAGGACGACGGCTGGGACCTCGGCTTCAAGCGGTTCAACATCAAGTCCAACAGCGGCCCCTCGGGCCCCGCCGGCGTCGTGACGTACGACTTCGACCACGACCGGGGCGAGACGGCGGACGACGTGCTCGGTTTCGACCCGGACACCGAGGCGGCACGGTTCGACGCGCGCGTGGCGGCCTGGGACCCGGACGGGACCGAGGCGTTCGAAGAGGACGACATCCGGCCGGTGCTCCGTCAGTGGCGCGGCCCCTCGGGGGTGGGCGTCGTGCCGGAGCGCTGGTTCCTCGTCTCCGACCGGACCGGCGAGCTGGTGGCCAAGCTCCGCGTGACGGACTACGACGGCGAGGACGTCACGCTCGAGTGGGCGGTGCTGGAGTGAAGGCGTCGGCGACGATCCGGGTGCTCGGCGCCCCCGTGCAGACGACCCTGCGGCGGTACGGGCGGGACGGGTCCACAGGGGGGCGGTCCGGCGCGCCCGACGTCGTCCTCGTCCCCGGCCTCGCGGCGGGCCCCCTCGGCTTCGTCGCGGCGGGGGAGCGGTCGCTGGTGGGCGCGTTGGTCGCCGCCGGGCGGACGGTGGACCTCGCCTTCTCGGTGACCGGCCGGGGGGCACGGCAGGACTTCACCGCGGTCGTCGACTCGGTGCGGCGCGGGATCGACGCGCTGGAGAAGCGAGACGGCCCTGTGGACGGCGTCGGCCACAGCCTGGGCGGCCACGTCCTCCTCGCGCTGGCCGCGACGGGCGCGCCCCTGCGCCGGATCGCGACGGTGGCGACGGCGCTGGACTACCGGCGCGGCGGCTCGGCGTGGAAGGCGCTGGCGCCGCTGGCGAAGCTCGGCCGGCTGGAGCCCCGCCGCCGCGCGTCGGGCGGCGGCATCCCCGTGGAGCTGCTCTCGGGGCTGACGTGGCCGCTCTTCGGGCGCGCCGTGCGGATGCCCATGGAGGCGAACAACTTCGCCCCGGGGGCGACGGACGGCGAGGTGATCCGGTCGGTGGTGGCGGGCTCGATGCGGGACATCCCGCTCCCCCTGCTGGCGTCGGTGGCGGGGCTGGTCCTCGACCACGGGCTGACCTGGGGCGACCCCCGGCGGTCGCTCACCGAAGCAGCCGCGTCCCTCGCTCTGCCGGTGCTCGTGATCGGCGGCCGGCAGGACCGCCAGTGCCCCATCGAGGCCGTCCGCCACGCCGCCGAGGTCGTCCCCGGGGCGCGCCTGATCGAGGTCGGCGAGCCCGGCGAGGGCCGCG
>CAYFOA010000357.1:0-4153 GCA_964344575.1 uncultured Rickettsiales bacterium | reverse complement strand
GCGACGTCCGAGGTCTTGGAGGCGACCTCCTTGACCATCTGGGCGCCCATGTTCTCGAACTTGTCGTCGAGCTCGATCTCCTTGGCGACCGTCACGCCGTCCTTGGTGACGACGGGCGAGCCCCAGGACTTCTCGAGGACCACGTTGCGGCCGCGCGGCCCCATCGTGACCTTCACGGCGTTGGCGAGCGTGTCGACCCCGTTGAGGATCTCGGTGCGCGCGTCGTTGCGGAAGTGGATCTCCTTGGCTGCCATCTCGTCTACTCCTCCACGATCGCGAGGACCTCGTCCTCACGCAGGATCAGGTGCGTCTCGCCGTCGAGCTTGACCTCGTCGCCGGCGTACTTTCCGAACAGGACCCGGTCCCCTTCGGTCACGGTCAGGGCGCGGCGGGTGCCGTCCTTGAGCTGCTTGCCGTTGCCCACCGCCACGACGACGCCCTGCAGGGGCTTCTCCTTGGCGGTGTCGGGGATGATGATGCCGCCCACCGACGTCTCCACGGAGTCGGTGCGCTTGATCAGCAGGCGGTCGTTCAGCGGGGTGAACTTCATCTGAGCCTTGCTCCAGTCGTTGCGTTGTCGTTCGGGTCTCGGGCCGCCCCTCGGCGGCAGCGGCGCACCTTTAGTCACGCCCGCGGGGGTGTCAAGAGGCCGTTCCGTCCTGTGCGAGAATCCCGGCATGCGCACGGGGGCCCTGGCATCCGCACTGGTGCTCGTCGCCTCGCCCGCCGCCGCCGACGTCGTCTCCTGGGCGACCGAGGCGGACGTCCTCGCGGGGACGCTCGTGGGGGTCGAGGTCGACGGCGGGGGGGTGCTCACGGTCGGCGCGTCGGCCTCCTGGTACGACGCCGCGTGGGACTGGCGGAGCCCCGTGACGGTCACCGAGAACAGCGGCCGCGCGGTGACCGACTACTCGGTCCAGGTCACCGTCGACACCGCCGCCCTCGTGGCCGTCGGCCGGCTCGAGGCCGACGGACGCGACCTCCGCTTCACCGACGCCGCGGGCACGCTCCTCGATCACTGGGTCGAGTCCGGCATGAACACCGCGTCGACGCTGATCTGGGTCCAGGTGCCGTCGGTCGCCGGCGGGGGGACGGCGGACCTGTGGATGTACCACGGCAACGTCGCCGCGACGGACGTCTCCGACAAGGCCGCCACGATGCTGTGGTGGGACGACTTCAGCAGCGGCAGCCTGGCCGGCTACACGGCCCGCGGGCTGGACGGCATCCCCGCCGACAGCTGGGGCGTCAGCGGCGGCCACGCCCACAACCAGAACGTCCACTACGAGCACCAGGCGCTGACCGTGACCGGGCTGACCCTCGACGACGACTTCCTCGTCGAGACCGCCGCCTACACCGACGACGACGACGGGCTCGGCATCGTCTCCCACGTCAGCGGCAGCGGGCACGACTACTACTGCGTGCAGACGTGGGAGAGCGTCGCCAGCCGCAACGGCATCTGCAAGAGCCAGACTGAGGGCCCGGCGGCCGTCTCCGCGGGCCTGAACGGCTGCTGCGTGGGCTCGACGCACACCTACCGCCTCACGCGCGTGGCGGGGGAGATCCGGTTCCACTTCGACGGCTCGCTCGTCGCGACGTGGACGGACTCGTCGCCGTTGGCCGCGGGCCCCGTGGGCATGGTGTCCAGCGATCTCGACCCCGCCGGGTACCACGACTTCATCCTCGTCCGGCGCTACGTCGAGCCGGAGCCGTCGGCGGTCGTCGGGGCCGCCGAGCAGGACAGCGGCGGGGCGGGGACGTGGACGTCGGACGTGGTCGACAGCGGGTGCGACGCGACGACCTGGGACGAGGTCGCGTGGACGGAGTCGCTCCCCGCGGGGACGGACGTCGAGCTGAGCGTCCGAACGGGCCCCACGGCGACCCCCGACGGCGGCTGGACGGGCTGGTCGGCGGCCGTCTCGGACCCCGCGGGCTCGGCCCTCGCGGTCGCGGCGGGGCGGTACGGCCAGCTCCAGGCGACCCTCACGGGGGCGACGGCGGTCCCCTCCCCCGAGGCGTCCGCGTTCGCGCTCACCTTCACGCCCGCCCAGGACGACGACGGCGACGGCGACGACGTCCTCGGCTGCGGCGGGGCGGACTGCGACGACGGCGACGCGACCGTCTACGACGGCGCCCCCGAGGCGTGCGACGACGTCGACAGCGACTGCGACGGCGACCTCGTCGACGGCGACGCGGACCTCGACGGCGACGGCCTCCCCGACTGCGTGGACGACAACGCCGACGGCGACGCGTACTGCGACGACGTCGAGGGGGACGGGTGCGACGACCCGGGCGACCTCGTGGGGGACTGCGACGACCTCGACGCGGCGGTGTTCCCGGCGGGATCGGAGTCCTGCGACGACGTGGACAGCGACTGCGACGGCGACCTCGTGGACGGGTTCGACGACCTCGACGGCGACGGCCTCCCAGACTGCGTGGACGACGACGCGGACGGCGACGGCTGGTGCGAGGACCTCGAGGGGGACGGCTGCGACGACCCGCTCGACCTGCCCGGCGACTGCGACGACCTCGACGCGACGCTCTCGCCGGGGGCAGCCGAGGCGTGCGATTCGATCGACTCGGACTGCGACGGCGACCTCGTGGACGGGTTCCCGGACCTCGACGGCGACGGCGAGCCGGACTGCGTGGACACGGACGTCGACGGCGACGGGGTCGCGAACATCGACGACTGCGACCCGTTGGACGCCACGGTCTACCCGGGGGCGCCGGAGATCTGCGACGGGCTCGACAACGACTGCGACGGGGTCGCGGATCCGCCGGACGACGACGACGGCGACGGCTTCTTCGACGCGGTCTGCGGCGGGGCGGACTGCGACGACGACGACCCGACGATCCACCCCGACGCCGACGAGGTCTGCGGCGACGGGATCGACCAGGACTGCGACGGCGTCGACCTCGCGACGGCCGATCTCGACGGCGACGGCTACAGCCCCTGCACGGGCGACTGCGACGACGACGACCCGACGGTCTCCCCCGACGCCGAAGACGTCTGCAACGACACGGACGACGACTGCGACGGCGAGGTCGACGAGGGCTGGCCCGAGGACTGCGTCCCCTGCGACGAGCAGATCGACCACGACGGGGACGGGTTCCTGGAGTGCGACGGCGACTGCGACGAGGCGGACGCTGAGGTGAACCCGTACGCGGACGAGGTCTGCGACGAGGTGGACAACGACTGCGACGGCGAGATCGACGAGGGGTTCGACGGGCCCTGCGACGAGGACGGCGACGGGGACGGCTGGACGGCGGGGGACGGCGACTGCGACGACGCCGACCCCGAGGTTCACCCCGACGCGGACGAGGCCTGCAGCGACGGGGTCGACAGCGACTGCGACGGGGCCGACGGGCCGGCGGAGCTGGACGCGGACGGCGACCGGTGGGCGTCGTTGGAGTGCGGCGGGGGGGACTGCGACGACACCGATCCCTGGATCCACCCGGGCGAGTACGACGCGTGCGGGGACGGGATCGACGAGAACTGCGACGGCCGCGACCCGACGTGCCCGGAGATCGTCCTCGACGGCGACGGCGCCGGCGGAGGGTGCGAGGACTGCGAGGCCCACGTGGCCCCCGGCTCGGCGCCCGCCGCGGGGGCCCTGGCGGTCCTTGTTCTGGGGATTCTGGGCGGGCGACGTCGGGCGGTCCCCTGAGCCCAGCCTCGGAGAGGCATTCCCGACCCCTCCTCGCGGCGAGCCCCCCCGGGAAGGTCCGCCGGGCGGACACTCCCGACCCCCCTCGGCGCGAGCACCCCCGGGAAGGTCCGCCGGGGGCCGACGGCCCTGGCAGGGGTGAGGTCGCTGACCTCGGCGGGTTCGGGGCGCCCGAAGGGGCCCTCAGTGGGGTGAGGTCGCCGACCTCGGCGGGTTCAGGGCGCCCGAAGGGGCCCTGGCGCGGGTGAGGTCGCCGACCTCGGCGGGTTCAGGGCACCGGGAGGCGCCCTCGAAGGGGTGAGGTCGCCGACCTCGGCGGGTTCAGGGCGCCTGGAGGGGCCCTCAAGGGGGTGAGGTCGATGACCTCGACGGGTTCAGGGCGCCTGGAGGGGCACAAGTCGGGGGAGGTCGGCGACCTCGGCGGGGTTGTGGCGTCCGGAGGGGACACAAGTCGGGGGAGGTCGACGACCTCGGCGGGGTTGTGGCGT
>CAYFOA010000356.1:0-4161 GCA_964344575.1 uncultured Rickettsiales bacterium | reverse complement strand
ACGGGATGGGTGCCCCGTCCATCCGGGCGGTCGCCCCTAAGATCTCACCTATGAGGGCGGACTAGGGCTCGAAGCGGGCCATCACCGCGTGGACTTCGTCCAGCGCCTCGACGGTCTCCACGAGGCGCCTCGCCGTCGCCTCCTCGGCGGCGACCTCCATCGTGAGCTCGCCCAGCGTCTCGACCGCCGCGGCCAGCTTCGTCCGGATCTCCTCGATCGACTGCTTCATCGCCACGCCCTTGCGGAGCGCCTCGGCGATGGCGACCTCCGCCTGCTGCCCGCGCTGCGCCGCCAGCGCCTCGAGGTACTCGTTGTGCTCGACGATGCGGCGGTGGTAGCGGCGGAGCTTGAGCAGGTTGTCGACGCGGATGAGGAGCTCGGTCTCGTCCATCGGCTTGGTGAGGAACTCGTCCCCGCCGACGGCCCGGCACCAGACGCGCGCCTCGCGGTCGGACAGGCCGGTCACGAAGATGACGGGGAGGCTGAGGGAGTCCCACCGGCGGCGGATCTCGGTGCACACCTCGATGCCGTCGACCTCGGGCATGCGGACGTCGAGGAGCACGAGGTGGACCTCGTCGTGCGTGTTGAGGAGGTCCAGCGCGACCACGCCGTCCCCCGCCTCCAGCGCGCGGTAGCCCGCGTTCCGGAGCGTCTGCGCGATGAGCTGCCGGATCGTCTCGTTGTCATCGACCACGAGCACGGTCTCGGTCCGGCTGTGCTCGTCGATCACCTCGTCCTCGAATCGCGGCGGCGGGAGCAACGACTGGGCGGACGGATCGAACGGGGGGCGCGACATGGTGGTCTAGGATACGCCCCATGCGACGCGCGCTGCTCCCCGCCCTGCTCCTGCTGACCGCGTGCGGCGAGGGCATCTCGCCGCTGGACCAGACGCTCGACTTCGGCGACGTCTTCCTCCCCGGGGAGGTGGAGGAGACGACGTCCATCCGGAACCGGCTCCTCGGCGACCAGAACCTGAGCGGCGTCACGTTCGACAGCGGCGCGAGCTTCTCGCTCGTCACCGAGGTCCCCTTCCTGCTCGAGGGGGAGGCCGAGTACGGGCTGACCTTCCGGTTCACGACGCCCGACGAAGCGGCCGAGGTGTCCGACGTCGCGCACCTGAGCATCGCGCCGAACAGCGGGCAGCCCTACGAGGCGCTGGTCCGGCTCGAGGCGAACTTCGTCAACGGGGACCTCGACGGCGACGGGCAGGTGGACGTCGACCTCGGGGGGACCGACTGCGACGACGGGGACGCGACGACCTTCCTCGGCGCCGACGAGCTCTGCGACGGGCTCGACAACGACTGCGACGGCGAGCTCCGGAGCGACGAGGACGACGACGACGGCGACGGCTACCTCGCCTGCGACGACGACTGCGACGACGACGACGCGGGCCGGAATCCGGCGGCGGTCGAGATCTGCGACGACGCCGACACGGACTGCGACGGGTCGCTCTCCGACGACGAGCAGGACCTCGACGGCGACGGCCAGACCGCTTGCGACGGTGACTGCGAGCCGCTCGACGGCGACGCCTACGAGGGCGGCCACGCCGAGGCGTGCGACGGGCTCGATACCAACTGCGACGGGGAGCTCGCGGCGGGCGAGGCGGACACCGACGGCGACGGCTACCTGGCCTGCGAGGACGACTGCAACGACGATGAGGCGACCGTCAACCCGGGCGCCGCGGTCGAGCTCTGCGACGGCTTCGACACCGACTGTGACGGCGGCCTCCCCGAGGACGAGGCGGACGCCGACGGCGACGGCCAGGTCCCCTGCCAGGGCGACTGCGACGAGGCGGACGCCACGGTCGGCACCGGCTTCCCCGAGCTGTGCGACGGCCGCGACAACGACTGCAACGGGCTCGCCGACGCCGACCCCGCCGGCGAGACGGACGCCGACGGCGACTCGTTCTTGAGCTGCGTCGACTGCGACGACGCCGACGTCGACATCAACCCCGCCGCGACCGAGCTGTGCAACGGGATCGACGACGACTGCGACGGCACGATCCCGGCCGACGAGAACGACGGCGACGGCGACGGCTCCCCCGGCTGCGTGGACTGCGACGACGCCGACCCGCTCAACTTCCCCGGCAACGTCGAGGCGTGCGACGGGCAGGACAACGACTGCAACTCCGACACGGACGAGACGGGCGACTTCGACGGCGACGGCTTCACCGCGTGCGACACGCCGGGCGACTGCGCGGAGGGCGACGCGGCCACGTTCCCGGGCGCGACGGAGGTGTGCGACCAGGTCGACAACGACTGCGACGGCAGCCTCCCCGCGGACGAGGCGGACGGCGACGGCGACGGCTCCCCGTTCTGCGCGGACTGCGACGACACCGACGCGCTCAACTTCCCCGGCAACCTCGAGCTGTGCGACGGCGAGGACAACGACTGCAACGGCAGCGCGGACTTCGACGGCGCCGGCGAGGTGGACGGGGACAGCGACGGCAGCCTCAGCTGCCTCGACTGCGACGACGCCGACGACACGAACTACCCCGGCAACGTCGAGGTCTGCGACGGCGCGGACAACGACTGCGACGAGGCGACGTCGGCGTCCCCCGGCGAGGACGACTTCGACGGCGACGGCAGCTTCGAGTGCGCCGACTGCGACGACGTCGACGCGCTGAACTTCCCCGGCAACGAGGAGGTCTGCGACGGAGGGGACAACGACTGCGACGCGTCGACGCTGGAGACGGTGGACGGCGACGGCGACACGTACAGCGTCTGCGCGGGCGACTGCGACGACACGGACATCGGCGTCAGCCCGGCCGCGACGGAGATCTGCAACGGCGAGGACGACAACTGCGACGGCGAGCTCGGCATCGGCGAGGCGTTCGACAGCGACGGCGACGGGAACCTCGACTGCGCGGACGGCGACTGCCCGAAGTACGTCGACAACACGTTCGGCGGGAGCAGCGACGGCAGCCTGGGGGCGCCATGGACGTCGATCCAGGAGGGCATCGACGAGGCGGTGACCAACGGCTGCCAGACGATCTGGGTCCAGCCGGGGACGGGCGCCTACAGCGAGCGGCCGGTGTGGCCGGCGTCCGGCGAGGACATCCGCGTGATCGGCCAGGCGGGGGCGTCCCAGACGACCATCGACGGCGGCGGCACGGGCCCGGTGGTGACAATCGCGGGCGGCCAGACGACCGAGGCGCTGCTCCAGGGGTTCACGGTGACGGGCGGCGTGGCGTTGGTGAGCGGGGGCGGGGTCCTGATCGACGGCAGCGGCGCGACGGTGGCGGACTGCGTGTTCGACGGGAACCAGGCGGTCTTCAACGGCGGCGGCCTCGCGGCGACGGGCGGCTCCGGCGTGGTCTTGGACGGCAACACGTTCGTCGACAACACGGCGGCGCTGGTGGGTGGCGGGGCGCACGTCGACTTCGCGGTGGCGACGGTCACGGACAACGTCTTCTCGGGCAACCTCGCGGGCGGCGGCGACGGCGGCGGCCTGTACGTCAACCAGGACGGCGCCGGCGGGCTGGTCCTGACGGGCAACACGTTCGTCGACAACGAGACGAGCGACGACGGCGGGGGCGCCTACATCACGGACTTCAGCGGCTTCGTGGCCCAGAACGAGTTCAGCGAGAACCTCGCCGCGGAGGACGGCGGCGGCCTGATGCTGCACACGACGACGGGGGTGACGGAGGTGTTCAACAACCTGTTCTGCGCGAACGAGGGCAAGGAAGGGGCGGGAGTCTTCATCTTCTTCGCGGAGCCGGTGCTGACGAACAACACGTTCTTCGACAACGAGGGGACGCACACGCTGCGCCCGTCGACGGTCCGGGTGTTCGACGGGGTGTTCCGGAACAACATCATCAGCAACAACACGGGCTACGGCGTCCGCATCGTCAACGTGGACCTGTGGTCGTACAACAACGTCTTCGGCAACAGCCTCGGCGGCTACTACACGACGGACCTGAGCGGCTCGGACAACAACATCGCCCAGAACCCGCTCTTCACGACGGCGTCGACGGACGGCGACTGCACGAACGACGACCTCACGCTCGGCTCAGGCTCCCCCTCGATCGACGCGGGCAACCCGGCGAGCGCCTTCGACGACGTCGACGGCACGACCAACGACCAGGGCGCCTACGGAGGGCCGGGGGGTGCATGGCCGTGATAACCGCTCGCGCCGTACTTGATGTGAACGCCGCCGGGT
>CAYFOA010000355.1:0-4168 GCA_964344575.1 uncultured Rickettsiales bacterium | reverse complement strand
CACCTCCAGCTCCGTCTGGCCCACCCCGACCGTCTCGATCACGATCCGCTCGAACCCCGCCGCCGCGCACAGGATCGCCGCCTCCCGCGTCGTCCGCGTCAGCCCCCCGTGGTGCCCCCGCGTCCCCAGCGAGCGGATGAACACCCCCGGGTCCGCCGCATGCGCCTGCATCCGGATCCGGTCGCCCAGGATCGCGCCCCCCGTGAACGGCGACGACGGGTCCACCGCCAGCACCGCCACCCGGCGACCCGACGCCCGGTGGCGCGCGATCACCCGGTCCACGAGCGTCGACTTCCCCGCCCCCGGAGGCCCCGTCACGCCCAATACCCGCGCCCCCGCCCGCGCCGGCCACAGCCGCTCCATCAGCGCGAGCACGTCCCCGCGCCCCTCCTCCACGTGCGTGATCAGCCGCGACAGCGCCCGCAGCTCCCCCGTCAGGAGGCGATCCACGAGGCTGGATTCGGGGGACGTCGTCACGGCGACGGAGTATGCCACCGCGGCCCCGGTGCGGGGCCCGCCCTCCGGACCCCGTGCTACAAACCGCCCCCGTGTCCGACGCCCCTCCCCTCCCCGCCTGGGTCCGGCCCGCCCTCGTCCTCGGCGTCATCGCCGCCCTCGGAGGGACCGCCATCACCGCGCTGGCCCGGCCCGCGCTCCGGCAGGGGCGCCTCATCGACGCCGCCCACACCGCCGTCACCGAGCGCTGGGACGAAGCGTCCGCCTACCTCGACCGCGAGCCCGAGCTCGTCGCCGCCCTCGAGCGCGAGCGCGCCGCGTCGGCCGACCGCCGCGTCCACCTCCTCGCCGCCGACGACGAGGTCGTCGTGCGCGCGTCGCTCGAGCAGCTCGCGGAGGCGTCGGGGCTCGAGGCGTCGTCGTTCCGGCTGGGGACGCCGCGAGGGGGCGAGGCGTTCGACGTCGTCGCCGCCGCCCTCACCGTCACGGGCGACCGCGCCGAGCTGCCGCCGTTCCTCGAGGCCTTCTACCGCCAGCCGCGCGTGGTCCGGCTCGTCTCGCTGGACCTGGAGTCCCCCGAGTTCGGCTCCGAACGGGCGACGGCGACGCTCCGCTGGGAGTTCGCGGCCCCCGCCCGGACCCGCCCCGCGCCCGACGACCCGTCCGCCCAGTGGGCCCCCCCCGCCATCGTCCGCCCGTCCGCCGCGGCCGTCGTCGCGGGCTGGAACACCGGCGCCTGGGAGGACCTCGCCGACCGCGCCGCCGACCTCCGCAGCCTCGCCCCGGAGCTGCGCCGCGTCGCCGCCCTGGACGCTGAGCGGCAGGCCCTCGAGAAGGAGCGCCGGGCGCTGGCCCGCTGGCAGGAGGCCTCCGCCGCCGAGCGGCGCGCCGTCCTGAGGAAGGTCCCGTCGCTGCTCCACACCCTCGACGCGTCCGCCGTCGGACGAGCCGGCCTCCGCCCCGGCCCGGGGGGGACGCTGCAGATCGTGGATGACGACTAGGGGACGTGGGGCCTTCGGGCGGCCGGCCGGAGGTCGTCGGCCCCACCCGACTCGTGGCACCTCCGGACCACAAACCCGCCGAGGTCGGCGACCTCCACCGACTTGTGGCCCCTCCGGACGCCACAACCCCGACCAGGTCGTCGACCTCACCCGAGTTGTGTCCCCTCCGGACGCCACAACCCCGCCGAGGTCGTTGACCTCACCCGAGTTGTGTCCCCACCGGACGCCACAACCTCGCCTCACCCCACCTGGGGCACCTCCAGGCGCCCCGAACCGACCGAGGTCGTCGACCTCACCCCACCTGGGGCACCTCCAGGCGCCCCGAACCGACCGAAGTCGTCGACCTCACCCCACCTGGGGCACCTCCAGGTGCCCTGAACCCGCCGAGGTCGTCGACCTCACCCCACCTGGGGCACCTCCAGGCGCCCTGAACCCGCCGAGGTCGTCGACCTCACCCCCTCTGGGGCGCCTAAGGGTGCCCTGAACCGGCCGAGGTCGTCGACCTCGCCCGAGTTCGGGCAGCCGGGACAGTCCGGTCGGCGCCGTCTCCGCGGAAACGCCCGACCGAATCTGGCTTCCCACACTCATCGTCGTCGCCTCGGCTGTGGTCGATGTGGGAGACGCGCAGCGTCTTCCAACGGGCTGTTGGCAACCCGGAGGGTTGTCAAAGACGTCGTCCGGCGGTCCGCCGGGCGACGTCGTCAGGCCGGGCATCGTCCATCAGGGCAGGTGGGCGACGACGCCGGGGGGCACTGATCTCCGGACCGCCGTCGCTGTCGGCCGGGGACATGCCACGGCAGGGACAGCTCTCCGCTTCGCTCCGACCTGACCCCACCGTTTGGACAACCCTCCCGCCTTCGGCTCCGGGTTGACCACATGCCCCCAACCGCGACGACGACGAGGGGAGGTGTCCGGCGAGGTCGGGTTGACGGGAGGGCCTCGGCGGACGAAACCGGGGGGAGCTGGGCCGGCTGGTGGCGGTTCTGGCCGTCCAGAGGGCTGGAGGCGGCCGGAACCGGGGGGAGCTGGGCCGGCTGGTGGCGGTTCTGGCCGTCCCGAGGGCTGGAGGCAGCCGGACCTTGGGGAGGTGGAATGGCTGCCTCTACCCCGGGCTGAACCTCTCGACTTCGTTGTCCACCGCCGGCTGGGCCATGAGGTAGTCGTAGATCGCGCCGAGGTCCTCCTCCGTCATGCCGCCGTACGACGTCCACGGCATCTCCGTGCGGAACTCGCCGGGCTTCACCGGCGGCGACACGAACCCCGTCCGCGGGGGCGGGGCGGCCTCGCCGGCGGCCGAGTCGTCGTCGTCCCCCGCCGCCGCCACCGGCTCCGGCTCCAGCTCGAACGCCTTGAACTTCGCGATGAACGCCTCCCGCGTCCACGACCCGATCCCCGTCGCCTCGTCCGGCGTGATGTTCGCCGCCCGCGCCACGCTGCCGTCCGCGAACGTGAACTCCATCCCGCCCGCGTACGCCATCGAAGCCAACGGCTGCCCGCGGTCGTCCATCGGCGTGTGGCACGACGCACAGTCCGCCGCCGTCGCCACGTACTCCGCGTAGTCCGCGTCCCCCGGCTGCGGCGCCGTCTCCCGGAGCGCCGGCTCCTTCGGGATCAGCCTCACGATCACGTTCAGCGGCGGGTCCAGCTCCCGCGCCGGGGCTTCGTACTCGATCGCCGGCAGCGTCCGCAGGTACGCCACGATCGCCGCCAGGTCGTCCTTCGCCAGCTTGCTGAACGCCGGGTAGTTCATCATCGGGAAGAGCGGCGTCCCGTCCTTGCTCAACCCCGCTGTCACCGCCCGCACGATCTCCCCGTCCGACCAGTCCCCGATCCCCGCGGGCGTGATGTTCGGCGACACGATCCGCCCCGGGAACCCCTTGTCCCGGCCGATGTCGAGCCCCCCGCCCCGCCCCTGCGTCCCCGCCACGGGCCGCGGGTAGACCAGGTCGTGGGACACGTCCGCGTGGCACCCCGTGCAGCCGGCGATGTGCTCCGACAGGTACTCGCCGCGCGCGATCTGCGCCGCCGTCCCCTCGACCGCGATCTCCGGGACGGGCACGTTCGCGGGTCGGAGCACGAACACGAACACCAGCGCCGTGCCGACCAACGCGACGACGACGCCCCCCAGGGCGATCAGGATCTTCTTGAGCATGGTCCAGGCCTCCTCCGACGCCGAGGATACCGGCGCTCCCGACCGAACGAGGTCAGTCCGCCGCCACCGCCCCCCGCAGCTCCCCCAGCGTCGCCGGGAAGCGGACCACCTTCGGCGCCCGGCGGCCGCCCACGCGGGCGAGCATCAGGCCCGACAGATCGCGCGACAGCGTCCCGTCGCCGGCCACCGCGAAGGCGCCCTGGGCGAGGCCGACCACGCGCGTCCCGAGCAGTCCGTCGCCCAGGAAGACCACCACCTCGTCGCCTTCGACGAACCGCGGCATGCCGAACACCAGCGTCCCGCTGCCGTCGTCGAGCAAGCCGCCGGGCTGGTCGATCGTGACGACGTCCGCGCCTTCACCGCGCAGGTCCTCGAGCACCTCGAACGTGATCTCCGATCGCACGACCCGGTCGCGGTACGAGTCCACCGACGTCACCCGCGCGCGCACCACGCGCTCCGAACGCTCGGCGAGATCCCCGACCTGCAGCGCCGCCACCGTGGACGTCGTCGCGTCCGCCGGCACGAACACCAGCGCCAGCGCCAGCAGCGCCGCCGGACC
>CAYFOA010000354.1:0-4219 GCA_964344575.1 uncultured Rickettsiales bacterium | reverse complement strand
ACGACGACGACAGCACCGCGGACGACGACGACAGCGCCGCGGACGACGACGACAGCACGACGGACGACGACGACAGCACCGGCGACGATGACGACAGCACGACGGGCGACGACGACAGCGTCGCTGACGACGACGACAGCACCGGCGACGACGACGACAGCACGCAACCCATCGGGCGCCCCCCGGTGTCCTGCACGCACCCGGACGTGTCCACGCTCGACACCTACGACCCCACCGGCGTGACGGACATCGCCTTCGACGCCGACTGCAACGCGCTCCTCGGGACCATCATCAGCGGCCCCGACTACGTCTACGTGATGGACAGCACGGGCACGAACACGATCCTGTACGGCGCGAGCAACTACGACATCAGCGGCGTCGCCATCGACCCGCTGACCGGCCTCGTGGCGGTGGGCTACTCGTCCACGCAGGGGGTCGGGTACGAGGCCACGCCTCTGCTGCCGGAGGTCGTGCTCTCGGGGGTGGGCTACCTCGGCTACGGCGCGGGCCCGTGGGACAACCCGTACTGCGACATGGCCCCGGCGTCGATCGCGATGGACTCGACGGGCTGCATCTGGGTGCCCAACTGGGGGGCCGATGGCGTGCTCGCGTGCGTGGACGTCGCGGGCACGGTCACCACCGTGGGGACGCCCGCAGGCTGGATCGAGAGCGTCGCGCTCGGCCCCGACGAGACGCTCTACCTGTCGATCGGCGACACGCTGTCGGAGGTCGACACGTCCACGGGTGCGCTGACGCCGGTGCACACCGCGCCGGGGACGATCCTGGACTTCGTGGTCGACTACAACGGCGACATGTACATCGAGTCGACGGCGGACGTGATCGAGCTGCTCCCCGGCGCCGGCGGGCCGGCCTCGACGTTCCAGACCGTCAGCGGCGACGGCAAGCTCGCGATCTCCCCCGACGGCTGGCTGGTCCGCGTCCGGCCCGATCCCGTGAGCCCGGCGACGTACCTCGAGTGGGACCTCGGGCCGTGACGGAGGAACACCGCGGCTCCTGCCTCTGCGGCGCGGTCACGTTCACGGTTCGCGGCCCCCTCCCCGGGCCCGACGCCTGCCACTGCACGAAGTGCCGCAAGCACAGCGGCCACGTGCTCGCGGGGACGGACGTCAAGAAGGCGAACGTCACCATCGAGGGCGGCGACCACGTCACCTGGTACGCGTCATCGGAGAAGGTCAACCGCGGCTTCTGCAAGGTCTGCGGCTCGTCCCTGTTCTTCGACCCCCCGCACCTCGACTGGATCGGCATCTCCATGGGCGCGTTCGACGGCCCCACGAACACGAAGCTCGCCATCCACATCTTCGTCGCCGACAAGGGCGACTACTACGACATCTGCGATGGGGTCCCGCAGAACCAGCAGTGAGCCGGGCGCCAGCGCCGGATCTGTCACGGAAACCGTGACGGATCCGCTCCTGGTGCGTGCCAGCGGCCGTCTTGTCACGGTTTGCGTGACGATTTGGCTTCTGGCCCTCGCCTCATAGCTCGCCTTGAATCAGCCGGATCAGCGCGGGATACCACCACGGGGCGAAGAGGAGCGCCCAGCCGAGGAACGCGACGATGCAGCCGGGGGTCTCCTTGGTGATCAGGGGCCGGGCGCCGGCGAAGCCCGTGTAGCCGCCGATCGCGTCGGGGAACCAGATCAACGTCATCGGCACGATGTACCAGCCCAGGATCAGGACGAGGTCCCCGGACGTCGCCCCGGTCAGGTAGTGGAAGCCGAAGTAGCCGACGCACCACGCCAGGGAGAGGCCTCGGCTCCACGACCACTCGATCTGCACCTGCCCGTTACGGCTTGAGCAGCCGGCCCTGCTGGAGACGCAGCTCGGCGTTGAGCTCGGCGGTCGTCATCGCCTTGTAGGCGTCGGGGAGCATCGAGCGGCTGCTGCACTCGAAGACGGCGAGGAGCTCCATGTACTTGAGCATCGCCTGGTCGCGCGACGGGATGAAGTCGTCCGCTGCGGCGACGAGGTCCTCGTCGTGGACCGTGGCGCTGCCGCGGTCCTCGGCGAAGTTGATCGCGGTCAGCAGGATCGCCTCGATCTCCGCCCCCGTCATGCCCTGGATGTGCTCGCAGAAGCCGGGGTAGTCGTCGATCCGGTGCTTGATCTTGTTCTTCTTGAGGAGCGCCTTCGTGATCGCGATCCGGGCGGCGTCGTCCTGCGGGGGGAAGAACGGCATCTTCAGGTCGAACCGGCCGGGGCGCTTCATGTCGGCGTCCAGCTTGTCGGGGCGGTTCGTCATCATCGCGAAGAGGATCGAGCCGCGGTGGGACGTGTCCGACATGAACTCCTTGAGGCGGGCGGTGACGCGCGAGTCCACGCCGCCGTCCCCCTCGCCGCTCCCCGACTGTCCGCCGATGCTGCGGTCGCCCTCGTCGATGATGACGAGCGTGTTCCCCAGCGCCTTGACCACGTTGAGGATCTTCTCGAGGTTCCCCTCCGTCGAGCCGACCCACTTGTCGCGGAAGTTCTTGAACTTGAGCGTCGTCATGCCGACCTCGTTCGCGAACGCCTCCATCATGAAGCTCTTGCCCGTCCCCATCGGGCCGACGATCAGGATCCCCATCGGGACCCGCGCCCGGTCGCCCTTCTTGATCGCCTGGATGACGCGCTTGAGCGACTTCTTGATCTCGTCCATGCCGCCGACGACCGAGAAGTCGTGGGCCGTCTCCACGAACTCGACCAGCCCGAAGCACTCCTGCTCGATCGCCTGACGCTTGATGCGGGAGATCGCCTCGGGAGTCAGCCGGTCCCCCTTCATCCGCGCCTCGCGGACCACCGCCTCGAGCTGGAAGTTGTTCAGCCCCGCCGTCAACGCCGCGATCCGGCCCGCCGACATGCCGACCTTCCCCTCCCGCTCCAGCACGTCCTCGATGAAGCCCTCGCGGGTGGGCTCGTCGGGGAGCGGGATCTCGATCGGGGTCAGGCCCGGGGCGGAGCGGACGGTCCGGTCGAGGTTCGCGAGGTTCTCGGTGACGAGGATGATGATGTTGTCCGTGGCGAGGACCTCGGGGTCCGACGACCAGCGCTGCAGCGTGACCCGCATCGCCCGGTCCTGCTCCCCCATGAAGCTGACGTCGCCGTCGGGGATGACCGTCTCGGCGTACTCGATGACGAACGCGCCCTTGGCGTTGATGTCGCACAGGAACGTCTCGATGTACGGGAACAGCCGGTAGGGGTCGCGGGGGAGCGCCTCGGGGAGCGTGGCGCGGCCCTGGAGCATGCGACGGGCGTCGATGAGGCGGCGCCACGGGGGCTCCATCTCGCGGTCGGCGAACTGCAGGCCCGAGGCGACGTCGTAGAAGGAGACGATCTCCTTCGTCCGGCCGAGCATCCCCGCGAGGAACTGCCGCAGCGTCACCCAGCCCCCCTTCCAGGCGACGAGGTCGTGGATGTTGCCGTGGAGCACGAAGAGGGACGACGCGCCCGCGATGTAGCGCTCGCGGAGGCGGTCGGCCCACTCGGGGAGGACGGGAGGCGCGTCGTTCATGGGGAGCGGGAGCGTATCAGCCTTGGGGGGGCGCGCGGTCCCGTCTAGCGTGTTCCCGGAGGTCCCGATGGGGTCGTTCGAGGTCCTCGCCCTCGCCGCGCTCCCGCTCTTCGTGGGCGGCTGGTACGGCCTCGTCTGCGCCTGGGTCCTCGTCCTCCGGAAGCCGCCGGCGCCGGTGCTCCCGAGCCGCTACGAGGCCGCCGTCCTCCACCTCCGGTCCCACCTCGCCCACCTCCCCCACGACGTCACGCCTGGCGAACTGACCCTCGTCGACCCTGCCCGGATCGAGGGACGCCTCGCCTACGCGGGCGCTCGGGGCCGCGAAGGCGGGCTGTCCCTGCCCCCCGGCGACGGCCGCCTCGCCTTCGCCCCCTGACCGGCGCCCCCAACGCCTCAGCGGCCCTTTTGTCTCTAAAACCGGGACGAAACCGGCGCTGAGCCTCCTCATCAGCCGTTTTGTCCCGATTCCGGAGACGAAACCGGCGCTGAGCGACCGGTCAAGATCGGTCCGATCGCACCGATACCGGCGTCATGCCGCACCGCGTCCTCCTCCCCTGCCTCCTGCTCCTGGTCGCCTGCCCGCCGCCGGCCGACGAGGCGCCGATGGACGACGACGACGTGACGGAGGACGACGACGACGACTCCGCGGACTACGACGACTCCGCGGACGACGACGACGACTCCGCGGACGACGACGACTCCGCGGACGACG
>CAYFOA010000353.1:0-4294 GCA_964344575.1 uncultured Rickettsiales bacterium | reverse complement strand
CTCGAGGTCCTCGCGCCAGCCCAGCTTGACGCGAGCATGGTCCGCCTTGATCTCCGTCCAGGTGCCCTGCGACAGAGCATCGACAAGCACCTCACGGAGCGGGTCAACGAGGTCCACGAACTCTCCCACTCACCATCCGTATCGGGCTGCATGGTAGTCGAGCCAGGGCGCGAGACTGGCGGCCTGCGGGCAAGCGCGGAGGCCCGCGACCAGCGCCTCCGACGAGGCGACCTGGATGCCGTCGGGCTGCCGCAGGGTCGCCTGCATGATCGCTTCGACGGTCGGCAAGGACGGATAGCGCTTGGCCAGCGGCGTGGACCTCACCGCCAGCAGGTAGTCGCGGTTCGCAGCGGGGCAGACCACCACAACCCGCGCGTCGGCGATGGTCATGCCGGGGCCGAAGCCGGACCGCTCGATCTCGTCAGCAAGCAGACGGAGTCGCATCAGCTGGTAGAAGGGCTCGAACAGGAACTCGTCGAGGGGCACGTCGCCCCGGAATGCCGAGTCCGGAGCGGCGTAGCGACCCTGGTAGCGTCGGCGCCGGGTGTCTCCCGACGACCCCGCTCCCTTGTCGCTGGGGCGCAGGTACTCCTCGCAGTACTTCCACTCGAAGACGAAGGCGCGAACACCGCCTGCCGTGCGGCCGAGGACAACGGCGTCGGCGCTGGTCTGCATCGCTCCGCGTGAGAGCCGGCCGCCCTCTATCGGGGCGCTCCAGCCCACCCACTCGAACTCCACCAGCTCCGCCGCCGCTCCTTGCGGATCGGGGATCGGCTCGACGGCGATGACCGCGGGATCGATCAGCCGGATGAACGAGAGCAGCGCCCCGGGGTCGCGGGCCAGGGGGAGCAGGAAGTTGACGCACGCGATCTGCGAGCTGGCGAGGTTCCGGGTCGGTCCCTGTACGCCAGGCTGATCGCCGCTGCGGCCGTTTCGCCACCACTTGATACCCCGCGTGGCGAACACGTCGACGGCGCCGCCAGGGCCGCGGAGCTCGGGGATCAGGTTCTCGTGTTCGTGCCCGCACGCAAGGAGGTGGCCGTGTCGCCGGCCCTTGTCGTCGGTGGGCGTGCGCGCCGCCGCCGGGAGCGTGGCTCGGAATCTGGCTTGTTGGGAACGGGCGATGAGTCCGAAGCGCATGGGCGGCCTTCCTCCGGCTGGGGGACGACGGCGACCTCGCGGGAGATTCCAACGGGAGCAGCGAGTCCACCCCCACCCCGAGCCCGTTGCCGATGGTGTCAGAACGGCCCCGTCGCCACCAGCTCGACGATGGCCCCCGTGCCGGTCTCGTCCTCGATGCGGTGGACCCGCCCCTCCAGATCGACTCCCCCGGCGGCGTGAGCCGAGACGAGCATGTCGTGCGCGACCGACTTCGGGCGACGGACCGGGACGAGCTCCCAGCTCATCCCCGCAGCGATCCGGTCGCCGTCCTCGTCGAGCTCCTCCCACTTGCTGCGACGGTAGCCGACGACGACGGTGACGCTGTCGCCGCTGCTCAGCACCTCGACGAGATCCTCGACGGCATCCTGGACCTCGTCGGTCCACGCCTCGGCGAACTGGATCGGCTCCCGGCCCGACTTGAGGCGCTGCAGGAGCGACCGCGTCTCCCAGCTGTTCGCGACCTCGACCTTGGGGATCCGCCGCGGGGACGGGGGCCACGGTTCCGGGGCCTCGTTCGAGGGCAGCCACCACGCGTTCGTCGGCTCTGCCGGGGGCGGACGACGCTTCGCTCGACGGGGCGCCTTCGGTTCGGGCCGGTCGGGGGGCGGGGCCGCCGCGCGAGGGCGCTCCCGATGCCTGGGAGGCTGTGGCGAGGAGTGTCGGCGGTCCGGGCGCAGGACGGCCTCCGGCTCGGCGGTGGTGGCCGGCGCCGTGGGGGGCGGGGCCGCCGCGACCGGGTCCGCCCGATAGCCGAGCTCCCTCGTTGGAACCGAGTCCTCCCCGAGCGAGTGCAGCGCCGCCCGCAGCGCGTCCTGCGGGCGCAGCTCGCCCGCGCACCACTCGTCAAGGGCCGCGCGGTCGCTCGCGGCCAGCCGCAGGTCGAGGCGTCGCGACTCGGAGGTGTCGGCGGGCAGCGGTGGCACCGAGGCGGAGAGGAGCCGGTCCCGGACGGCATTGCTGCACGTCGCGAGCCGCGCGACCAGGTCGCGCATCCCATCCGTGCGTCTCGCGGCGCCGCTCCGAGCCACGAGGCGAGCGACGGCGCGGCGATCTTCGGGGCCGAGGGTGAGCGTGAGCCGCACCAGGGGTGGTGAGAACCTGCGATCGGTGGCTGCGGACGAGGTCATGGCGTGGCCCTTGGGGTGGATTGCCACGTCCGCGCGGCGCGGCGTGGCAGAGGTGGGGGTGATCGGCGGTGTCCTGCCAGATCGGGGCGTGGCGGCCGCCACGCCTGCCACGCGAACAGGCCCGGCGTCAGCGGGTTGCCACCCTGCCACGCGGCTCCTGCCACGCCACGCGGCTCGCGCCACACCGCGGCGCGGCAGGCGTGGCAGACGACATCGGGGAGGGGGTCAGGCATCTCGCGCTCCGGGCTCATCGTCGGGGGCCTGCGTGGTCGACGCGGAGGTCGAGAAGGAAGTCGTCGACGATGCGGGCGACGATCCTGTCGAGGGTCGCGAGCTCGACGCTCTGCTGGCCCTCGGGGCGGGCGACTCGCCCAACGACGGGTCGTAGCCCCCTCCGCTTCGCCTCGTGGGCGACCCGGCTGGTGAGCGCCACCAGGGCCCCGTGGCCCTCGATCAGCCCGTCGACCAGGAACACCTCCTCCAGCTCGAAGATGTTGTCGATGGTGGCGGTGTTTCGCCCCGCCTCGATGCGGGAGAGCAGGCTGCGGTCCCAGCTCATGCGCGCCGCGAGCGTCGCCTGGGACACGCCCTGCTCGCGGCGGAGCGCGGCGACGATGCGCCCGATGATGCTGGAGAGGTCGACGGCGTCGGCGTTCGAGTCGGTCATGGGTCGTTGCTCCTGTGAGTGGAATCTACTCACAAGGGCTTGCATGAATCAACCCGTGTGAGTAGATTCTACCCGAGCGGTCGCCGTGCGACAGGGCGTTCCCCGCTCCTGGAGACGACCATGACTGCCGCCAACCTGGCCCCGAGCCTCGACGACTCCACCCTCGACCTGCTCGACGCCGACCTGCGCAGCGGGCACTCCTGCATCACGACCTTCGCTTGCCCACGTGGGCTCGCCTGGATGGAGATCATGGGACCGAAGGGCATGAGGCCGGCGGGCAACCTCTTCGTCGCCCCCGTCCGGACGCTACGCCTGTGGGTGCCGGGGCATCAGGCCGGCCCGCTCGCCGTCGCCGCGGCCAACGACGCGTTCGGCGTCGGGCTGCGCACGATCCAGGAGCGGGCTCGTGGCCACCTTGCCGAGGACGAGCTGCCCACGCTGGCGACCGTGCTCGACCTCGTGCAGACGGCCACGAAGACGCCGCGTCGACGCCTCCCGACCGTCGGCCCGGAGTTGACCGAATCCGGCACACCGTGCCTCGTCGGGTGGGCGTCCTGCCTCACCTTGGGCGATCTGGAGGCCGCGCTGAGGAAGGCGGTCGCGTAGATCCCCGCCCAGGATTACGTCAACTTGGGGTCCCAGCCCCCGGAGGCCACGCCATGCAGATCATCGGAGCCGCCTACCTGCGGTGCAGCGACCCCCGCCAGGACAAGTCCATCGACCAGCAGCGCATCGAAATCCAGCGACGCGCGGCTGCCGATGGGGTGACCATCCCGCCCGAGAACTGGTTCATCGACGAGGGGATCAGCGGTCGGTCGACCAAGAGGCGGTCCAGCTACCGCGACCTGATCCGGCGAGCCGAGAAGCAGCGGGAAGCGATGCGGGGCCGGAATCGGCACACGGTCGAGCGGATCGACCGCGTCTACGTCTGGGCCTTCAGCCGCCTCGCGCGGAACATGTTCGACTGCCTGCGGGCGATGGCGACGCTCGACGAGGCCGACATCGAGATCATCTCCCTGACCGAGCAGGACGGAAGCGACCGCTCCATCCGCAAGCTGATCCGCCCGATCCTCGCGTGGCTCGCCGAGCGGTACTCCGAGGAGCTGTCGGCGAACGTCGTCCGGGGCATGCGCGCCCAGGCGGCGAAGGGACGATGGGTCTACGGGCTGCCTCCCTACGGCTACGAGGTCCAGGACGGTCGCCTCGTTGTCACCGACGACACCTGGCCGCAGATGGAGATCGTGCGTCGGATCTTCGGCATGGCCGACGAGGGAGGCGACGGCACCACCCGCATCGCCGCGCGCCTCACGCGGGAGGCGATCCCGCCGCCGACCCGGCG
>CAYFOA010000352.1:0-4313 GCA_964344575.1 uncultured Rickettsiales bacterium | reverse complement strand
CTCCCCGAGGCCGCCCAGGCCTCCGGGTCGACGTACGGCACCTGGGAGACGGCCGGCCTGTCCCCCCGCTCCCACCACGACCTCTACGACGACCTCACCTGGCTCGTCGGCTACACCGGGGCCGGCGGCGACGGGCACGTCCTCTCCTACCCCTGGGGCAGCCAGTGGTGGTCCGGGCAGGTCACCTTCCCCGGCCTCGAGGTCCGCGGCGTCGTCGCCCACGACGACGGCTCCTGGGCCGTCCTCCTCCTCGGCGAGGACCCCACCACCGGCGACGACACCCTCTGGCTCGAGAAGCACGACGCCGGCGGCGGCCTCCTGTGGTCGACCAACCTCAACGTCGTCTCCGGCCAGACGCCCCAGATCTACAGCGGCTGGATCGAGATGGGCGACGTCCGCCTGGCCTACGGCGACGGCCGCTACGCCGCCTACTTCACCGTCCAGAACGCCGCCGGCCACCACGGCGACCAGCTCACCTACGTCGACGACAGCGGCGCCGTCATCGGCTCGCCCATCGGCTGGGGCTGCTCCCACTCCATGGCCGAGGCGATCGCCTGGCACCCCCTCCACGACCGCTTCCTCCCCGTCTGCAGCTCCGACGACCTCCCCGCCCCCGGCATCCTCGCCTGGGCCGACGCCAACCGCGCCGTCTACCCCGGCTGCGGCGCCGGCAACGGCCTCGTCAACGCCCAACTCGGCCGCGCCGAGCCGACCCTCGGCGAGTCCTTCCTCGTCGCCTTCAACGCCGAAGACCGCCCCGCCTGCGACGCGTACGGCGTCGGCCTCGAGGAGGTCGATCTCGACGGCTACCCCATCGGCGGCGGCGTGACGTGGTTGACCACCGGCGACGGCAGCCTCCAGCGCGACCCCCTCATCGCCCGCGTCGGCCCCGACGGCGGCCCCGAGTGGTACCTCGTCGGCTGGCGCGAGACGACCTCCCCGACCAGCTTCAAGATGGCGATCGTCGACCGCGACAAGACCGTCCTCGCGGGCCCCCAGGAGGTCCGCGTCGGCATGTCCTTCCCCGTCGCCTGGGGCCGCCGCGACGACGACTGGCGTCGCCACGACAGCGGCGCCGTCACCTGGGTCAACCTCCCCGGCTCGTGGTCGACGCTCCAGCTCTACCTGTTCGACCTCACCCTTTGATCGCGGAATCCGCGCCGGGATGCCTGCCGGCGTTCTCCTGTCATCGACCGGAGGTGAGCATGGGTAGATGGACGTTCCCCGCCCTGGCAGGCGCGCTCCTCCTCGGGTTCGGCTGCGAAGCGCCGGACCAGGCTCCCGCCGAACCGGTGACGCAGGACGAGCCCCGGCCCTTTGTCGAGGGTCGCGGGGGCGTGGGCTGGGCCTGCCCCGCCGGACCGGTCGACTGCGCCTACGGCCTCGGCTGCGTCGACGGCGTCTGCTCGACGGACTGCGACGACGGCGAGGACTGCGACGCCGCGGAGGGGTGCGTGGACGGCGCCTGCGGCGCGTGCACCGGCGACCTCGAGTGCGCGGTGGGCGAGGGCTGCGTCGACGGCTTCTGCCTCCAGGACGAGATCCCCTCGTGGGACGTCAGCGTCAACCCCGACTACCTCGACGCGATGGCCGACGAGCCCTGGAGCGACCTCGCGGCTCCGGTCACGCTGACGGTGGGCGACGACGTCTACGAGGGAGGAGCGATGCGGCTCTACGGCGGCTCCTCCCGCGCCTGGCCGAAGAAGTCGTTCCGCATCACGTTCCCCGAAGACGCGGACCACCCGGGGTTCAGCCGGAAGGTCACCCTGCGGGCCGAGTACAACGACGCCTCCTTCCTGCGGACCTGGCTGGGCTACCATGCCTTCGAGCGAAGCACGCTGCTGCCGCGACCGCGGACCCGGTTCGTCCGGCTCGAGATCAACGGGGAGTACTACGGGCTCATGCAGGAGGTCGAGCGGATCGGGGGCCGGTTCCTGGAACACAACGGCCGCGACCGGGACCGCTCGCTGTACGAGGTCCAGCAGGACTGGCCGACGGGCGCGCTGACCCCGCTGCCCGACGAGGACGCGTGGCGGTTCGTCTACAACAAGAAGACCGGCGACCCGGACGACTACTCCGACCTCGAGACGCTCGTCGAAGACGCCTTGTGGCCCGACTACCTCGCCTCGGCGGCGCTGAACGAGACGAGCACCGAGCGGACCCGCGCCCACGTCGACCTCGACCAGTACGTGGACTACCTCGCGGTGATGACCGCGATCGGCAACAAGGACCACATCACCAACAACTTCTACCTGTCCCGGCAGCATCTGCCGGGGATCGGCGAGCGCTGGCAGGTCTATCCCTACGACCTCGACCTGACCTTTGGCTGCTCCTGGAGCGCCGAAGACAGCACGCTGTGCACTTCCTTCGAGTGGGACGAGTGGTGGCTCAACGGCACGATCCTCGACGGCGAGACGGAGACCTGCTGGTGCAACCTCGGCATCCACCTGACCCTCTGGGACGAGGTCTTCGGCGCGGCCTACCTGGACCGCATCTGCGAGCTGACCGACGAACCGCTCTTCCGCGGCGACGGCGCGCGCCTCGTGTCCGCGATGTCCGAGGTGCTGGCGGACGCCGTCGGCGAGGACCCGAACGACCGCAACGAGACGGCAGCCGACTGGCTCAGGGCGACGCAGGAGGTGGCTGACTACTTCACCTTGCGGCGCTCGTGGCTGCAGTCCGAGCTCGGGTGCCCCTGATCCGCCGGTCCCTGCTCGCCGCCGGCCTGCTGGTCTCGATCTCCGGCTGCAGCGACGCCGGCCTCTCCACCAACAACCGCGCCCCCGCCGCCTCCATCCTCGCGCCCGTCCAGGGGGCGGCCCTCCCGTGGGGCGAACCGGTGGAGCTGTGCGCCCGGGTCCAGGACCCCGACCGGACGCAGGACGTCGCCGCGATCGAGGTCCTCCTCACGTCCAGCGCCGACGGCGTGCTGTGGACCTCGACCGAGGAAGTCCCGCCCGCGTCGGACGCCTGCGCGGCCGGCTCCGACGGCAACCTCGCCCTCACCCTGGCCGCCCTCTCCGAGGGGCCCCACACGCTCTCCCTGACGGCCTGGGACGACTTCGGGGCGCGCGGCGAGGACGAGGTCGACGTCGAGGTCGTCCGCCCCGCCAACACCGCCCCGACGTGCACCGTCGTCGCCCCCGACGACGGCGCATCCGTCTTCGAAGGGGACACCCTGTCCGCCGCCGCGCAGCTCGACGACGCCGAGGATCCGCTCGGCGAGCTCGGCACCGCCTGGGCCAGCTCCGTCGACGGCGACCTCGGCCCCGGCGACGTCGACGAGCTCGGCCTCGCCACCCTCGACCTCGACCTGAGCGCCGGGGAGCACTTCCTGACCCTCGTGGTCACCGACGACCGGGGCGCCTCGGGGGCCTGCGGCGTCCTCCTCGAGATCGTCGCCTGCGTGGACGCGGACGGCGACGGGGTGACCAACTGCGACGGGGACTGCGACGACGACGAGCCCTCCGTCTTCCCCGGCGCCGAGGAGCTGCCGGACGGCCTCGACAACGACTGCAACGGCCTCGCCGACGACGGCACGGTGCTGTCGGACGACGACGGCGACGGCTTCGCGGAGGTCGCCGGGGACTGCGACGACGCCGACGACACCGTCTACCCCGGCGCCCCCGAGGACGGCGGCGCGGGCACCGGCGACCCCACCGGCGCCGACAACAACTGCAACGGCCTCGCCGACGAGGGCACCACCGGCTACGACGACGACGCCGACGGCTACTGCGAAGGCACCTCGGCGCTGGGCTGCACCGACGGCAGCGACCCCGGCGACTGCGACGACGCGGACTGGGGCGTCAACCCGGGCCGGACCGAGGGCGCCTGCGACGGGATCGACCAGGACTGCGACGGGATCGCCGACGACGCCCCCGACGACGACGCCGACGGCTGGGACGTCTGCGACGCCGCCCAGGCGGGCGACACCGACGGGCTCGCGGGCGACTGCGTGGACACCGACCCGGGCGTCAACCCGGGCGCGGCGGAGGTCGCCTGCGACGGCCTCGACAACGACTGCGACGGCGGCGCCGACGACGCCCCCGACGCCGACGCCGACGGGTGGGACGTCTGCGACGCCGCCGACCCGGGCGACCTCGACGGCCTCCCCGCCGACTGCGACGACGCGGACGCGGGGGTCGCCCCGGGCGTCCCCGAGATCGTCGACGGCGCCGACCAGGACTGCGACGGCCTCGCCGACGAGGGGACGACCGCGTACGACGACGACGGCGACGGCTACTGCGAGGCGGCCTGCACCGACGGCAACGCCCCCGGCGACTGCGACGACGCCAACCCGGTCGTCTACCCGT
>CAYFOA010000351.1:0-4402 GCA_964344575.1 uncultured Rickettsiales bacterium | reverse complement strand
AACATCCACGCTCGGGAGTACCGCCTCGTCTTGCCGAGCAAGGCGGACCTGCGACGCAAGCTCATCGAGTGGACGGGGGGATACGAGTCGTGGGCGGGGGGCCCTCCGGAGGCCGGAGCGCGCCGTCAGTCGGAGTGACGCTCGTCGCCCGAGCTTGACGACGGTCGATGCTCAGCGCGCGCGTCCTTGGTCGGAGTCACCGAGCTGGTGCCATGCCTCGCAGAGGGCCTCGTGTGGACCTTCGATCTGCTCGAGACGCGCCCCAGCGCGACACGCGTCAGCCTGGCCCCGAAGCCAGGCCTCCCCGTCCATCGACACCACCCAGCGAGTCCAGCACGCCTCGTCCTCCCGGTCGATGAGGTAGACCTCCGCCGACGCGTGCTCTCCCCGGACCGCGCGGACGCCCCGGACCTCCGCCGTCGCCGGTGTGGCGACCCACCCGAGCACGTTGCCAGCCGCTGGCAGTCGACTGCACGCCGGCGGGAACTCGGCGAGTTCGCCGTCCGCGGGAGGGGGCCCCAGCCAGACCACGCCCGGCGAACTGCACGGCACCTCGTGGGGCGACCTGCAGAGCCGGTTCGCCCAGCCCCCGAGGGCGGCGTTGCCGTCGGGAAGGAGCGCGAAGTGGTGGAGACTGCCGGCGTGGAACCGGCGGCCCACGACGCCTCCCGACTCGTCGAGCCTTAGGAGCCAGCTTGGGGCGTGGGTGTCGTCGGCGACTAGGACGACCGCTTCGGGGTCGCCGGCCTCGTCGGCGGAAGGGAGGAGCGCGTACCCGCGGAACCCGAAGCGTCCCGCGCGGCCGGCCCACCCGCCTTCGGGACTCGGCTCGAAGAACTCGAAGGCATACCGCCGCTCGGGCGGCACCGACTCCAGGTTGTAGAGCCGGAATTCGCTGGGGGGACCCTCGGGGCTGTTGGTACCCACGGCCGCCCACCGCGGGCGCTGGGATGCCGACTCCTCCTCGATGACGACGCCGAACGGGGCAGAGCCGGGGAGGGCGTCGACCTGGATGGTCGCGCCGTCGGGGGCGATGAAACGGACAAGGAGATCGTCGGACTCAGACGGCTCGGCCAGGACCGCGGCTATGACGTCGCCGGTCCCGGATTGGGAGAGGATCGACCACACCGCCGCCAGCGCGAGCATCCCCATCACCGCCGCTCCGATGACTCCGATGGTCGGCGGGGTGCTCCGTCGCGCTGGTCGTCGAGGCTGGCGGGCGGCGACCGGCCAAGCCGGGGGCTCCGCGTCAGCCTCGGCCGCGTCGGGTGAGGCCCGGCCCTCGTCAGGGTTCGCCATCCCGCCGGACGCGGCGGCGTGCTCAGTCCGCTCCGAGTCATCGTTGGTGTCGGCGATCGACGCGACGGAGGCGGCGGCTCCTGCTGCCGGTGCAGCGCTCGCTGCCGTCTCTCCCGTGGCGTCGATTCCGCCCAGTTCCTTCGCTTCCTCGGCGATGGAGTCTCCGAAGTCGCTGAGGATCTCCTGCACCCTGTCGCGGAGCTCCCGCGTGGCAGGCATGTCACCATCCACGACGTGGAGTTGCTCGCGCGCGAAGCGGAGGAAGAACGCGTTCCTCGGCTCCGCGAGGGAGCCGGTGAACCCGAAGATGTGACGGCCACCACGGTCACGCATCGCGCGGAGCCACGCGGCCTCGAGGCTCTCGGTCGAGCTGTAGAGGCCCGGCTGAGGCTTCGAATCCGCGGGAAGGCGACAGGTGGGGAACAGCTCGCCCGCCGTGACGCCACGAGCCTCACCGAAGGCTCCCAGCTCGGCAAGCACCAGGATTGCCCGAATCAGCCACCGGACGGGGTCACGGATGCGCGCTTTCGGATTCGTCGCGAGGAACCACAGAGGCCGGGTGTCGCCTGAGTCGATGACCTGGCCGAATCCCCCGTCCGCCCAGCGGCCGATCAACTCTGCAGAGTCAGAAGCGCCTCCGGGAGCCATGACGAGTGCCTGACGTCGGCGTCCCCCGAACACGACCAGCTTGCATCCGCCCGGCAGGAGGCGTCCGTTCGTCGCGCTGGTTGCGGTCGGCATCACGTCCCCGCCTCGAAGTCGGTCCCGTCGGAGCCCTATTCTCCCCCGCACCCGCTGTCAAGCGCCACGATGATCGGACCACCCCCGCGCCACGATCATGGGACCACCCTCCTCCGACTGGGGCCCGCCGCGCGCCACGATCATGGGACCCCCTCGCGCGCCACGATCATGGGACCACCCCCGCCGGAGTCCGGCGCCCCCAGCGGAGCGCCGTCCGCCCCTCGCCCGCGGTTCCCCAGGGCCCGCCGGGCCGAGCGGGTCAAGGGGGTGGTGCGGGAGCGGGCTTGGAGCCTGGGTGTTGGGGCAGGCCGACTTGCTGAGGCTGGCGCAAGTGCCCTGGCCGCCAGGGAGACCAGCGACACGGCCCCCTTGACGCGCTCGGCGCCGGCGGGGCCAGCCTCGGGCGGCGAGGGCTACGCAGCCGGAAGCACCGGCTTCTCCCGCTTCCGGTACGACTCCCCCTCGATCACCAGGTCGTAGGCGTTGTTCGAGAAGCGGTCCACGAGCGCCTGGCTCAGCAGCGGATCTGCCAGCTGCGCCAGCCACTCCGACGGGTCCCGGTTGCTGGTGACCACCATCGAGCCGCGGCGGTGCCGGGCGGTGACGATCTCGTGGAAGTCGGTGGTCTCCGTGGGGTCGAGGGCCCGCAGGGCGAAGTCGTCGATGACGAGCAGGTCGACGGCGACGAGTCGGCGCAGCTCCAGGTCGTGGCTGTCGTCGAGCCGGCTGGCCTTGAGCCGGTGCAGGAGCTTGTCGGCCGATTCGCAGTGCACCGACATCCCCGCGCGGACGGCCAGGTGGCCCAGGGCGTGCGCGAGCATCGTCTTGCCGACGCCGACGGGCCCCATGAGCAGGGCGTGGTGGTGGTGCTCCACGAAGCGAAGCGTCCGCAGCTCGTCGAGCAGGCGACGGTCGTAGGTGATCCGAGCGCCCTCGTCCCAGGCCTCGAAGACGCAGCTGGGGTCGAGTCCGGCCTTGCGGGCCTTCAGGGCGAGGTGCTGCCGCCGTCGCCGCTGGACCTCGTCGCTGAGGATGGTGATGAGCACGTCCTCGGGGTCGAGGCTGCGCTCTCGGGCCTGGCGCAGGCGCTCGGGGAGGGTGGGCAGCAGCTTGCCGAGCCGGAGGCTCTTGAGCACCTGGCGGAGCTCGGGGCTGGGGTCACGCGGGGGCATCGGTCTCTCCGGGGGCAGGGGGTCTCGTGGGTGCCCAGGTCTGCCTGGGGCGGGCGAAGCGCAGCTCGACGACGTTGCTCGGCAGCTGGGGCAGGGGCGGGGCGGGGAGCCGTCGACCGGGCAGTCCGCGCTGCAGCATCCGGTCGATCCGGGGCACGTCGACGACGTCGAGGGCCAGGGCCTGGGCGCAAGCCTCCTGCAGCAGGGCGCCGCCGTAGCGCTTGCCCAGGCCGAGCAGCCGGTAGACCTGCCGCATCCGGCTCCAGGGACGGGGGTCGTCCAGCAGCCGACGGGCGTACTCGCCCACCGAGGGCCCGAAGGCCTCGGCTCGCCTGCGCAGCGAGTCCCCGTCCCGCAGCGCCAGCTCCGCGGTGCCGGGGGGCAGGTCCTGCGCATCGATGGACGACTCGCCGGGCTGGACGCGCACATGGGTCTTGAGCAGCGCGGCGCCGCGGTACAGCTTGACCGTCGCCCGGTCTGCCCGGACTACGAGCTGCTCGCTCTTGCCGTGCTGGTCGTAGGGCACCGAGTACAGGGCCTTGTGCACCACCACGGCGTGGTCCCGGCCCACCGTCGCCTTCGTCCAGACCGGCAGGTCGTAGGGCTCGACGGGGGCGGGCAGCAGCGCCGGCCGCTCCTGCTGCTCGAAGTGCTCCCGGGGCTTCCGCCGGGTCGTCCCGTGCTCCCGCTCCCCGGCCTCGTCCCGGCACCAGCGCAGCGCCGACTCCCGGGCCTCCACCACGCTCCCGAACCGCTCGCCCCGGAAGAAGTCGTCCCGGACGTAGCGCACCGACCGCTCCACCCGGGCCTTGTCCTTCGGACGACGTACCCGAGCCGGGTCGATGACGAAGCCCCGCGACTGCGCGTACTCCACGAAGCCCACCGAAAACCGCGGCTTCAGCGCGTCGGGCCGCTCGACCACCGCCTTGAGGTTGTCCGGGACCACCACCGCGAACACCCCACCGAAGAAGGCCCAGGCCGCCTCCAGCCCCTCGATGACGTCCTGCTGACTCTGCGACAGGCAGGGCCAGACGAAGGTGTAGCGGCTCCGGCCCGCGGTGCAGATCAGCGCGTGCAGCTTGCGGCGGCGGCCGGTCTGGAGGTCCTCGAAGGTGCCGAGGGTGGCGAAGTCGATCTCGAGGTCCTCGCGCCAGCCCAGCTTGACGCGAGCATGGTCCGCCTTGATCTCC
>CAYFOA010000350.1:0-4402 GCA_964344575.1 uncultured Rickettsiales bacterium | reverse complement strand
GGCCGTTGCCGCTACGTGGCCCGAATGACCCGTCGCATCAGCGGATCCGCACCCAGCATCGTTCCTCCCGGTGAATGTGTGTTGTTTAGCGCAGACGCCCCACCTACCGGCGGGTAGCATCGTGAGCAGGATCTCTTTGAGCAGCAGCAGTTCATCCTGAAACCCACTCGAACCGAAGCCCGACGGGGCCGGACGCCGAAAACAACGGCCGCACCCAAGCAAGTGCTTCGCACACGCGACTCCGGCAGTGTCCGGTGTGCGCGGCGGGAGGTCAAGGGCCGGCCGTGGTCTCCAGACCGGTCCGCAACCGGCAGGTGGATCTCGCCGGTCTCGTCGGCTCGCGGGCCACGTCGACGTAGTCCTCCCCATGGAATCACGGTGGCGTACGCGATCCTGATCGCGGTGGTCGCGCGCCGCCTCGACCTGAGCCGCACGGGGCGCCCGTGGCGTGCGATCCGGGAGGACGAGCTGGCGGCCCAGGCGATGGGCATCGACACGACGCGGACGAAGCTCCTGGCGTTCGGGATCGGCGCGAGCTTCGCGGGCATCGCGGGCCTCCTGTTCGCCCACATGCAGGGGTTCATCGACCCGATGTCGTTCATCTTCATGGAGAGCGCGATCATCCTCTGCATGGTCGTGCTCGGCGGCATGGGGAGCATCCCCGGCGTCATCCTCGGCGCGATCATCCTCGCCGTGCTCCCCGAGAAGCTCCGCACCTTCAGCGACTACCGGATGCTCCTCTTCGGTGTGGCCCTCGTCGCGATGATGGTGCTGAGGCCGGAGGGCCTCCTCCCGCCGGCCCGGGCGCTGGAGGCGAAGGCAGCGAAGGCCCGCGCCTAGGCTTGTTGGTTCGAGAACGAGTCCTCGAGAACGAGTCTCACCCCATCGATCCCCAAGTGACACGAAGGGAGGGGCTGGGTTGACGGTCACGGTCTGCTCTCGCCGTGGATCCCCACTTCCCGCGTGACCCATCCACCGGCGGCCGAGGCCTCGCCCCTCCCGACGCCTCACGAGGGTTGAGTTCTGAACCCCCATCCTTGACGGCGCACCGATCGGCTCGCCGTCCAGGAGTCCTTGAAGACCAAGACACTCGTGAGGTGTCGCCGCGGGCGAGATCGACGCCACCGCCGGATGGGTCCCACGGAATCTGGGGCGCCACGGCGAGAGCAGTCCGCCCGCCGTCAACCCAGCCCGACCCCCGGGGGGCACCTCACACACACAAACCCTTCGCGTCGGATGAGTCACGGTCGATCTCCTGACTGGGCTTTGAGCCCGCATTTGCAATTGACGACCTGAAGCTACGTCGCGCCAGGGGGCGACCGCCTTCTCATCCCATCCATCCCCCTTGGCCCCCGTCATCGACCGGATGGAGCGATCCAGGACGTCCTGGCGCGCGGGCCACGTCAGCGCATCCTTCGGCTACGGTCGACTCGGAGGGCAGCGAACGAGCGCTCCCCGGAGGAGGTTCGGATGGACGCTGTGTCAAAGGGACTGCTGGTCGCGCACGGGATCGTCATGGTCATGTGCGCCGTGACCCATCAGCGAAGCCTGGAGGCGTGACGGGATCGCGCGTGGGATCGTCGTGACCCAAAGTGGAGGTCACGATGGCTGGACGGAAGATCCGAGACGCGGCGGAGGCGCGCTCGTGCCTGGCGAGGGCCGAGCGCAGCGGCCTGGAGCGCGCGGCGTGGGCGCGACAGAACGGCATCGACGGGCGGTCGCTGCAAGCCTGGCGCCTCAACCTGAGCCGGCAGGAGCCGCGCCGGCCGCGGTTCATCGAGCTGGTGCCTCCGGCGCCGGCCGAGCCCGTCCGGTACGTGGTCCGCGTCGGAGAGCTCGCCGTCGAGGTCGACGACCGCTTCAACGAGGCGACCCTGCGGCGGCTCCTTTCGGTGGTGGCGTCGTGCTGACCCTCGGGGCCGGGATCCGGATCTTCGTCGCGCTGGAGCCGGTCGACATGCGCGGCTCCTTCGACTCCCTCGCCGGTCACGCCCGGCGCCTCGGCCTCGAGCCGACCGACGGCCACGTCTACTTCTTCCTGAACCGCAGACGACGACTCTGCAAGGCAATCTGGTTCGACGGGTCGGGGTGGATGCTCCTCTCGAAGCGGCTCGTCGCGGGGAGCTTCGAGCTGCCGGCCGCCGCGGAGGGGGCCGACAAGGTGACGGTGGACGGGGCGACGCTGTCGTCGCTGCTGGAGGGCATCGACCTGACGGCCCGTCGCCGTCGCTGGTACCGCCGTCGGGCGAGCTGACCGGGAAAAGCGCGCCCGGGGGATCGACAGGATCGGCCGATCGTGATCTGTTCGGCCCGTGCTGCTCGGCGCCGCCGTCCCCGACGACCGTCCTGACGAGGTCGAACGCCTCCGGGCCGAGAACGCCCGGCTTGGTGCCGAGCTGTCCGCCGCCCGAGCCGAGCTGGCCGCGGCCCGCGAGGAGCTGGCGTCGCTGCTGGAGCTGGCCCGCCGTGCCGAGGAGCAGCGCGACGCCGAGGCCGCCCGGACGACCGAGCTGACCGCGGAGGTCGGCCGCCTCGCCGAGCTGGTCGCTCGCAGCAACGAGCGCGTCGCCGAGCTGCTGGCCATCGCCCAGCGCAAGAAGCGGGGCTCGCGCAAGACCCCGAAGCCGCCGGTGCCGCCCCCGGACCTCGACGACGACGCCCGGGCGAAGTTCGCCGACCGCCCGCGAGCTCCCAAGCCGCCGCCCAAGAAGAAGCCGGGCAAGGAGAAGCAGAAGCCGACCGGTCGCAAGCCGGTCCCCGAGCACCTCCCGGCCGTCGAACACACGGTGCAGCCGGAGGCCTGCTCGTGCTGCTGGGGCACGGACCTGCGGGTCGTCGACGAGGTGGTCGAGACCAAGCTGACCGTGGTCAAGGAGCACCAGCGCCGCCGCGTCGTCCGCCGCGAGACCGCCCGCTGCCAGACCTGCGGAGAGCGCACGACGGCGACGTCGCTTCCGGCCCCCTTCGCCCGCTCCAAGGTGACCTGCGAGTGGCTCGCCTGGCTCGTGTTCATGAAGTTCGTCCTGCTCGTTCCGCTCGACCGCATCGCCCGGCACCTGGAGCTGCGCGGGGTCCACGTCGCGATGGGCTTCCTGGTCGACCAGGTCCGGCGCGCGGCGGAGCTGCTCGACGCCGTCGACGGACACCACTGGAAGTCGCTGCTGGCGTCGGCCTGGATGGCGACCGACGCGACCGGGTTGAAGGTCCAGGTACCGGGCTTGCCGGGCACCCACCGCGGACACCTCGAGGTCTACCGGAACGACGAGCTGGTGGTCGTCCAGTACGAGCACGAAAAGGGTGCTGAGACGCTGGCGAACAAGCTGAAACCCTTCGCCGGGGTGCTGGTCGCCGACGCCGAACACCGGCACAACGCCGTCTTCGACGACGGCACCGTCCTGGAGGCCGGCTGCAACGCGCATGGCAGGCGACGCCTGCGGGACGCGCAGGCCACCCGGCCGGTCCTCGCCGAGGAGGGCGGGGGCTTCATCGCCGCGATGTACATCGCCGAGGCCAAGGCCCGCGAACGAGGACTCGCAGGCGACGAGCTGCGCGCGTGGCGCCAGAAGCACATCCCGCCTCTGATGGAGGGCTTCCGGTCCTGGATGGACGCGGTGGAGCCGACGCTCATCCCCGACGAGCCGCTCGCCAAGACGATTCGCTACTACCGGACCCACTGGGACGCCCTCTTCCGCTTCGTCGACCACTCCGAGATCCCGATGGACAACTCGGGCAGCGAGCGCGAGTTCCAGAACGTCGCCAAGCTCAGGCAGGCGATGCTCTTCGCCGGCAGCGCCGAGGGAGCCCACCGGGCGGCGACCCTGCTCGGCATCGTCGGGACGTGCCGCACGATCGGCGTCGACCCGCTCGCCTACCTGGTCTGGGCCTTCGAGCGACGCGGCACCCACCGAGACGTCTTCGGCCTCAGCGCCGCCGAGATCACCCCCGCCGCCTACAAGGCCACGCTCGCCGCCTGACGAGCAGCCCGGCCGGCCGCCGGCTCCGAGTTGGCCGAGCCGAACCGCAGCCACAGCACCCCCGGACACCCTGCCAGCCCCGTCGAGCCCGCGTCATCCAGCCTTGGCTGATCGGTCACTGTGCGCCGGCGTGATCGCCGTGCTCCTGATCCAAGGCAATGGGCGGCTCAAGCAGATGGAGGCGAACACGCTCGCGATGGCCGGCCACACGCGTGAGATGGCTTCCGCTACCCGGGTCCACTACGAGCCCGCGACGTTTCAGTACCGCGTTTCGGATCCGCGGATGACGTACCAGGAGGGTCACGGCATCCCGGCCTGCTCTGCCTACGTTCGTACGTACGTGAATGGGGACAGCAAGAGCCTCGAAGAGCTGATCCCGTCGTATTCGCGGGGGAGAGGGTCCGAGCTCCGAGATCGGTTGGGTCCTC
>CAYFOA010000349.1:0-4442 GCA_964344575.1 uncultured Rickettsiales bacterium | reverse complement strand
GACGCGGCCGACGACGACGACGACGACGACGCGACCTCCGACGACGACGACGACGCGACGCCGTGGGAGCACCCCGACCCCGTCGTCAGCTGCGCCGCCGGTGACGCCTCGATGGCGTTCGCCCCCGCCCACCCCGACACCGGCGAGACCGTCGACGTCTCCGTGACCGCGGCCACCGGCTACGTCTACATCGGCATGGCCGTCGCAGGACCGGGCGGCTGGTCGCTCGTCGACCCCCTCGACATCTCCGGCAGCGGCCCCTTCACCTGGGCCTACGGCTACGTGATGGAAGCCCCCGGCTGGTGGACGTTCACCTTCACCGCGGACGACGGCGCCACCCCGATCTGCACGGGGCAGGTCTACGTCGCCGGCGACGGCAGCCCGGGCGACGACGACGACGCGGGCGACGACGACGACGCGGCCGGCGACGACGACGACGACGACGCGCCCCCCGACAACCCCTTCGGCATCGGCCTCGTCGGCCCCGGAAACGCCTCCCAGTGGGACCTCGCCGCCGAGCTGTCCGGCGCCGGCGGCCACGTCAAGCTCATCTTCCCCGGCGTCACGCCGTCCACGACCGGCCCTCCGGGCGACTGGGTCGCCGCCGTGCAGGGCGCCTACGACCGCGACCTCGTCCCCGTCATCCGGATCGGCCCGCCCTGGGGCCAGGCCAACATCCGCGGCTGGTCCGACGACCCGGGCCACACCGACTACACCACCTACGCCGCCGCCTACGCCGCCGTCGTCGCCGGCCTCCCCCTGCGCGCGGGGTGGCCGCTGTGGGTCGAGGTCCACAACGAACCCAACCTCTGTTACGAGTGGGAGTGCGACCCCGCCGACGGGTGGCTCGACTCGACCACCCGGGCCCACGAGTACGCGTACTTCCTCGCCGACGTCACCGCCGCCGTGCAGGCCCTCGGCGACCCCCGCATCGGCGTCATGAACGCCGGCCTCGCCCCCGGCGGCGCCGTCTCCTGCCAGTGCGGGACGACCAACTTCACGGCGGGCGAGACGAGCCTCGACTTCCTCGAGGCGATGGACGACGCCGTCCCCTCGGTGTTCGCCGACCTCGACGCCTTCGCCACCCACAGCTACCCCAGCAGCGGCGGCGGCTGGGGGTTCTTCGACACCTACGCCAACAGCGGCGTCGGGCTGGGGTGGTGGCAGTCGGAGCTCGCCACCGCGGGCCTGTCCGGCGTCCCCGTGTTCGTCACCGAGACGGGCTGGACCGTCGGCGCGGGAGCGTACGGCTCGCGCCAGGACGTCGCCGACTGGACGGTCCTCGCGTGGCAGAACGACTGGTTCCCGTCGTCCGCGCTGACCGCCGTCATGCCGTTCATGCTCCAGGACGGCGCGTGGAACGACTTCGCGTGGGTGGAGACGAACGGAAACCACTACCCGGTGTTCGACGCCGTCCGCGACTGGCGATGCTCGATGGCGTTCCCCGACCCCTGCTAGCAGCGGGCGCTAGCGCAGGAGCGCGGGCGCCAGGCGGGGCGTCGGGAGGGCGCGTCCGTCCGACGGCTCGTCCGTCCGCTCGGCGACGAAGTAGCGCGACTTGAACCAGTGGCTCGGCGCGCCCGTCTCGGTCGAGGGCAGCAGGTTCACGTCGAGCGGGAACGTGCCGTCGTAGAGCTCCCAGATGAAGCGGTCGCGACTGGTGGGCACCAGCGTCGTCGCGTACCCCACCCCGGCCGCGTCCAGGGCCGGCGCGTCGATCGTCAGCGTCCCCCCGTCGTCGGCCAGCTCCACCGTCAGCGTGCCCACGCTGAAGTCGTCCTGGTACGTCCCCGTGTAGACCTCGAGATCCTCGGCGATGTCGGGCGGCGGCGGGTCCGTCGGCTCCAGCCCCAGCAGCTCCTCGAAGACGGCGTGGCGGACACCGTCGAAGTACGCCCCGTCCGTGCTCGCCAGCGTGGCGACGACGAGGTCGTGCTCGGGGACCGCCCAGATCTCCGCCGCGAACCCCGAGATCGCCCCCCCGTGCTCGATCACCTCGACGTCGTAGAACTCGCCCCCCGCGAACCGCCCGTGCCACAGCATCGTCCCGTAGCCGTAGTCGAGGACGTCGACGTAGGCCTCGGTCGGCGCCTGGACGCCCACCAGCTCGGCGTGGAGCGAGTCCGGCATCACGTCCGTCGAGCCGCCCAACAGGAAGTCCCCGAACGTCACCAGCTCCTGCACCGACGACCACGCGAACCCCGCGGGCCGCGACCAGCCGTCGTCGTAGTCGTCGGGCTCGATCCGCCGCGGGTCCGTGTCTCCGGGCGTCCAGCCCCGCCCCCACGCCACCGCGTAGTCGCCGTCCGCGATCACGTCGCCGCCGAGGAACATCGTCCGGTCCATCCCCAGCGGCCCGAACACGTCCTGCTGCATCCGCTCCCGGTAGGTCCCTCCGCCCGCGACCTCGACCGCCAGCCCGGCGAGGGCGAAGTTGGGGTTGCTGTAGTTCCAGAACTCGCCCGCCGGCGCCATCATGTACGCCTGCGACTCGAAGCCGCCGACCGTGAAGGAGGCGAGCCGGTCGTCGTCCTCCCCCCCGTCGATGGGCGTGATCTCCGAGATGCCGGACGTGTGCGCGAGCAGGTCGTGCAGCGTCACCTCCTCCAGCGGCGCGCGCCCCGTCAGGTCCAGCTCGGGGACGTGGTCGAGGAGCGCGTCGTCCAGCGACGCCGTCCCCGCGTCGACCTGCACCAGCAGCCCCGCCGCCGTCATCATCTTCGTCACGGACCCGATCCGGAACAGCGTCGTCCCCTCGATCGGGTCGCCCCCGTCGGGGTCCTTGAAGCCGTAGGTCGCGACGTAGTGGGCGTCCCCGTGCCGGATCGCGACCGCCGCCCCGGGGGCGTCGAAGGCGTCCGCCTCGTCCGCGAAGACGTCCGCCACCGCGGCCGGCGCGTCCTCCCACACCGGACCCGCGTCGTCGTCGTCGTCGTCGTCGAGGGTGCCTTCGTTGGACGGGCAGGCCGCGAGGAGCGGCAGGGCGAGGAGGGACAGCAGCAGACGCTTCATGCCGGCAGGGTACGGGTCCAGCCGGGCGTTATTCCACCTCTTCGAGGATCCCCTCGCTGTCCGATCCGAACTCGGTCGCGGGGACGCCCGCCGCCTGGAGCATCGTCAGGTACAGGTCCGCGATCGAGCGCTCGCCGGGGTAGGCGATGTGGCGGCCGGGGCTGTGCGCGCCGGCGCCGCGGCCCCCGAGGAGGACCGGCAGCAGGAAGTGGCTGTGGCTGTTGCCGTCGGCGATCTCGCTGCTGAAGAGGACGAGGCTGTTGTCGAGCAGCGTCGTCCCGTCGGCCTCCTCGACCGCGCGCATCCGCTCCAGCAGGGCGGCCCACTGCTCGACCTCCCACGTCCCGATCGTCGTCAGCCGGTCGTAGTTGTCCTGGCTCCCCTGGTGGTGGCTGATGTCGTGGTGGCCGCCCTCGACCCCGAGGAACGTGTACTGCCGCTGGCTGCCGCCGTTGCCGAGCATGAAGCTCAGGTAGCGCGTCAGATCGCACTCCATCGCCTTGACCATCAGGTCGTGGAGGACGTCGACGTGCTGGGGGTAGGTGTAGGACGACGTGACCGCCGGGCGGTCGCCCGGCTCGCACACCGACTCGGTCGCCAGATCCTCGATCCGCTGCTCCAGCTCGCGGACGCCCGTCAGGTACTCGTCGACCTTGAGCCGGTCCCGCGCCGACAGCTTCCCGTGCAGCGTCTCCGCGTCGCCGAGGACCTGGTCGAGCACCGACGTCCGGTACATCCGCCGCCGCGCCCGCTCCTCCTCGCTCAGGTCGACGTCGAACCCCTGGAACAGCCGGTCGAAGATCAGCTGCGGGTTCGTCGACTTGGGCAGCGGCGTGGTGGGGCCGGACCAGGAGATGTTCCGCGCGTAGGCGCAGCTGTAGCCGCTGTCGCAGTTGCCCGTGGACGTCCCCCCCTGGACGCCGAGCTGGAGCGACGGGAAGAGGGTCTCGGCGCCGTTGTGCTGGGCCGCGACCTGGTCGACCGAGATGCCGTTCTCGATGTCGTCGCCGTCGGTCAGCTTGGGCTGCATGCAGGTCAGGAACGCGCCCGTCCCCCGCGCGTGGTCGCCGGGGACCCCGCTGAGGTGGCCGGCGGCGTTGTTGAGGCCCGTGAAGAGGGACACCTCGCTCTGGATCGGCGCCAGCGGCGACGTGATCGCCTTGAGGTCGTACCCCGCGCCCTCGCTGTCCGGCGTCCACGCGGCCATGTGGATGCCGTTGGGGACGTAGTAGAAGAGCAGCCGGACCGGCGGCGTCTCCGCGGACCCGGCGCGGGCGACGCGGGGGAGGAGCGACGGCAGGAACGGCAGCGCCAGCGTGGCGGCGCCCCCGCCGAGGAAGGCGCGCCGGCTGAGCCACTTGTTCCACCGGCGGTCGCGGCTCATGTCTCCACCTTCCCGTCAACCGGGTGAGGGCATGGGTTGATGTAAG
>CAYFOA010000348.1:4206-4493 GCA_964344575.1 uncultured Rickettsiales bacterium | reverse complement strand
CCGGGCTGGTGGCGACGATCTGGGTTGGGGTCCAGCGGCCGGGGGGGTAGGTCAGCGCCTCCTCGATCCATCGGCCGGTGAACTGCTCTTCGAAGCGCCGCCAGACCAGGCGGCCCTCGTCGTCCCATCGGCGCTGGAGGAGGCGGTTCTCGGGCCCGCTGACCGCGATGGCTCGGCCTTCGGGGTCGCGGTCGAAGAACCACGCGCGGCCCGCGGGATCGGTAACCTGTCTGCGGTTTCCGAAGCGGTCGTAGTCGCTCGACCAGGTGACGCCATCGCGGGTGACG
>CAYFOA010000348.1:0-4181 GCA_964344575.1 uncultured Rickettsiales bacterium | reverse complement strand
TGGCCGTGGGCTCGGTCATCGGGGGCAGCGGGTTGGCGAAGCTTGAGCCTGTTCGAGCTTGTTGATGGGGCTCCGTTCACGCTTTTTGAGGGAGCTTGATCGGGTGGACTGGCCTGTTGGGGTCGTAGCACCGTGGTGCCCGCTCAAGGCGACGGGCATCCTGGGCAAAGACGCGGGTTGGAGTCAGAAGGGGAAGCCGTACTGTTCGAGGCGATAGATGATCTCAATCGGTCGGTGGCGATGGGCGTTGACGAGTCGGGAGGCGAGCGTCGCCACGTGCTGGAGATCGTCTCGGGTCGAGCGCAGCCAGTGAAGCGGAACGAGGTAGACGTCGGTGAGGTCTGCGGCGGCGTGAACGACGGGCTCCAGGTGTCGCGAACCGCACGTCACGAGCGGGCCCAGGGGGAGCGCGGCCTTGAGGACGCGACGTAGCTGCTCGGCGTCGGTGAGCACGAGACGGGAACGAGGCGCGGCGGAGCCGCGCCGCTCGAAGAGGTGCAGGGCGCCGAAGGGGCCCGGTACGAGGATGAACGTGGTGCGCGGGCGCCGACGGCCCAGAGCCACGAAGTCGACGGGGCCCGGCGACGCGAGGGTGACGGTTGGACGATTCACTGGTTCCTCCGGGTGTTGGGCGACACGGGCAGGCGCGAGAAGACGTCGAAGAAGAGTTTCTCGTCGAGTTGGGGAAGGTCGCGGTGCGCCGCGACGTCCAACAATTCGGCGGCCATGGTGGTCAGGATCCGCGGGTTCCCGGCGGCGTGACCGACCAGGGCGTCGCGAAGCTCCGGCGTGAGCAGATGAGGCGCGCCGGCGCGATCGAGCGTGTGCTCGAGGTAGGCGAGCATGTCGTTGCGGCCCAGGGGCTGCAGGGTGAACCGGGTACGCACCCGGCTGCCCAGGGCGAGCAGATCCCGCTTGCGGAACCGCTCGGGTAGCCGGGTGTCGCCGCACAGCACGGTGGTCAACAGGCACTCGGAGTCGAAGTGGGCGCTGCCCAGCAGACGCATCTCGTTGAGGCACTCGGTGGGCACCTCCTGGGCCTCGTCCACGAGCAGCACCGGGCGGAACAGAGTCGAGCGGATGTGAGCGCGCCAGCTGTCCCGCAGGTACTTGAAGCCGCCGTAGCGGTTCACGGGCGAAAGGTCGACGCCGAACAGCGCGCCGAGCTCGCGGTAGAAGTCGCTCAGCCCGCTCTGAGGTCGCTCCATGACGCCGACCGTCACCTCGTCCGAGAGCGCCTCGAGTCGCGCCTGCAGCAGCTGCAGCATCTTCGACTTGCCCAGGCCGTGCTCTCCGCTGACCAGCGCGAACCCGCCGTCGGTCACCAGCGTCTCGACGCGATGAAAGAAGCCCGTGGCCGTCGGCGGTTGCCAGAGATCAGCGACCGGAACGTCGGGCAGAAAGGGGTTGTACTTCAGCCCGTAACGGGCGGTCAGATCATTCACGTTGTCCTCCGTTGTCGTGATCGGGGTCGTCGCAGTGGGCGAGGCGAAGCTCGTCTTTGGGCACGTAGGCCGGGGGCAGTCCGGTGGCGGCGTAGTCGGCCAGGTACTGCCGCATCAGCGGCGGCACGGCTTCGACGGCGCCGGGGGTCGGCGCGGGCAGCGGGCACCGGGCGGGCTCGAGGCTGCGCCGTCGGCCGTCGGCGTTGCGGGCCTTGTCCACCGGGCGGATCCGGGCGAGCACGGCGCCGGTGCGTTCGCACACGATCCAGGCCAGCGAGAGATCCCATCGCCGGAAGCGCACCCGAGGGCGCCGGAGCGTCCGTAGCCGCGCCGGAACCTCGAAGCGCACTCCCGCGACACTGAGGGTGCCGTCGGAGGCGCGCAGCGTGCGTCGCTCCTCGCAGCTGAACGCCACACGCAGCGCTTCGACGTCGGGCGCTTCACGGGCGACGTCGGGGCGTTCGAGCATCCGCGCGAGCGGCGTCGTGCCCAGCTCCGCGTGCCGGGTGCGATTGTATTCCATCGCCACCCACGCCGCCGTCGCCCGGTTGAGGAAATCCAGCGTCAGCTGCCGGGTCCGATCGAGCATGGCGAGAAGGCGTCCTTCGACCTGAGTCCACAGGGTCTCGGCCTTCCCGTTCTGGTAGGGCGAGTACGCCAGGATGGATTCGTCGGTGATGCCCCACCAGCGCAGCCCGTTCTTCGTCTCCTGCGCGCGCATCGCGCCGCCGTTGTCCTGCATGGCGGCGCGCGGCAGCCCGCTCTTCAGGATCCCCTGACACAGACCGTGCACGAGGTTTTCGGAGTTCTCGTCCAGGTACCACTGGGCGTGCACGCACCAGCGCGAGCAGTCGTCCACCACGGCGAACAGTTGCGGCGTGTGCCACTCGCCGCGCGCATCGACGACGCGCACGCGTCCTTCGTGGAAGTCGTAGTGCCACAGCGCGTGCACGTGCTGCTTCTCGTAGCTGCGAACCTCGCGCTGTTCCAGGCGATCGGCGGCGCGCCGCTGACCCGGTGTCGGGTTCCGGGGACCCCGGCGCGGCGTCCAGCCCTGCGCGAGCATCGTCCGACGAACCGTCGAGTACGAGATCTCCGGGCCGAGCTCCGGCTGCTCGCGAGCCAGCGCCGCCAGGTTGTCGGCGTGCAGCGCGTAGCTCCACTTCCGGTGGTCGCTGTACTGTTGTCGAAGCGCGGCCAGCAGTGCGAGCGTGACGACCCGGCGCCGGCCCCGGTCACGGCGCTCGCGGCGCAACAGCGCCGAGACCGGATCGGCCGCGTCGCGGGCCGTGTAGTACCAGCGCTCGATCGTCGAGGCCCCGAACGTGATCCACTCCCCGGTCGCCGGGTGCTCCCACCGCATCGACGCACGCTTCCGGATCGCGGTCCCCAATTCGCCTCGCCCCGGAGGGCTCGCCAGCAGATCGGAGACGACCGCAAAGCGCAACCGTGCCCAGGCCATCGGCAGGTCCGACCGTCGTGTCGCCATCGTCACCTCCCCGGGCGGCGCCCGTGTCGAGGCGACGGTGATAGCTCGTCACGTCGTCGGCGGGATCTCCCCATCTTCTGCGTGAGCGAGCACGTCCCTCATCGAACGTGCTCCTGCGAGCCCGTGGCGAGGAATCGCAGACAGGCGACCAGCCCCACCTCCTCGTCCCCGCCCCGGGCTCGAACGAACTCCTCCAGCAGGCCGCCGGGGAGCGCGTCGTCCCGCACGCCGACCCCGACGAGATCCCGTAGCCGGCGCCATCGGGCACCATGGGGGAAGGCGTCGGCGAAGTAGCCGGCCCAGCGGACCACGGTCTTGCGGGAGACTCCGAACTCACGGCAGAGCCAGCCGACGCTCTTCCCGTCGGATCGCCGCTGCTTGAGCGCCATCACGACGACGACGACCACGCCCCAGTACACCCGTCGACCGAAGAACAGCGTCGACGGCGGCAGGCTGCGTCGCCGGCACGCAGCGCAGCACAGCCCCAATCGCACGCAGTACTGCTCGGGTACGTCGGGGCCACCGCGGGGTTTGCGCCGGTAGTTCGCCGCGTGCAGGACGTCCCCGCAGTGCGGACAGCCCCCGCGGCGACACTGCGCGGTCAGGTCTTCGTCGATCCGGCCGAGTAGTTCGTAGAGCGTGACTTTCTTTCTGAGTTCGGTGAGCATGACCCCTGCCTCGTCCAGTACCTGGCAGGCGGGGGCCTCTCTTTCTGTTGAGCGACAGGTTCGGGAGAGGCTCCCGCCCACTCCACACGATCTCCAGGTTCGGGGAGCGCGCCACCTTTCCCGAAGTTGGAGTTCAGCCGAGGCGCCGAACAGGCGCTTCGCTGCAAGCCCGTCGCTTGTGCCGTCCTATCCGTTCAAGATCGCTGAGGGAGGGCGCCCGACGTCCATCGACAAGCTCGGATCAAACTGCCCGCTTTCCCATCAGGAAGAGCGAAGAAGCTCACCCAGACCCCGAGGTGATCGGCGGCGCGCAGGTACTCCCTGGCTGTCGTTGGGGCATATCCCTGGTTCCACAGCTTCTCCGCGAAGCCGTCAAGATACGGGGCACTGGGCCCGGCGCGCAGGCGTTGGGGCCTGGCGCGGGCCACGTAATAGATCTCGAGCATTGAATTGAATCCTCTCGTGTAATCGAGCCGGCTCTGTGCCGGCCTCGAGAGGATGGTTGTTATGCGGAGCTACGACCGGCTCAATCTCCGACGGAGAGCTCCTTTGGAGGCGGCGACTCCGCATAACGAATAG
>CAYFOA010000347.1:302-4548 GCA_964344575.1 uncultured Rickettsiales bacterium | reverse complement strand
GGGGCGTCTGGGCACGAGATGGGCGGCGAGCTGGCCACCTGGGGTGCAGACGGGGCGTCTGGGCACGAGATGAGCGGCGAGCTGCCCACCTGGGGTGCAGACAGGGCGTCTGGGCACGGGATGGGCGCCCACTCCCGCGGGCCGATGGAGCCACCCGCGTCCGTTCCCGGGGAGGCTGGCCCGGCACGCCCCTCATCGTCAGTCCGCCAGGTCGATCAGGTAGACCGCGCCGCTGTCCGTGAGCGGTCCGTCGCGGCCGGGGGCGCCCACGAGGAGCTCGTCGTAGCCGTCGCCGTCGCGGTCGGGGAGGCCGGCGAGCGACAGGCCCGCGAGGTGGTCGTGCACCGCCGAGTTCAGCACCAGGTCGGCGTCGTCGTAGCCGCGCTCGACGGCGAGGTCGTCGCCGCCGAGGAACACGCGGACCTGGGCCGCGCCGCCCAGCCCCTCCGCCTTCTGGGGGCGGGTGTCGCCGCAGACGAGGTCGCCGAGGCCGTCCCCGTCGAGGTCCACGCCGGCGGGGCGGCCGCAGAAGCCGAGGTCGCCGTCGCCGACGATCGTGTGCGGCAGGTCCCCGTACGTGACCGTCGCGGGGAGCCCGTCCGGACCGGGGGAGACGACGTGGACCGTGCCGGCCTGGAAGTTGTTCGGGGGCGGCTCGGGGTTCGTCAGCTCGGGGCCGAACTCCGCGATCGCGAAGTCGGGGACGCCGTCGCCGTCGTGGTCCCCGAGGGACGCGAGCCCCGCGCCGAAGCCGCCGATCGAGCCCGGGTCGCCGTCGATGATGACGTCCGCGTTGGCCGACGTGAACTCGCCGCTGAGGCGCTCGTCGTCCATCAGGTAGACGAGGGCGCGCCCCTGGCCCGCCTCGCCGCCGCCGGTCGCGCTCACGACGACGTCGTCGTACCCGTTCCGGTCGACGTCGATCGGCCCCGCGCAGGCCTGCCCCATCGTCTGGCCCGCGCCCGCGCCGGAGATCCGGAAGCCGGGGACGAGGTCGGCGACCGTGAGGCCCGACAGCCAGGTGCCGGGGTGGCCGTAGACGACGTACAGGCGGCCGGTGCCGAGGTCGGCGTCGGGGGCCGCGAGGCCGAGGTCCGCGAACCCGTCGCCGTCCAGGTCCCCGAGGGGGCAGGCGACGGTCCCCATCGTCTCGTTCTCGACGTTCTTGATCCGGGCCCCGGCGCCCGCCTCGGTGAGGTCGTCGAGCACGACGTCGCCGCTGAAGCCGTCCTCCGTGCCGAAGATGACGAAGACCGCGGAGCCGCCCTCCGCGGTGGGGGAGGTGACGGAGCGGTGGGGGAGGACCAGGTCGTCGATGCCGTCGCCGTTGACGTCCCCGAGGGGCCAGGGGGCGTAGAGCCGGAACCCGACGGGGCCGATGAAGGCGGCGGCGGCGTCGTCGAGGGAGTCGCCGACGGGGTCGGCGCCGGCGAAGAGGTAGGCGGTGGCGGAGCCGTCGCAGAAGACGTCGCAGACCTCGTCGTTCACCGTGACGACGAACTCGGCGAGGCCGTCGCCGTCGATGTCGCCGGGGGAGCCGACCGTCAGCGCGTCGCCCGTGAACTGGCTGCCGTTGGTCCCCTCGATCACCGTCGCCTCCTCGAGGTTCAGCGAGGCGGGGGCGTCCAGCGCGGCGACGACGGTGGCGGAGGCCGACGTGGCGCCGCTGTCGTCCTCGCCGTCGCTCACGATCGCCGTGCAGGTCCAGACCTCGCCGGCGGCGATGAGATCGGGGGTGACCGTGTCGGTGGTGACGCCGGCGTCGTCGCCGTCGACGGTCCACGACCAGGCGACGGTGAGGTCCTGGGCGTCGGGGTCGAGCTCGTCGAGATCGGTGACTTCGCAGGACAGGGGGGCGTCCTCGCGGGCGGGGTCGGGCGCGATGACGACGGTGGGGGCGTCCGGCGGGGTGTTGCCGATGGTGATCTCGGCGGTCAGGGCGGCCCCGGTGTCGTAGCCGTCGCGCGCGGTGAGGGTGACCGTCCAGGTCTCGCCCGCGGCGGTGTTGATCGACGTCAGGACCTCGCCGATCAGCTCCTCGCCGGCGGGGCCGGTCCACGCCGCGGACAGCGTGGTGTCGTCGCCGTCGGCGTCGCTCACGGTGGCGGCCACGTAGAGGTGGGCGCTGCCGGGCGCGTCGTCGTGGGGGACGAGGTGGGTGGCGGTGGACACGAAGGCCACCCGCTCCCCCCCAGGGGCCAGGGCCCAGGCGCGCAGCTCCCCGTCGGGTCGGTCGCCGTCGGGCGCCAATCCCAGGGCCTGGAGGCCCAGCCCCTCGCGCCACGCGTAGAGCGGGGCGCCAGGCGCGGCGTCGAGGCACTGTCCGCTGGACTCGAAGACCACCACCAGCCCGTCGCGGGAGATGCGCGGCGCGGTGTGCACGCCGGTGTCCTCGGCGCAGCCGTCGGCGGGGCTGAGGCTGATCGCGGGGGCGTCGGGGCGCCAGAGGAAGATATCCGGCCGCTCATCCCCGGGCGCTGCGGCGAAGGCCACCCGGCGCCCCGAGGCGTCCATCGACGCGCCCTCCACCGCCTCCGCCACCCGCTCCGCGCCCGCGGGCCCGTGGGTCCACAGGGCCCGCTCGGCGTCCAGGTAGGCGGCGGTCCGCCCGTCGGCGCTGAGCGCCAGCCAGGCCCCCTGCGCTGGCGCCACGCCGAGCTGCGTCGCCGCGCCCGTGCCCAGCTCGATCCGGTAGACGCGGGGCGCCCCGTCCTCGGCCTCACCCACCCCGTGACCGCGGGCCCGCGAGATGAGCAGCGCCGCCGCCCCGTCGTCGGAGATCACCATGTCCTCGCAGGGCCCGTCGCCGTTGGCGAAGCCCTCGCCCGCGCGCAGCACCTCCGACACGAAGCGCGTCTCGCCGGTGGCCGCGTCGTGCAGCCAGCACTCGGCGTGGTCGAACCAGATGCGCGGCTCCGGCTGGGCCGGCGGGAAGCCGCAGCGGAGCGCCACGAAGCGCCCGTCCGCGCTCAGGTCGGTGGCCGCGCAGCCCTTGTCGAAGTCCCGGCCCTCGGCCGACGGCGAGCGCCACCGGAGACCCCGCGCGGCGTTGTACGAGTAGGCGTCGTCGCGCCGGTTCTCGTCCCCCTCGGCCAGCGGCTGGTCGCTGGCGAAGTAGATCCGCCAGTCGTGGCCCACCCGAGCGTGCGGCGTCTCCACCACCCGCACCAGTCCGCCCAGCGCCCGCGGACCCACGTCGGGGAGCGCGTGCCGGCCGTCGGGGGCCTCCACCTGCAGGCTGCCCGCGCGCTGGAAGACCAGCAGCCGGTCGCCCACCGCCAGTGGGGCCGCCGCGCCGGCCGAGTCGGGCACCAGCGCCGGCTGGGCCACGGCCGCGCCGCCGAGCAGCAGGAGGGGCAGGAGGAGCGCGGCGCGCGGCATGAGATCGAGGGTGCCGGGCCGCCGGGCTCAGCTCAACCGGAGGTCACTCACGGGCAGGCGACGAACTCGGGCTCCGAGGCGATGGCCTTGTCGAGCACCAGCCGTCGATCCGCCTCGCAGACCTGTGCGCCGGCGAGCTCGGTCCCCTCCATGTACGCGGAGCTCAGATCCACGACGGTCCGCAGATCCACCCCGCGCAGGTCGGCGCCGTCCAGCCGGGTGGCGATGAAGCGGGCGCCGTCGAAGGTGCAGCGCCGCAGGTTGGCGCCTCGCAGCGCCGTCTCGTGCAGGGTCGCCCCGTCGAAGGTCACCCTCTCGAAGGTGGTGTCGTAGAAGGCGGCGGCGGTCAGATCGGCGCCGCTGAAGTCCACGTCGGACAGCTCCACCCGGGTCCACCGGCTGCCCAGGAGATCGGCGCTCGACAGGTCGCTGCGCGTCAGCTGCACGTCTTCGAGGAAGGCGCGGCTCAGGTTGCTGTCCGGCGCGTTGAGGCGGCCCGCGACGTCCCACCACCGGCTCTGGGTGGCGTCCATCTCCGGCCCGTCGAGCACCAGGTTGATGCGGCTGAAGCGGGCGCGCGGGAGCTGGGCGCGGCTCATGCTGCCCGCCACCGTGCCGCCTTCGAAGCGGAGATCGCTGAGGTCCGCGTCGCTGAGGTCTGCGTTCAGCGCGGAGTCCACGAAGCGGGCGCCGGTCGCCGAGGCGCCGCTCAGATCCCCCTGGATGGTCATGCGCATGAAGTGGCTGTTGCTCAGGTCCACCTCGCTCCACTCGATCTGGGGCAGCCGCCCATCCGTCATGGTCACGTCGGTGAAGGCGCCGGGCGCGGGCACCGGCACATCCCGGCCCGCGGCCTGGCCGAAGG
>CAYFOA010000347.1:0-292 GCA_964344575.1 uncultured Rickettsiales bacterium | reverse complement strand
CGGCGCCGTCGAAGACCGCCCCCCCGATCCGCGCGCCGCTGAGGCGGGCGTCCACCAGCGAGGCGTTGCTGAGATCGGCGCGCTCCATCAGCTCGCCCTCGAGGTCCATGCCGTCGAGCACCGCCCCGGCCAGGTTGGCCTCGGTGAGATCGACGCCGTCCACCTCCACCCCCACCAGCCGGGCGCCCCGCAGGTCGGTCCCCACCAGGCTCGACGCCACCAGCTCGATCTCGTTGAGCAGCACGCCGGTCAGATCGGCGCCGTCCAGCCGCACCCGCTCCAGCACCGTGGG
>CAYFOA010000346.1:0-4646 GCA_964344575.1 uncultured Rickettsiales bacterium | reverse complement strand
GCCGTCGCCAAGCCGTCGGCCCCGCCCCCGCCCTCGCCGGCCCCCCGCCGGCACGGCCCCCTGACGCCGACGCCGCTGCCGTCGATGGTCCCGCCCGCAGGTCCGCGCACGCCGGCGTCGGTCTCGGGGCCGATCCCCGCGGCGGCGGCGCCCCCGCCGGCGAAGCCCGCCGTCGACCCGTCGCTCGTCCAACGGAACACGGGGAGGTTGAAGAAGCCGTCCCTCGTCCGCCGGAACACGTCGGCGTCGAGGAAGCCGCCGAAGCGGAAGCTCGCCACCGCCGAGTCGCCGCTGGTCCGGACCAACACCGTCTCCGTGTCGCTGGACGTCAGCACCCAGGAGACGATGCAGGCGCTCTACTTCGACGACGACGTCGAGTACACGCGGCCGCTCGCCCAGCGCGCGCTGATGCCCGCGATCGTGGCCCTCCTGATGCTCGCGATCGGGCTGCAGCTCGGGCTGCAGCTGGGCTGGTTCGACTTCGCCGACGCACGGCGCGAGGCCGGTCCCCGGACCGCGGTGGGGACGTCGGGGCTGGACGACGGCAGCCTGGGGTCCCGCGCCGGCAGCGGCCCCGTCACCATCGGCGACCCCACGGCGGACCTCGCCGCCCGCCGCGCCCGCGCCGGCAGCGACGGCGGCTACGACTACGGCGGCCCGGGGAACATCGACTGGGAGGACAACCGGACGGGCCGGATGGTCATCCGCGGCGGCCCCTACTCGACGGACCACGACCTCGGCGACTTCGACGCCCAGACGGCGGACGAGATCGAGGGGCGCCGCCCCGGCACGCGGCCGTCGGCGGAGGTCGAGCGGGGCTCCGAGGCCTCGGCCCCGGAGACGTCCGGCGGCGGCGGCCAGGGGTTCGTCGAGATGAAGGACGTCGAGCGCGAGATCTACGGCGCCAAGCGGAAGCTCCGGTACTGCTACACGAAGATCCGCGAGGACGACGCCCGCGCCGAGGGGATCCTGTGGCTGAGCCTCACGCTCGCGACGGACGGCCGCATCCGGGGCGTCGTCGCGGAGCCGCGGTCGACCCTGAAGTCCGAGCCGCTGCGCGCCTGCCTGGAGCGCCAGCTGTACTCGCTGGACATGCCGAAGCCGACCGGCGGCTCGGTGACGTTCTCGTATCCCTTCGAGTTCCGGCCCTCGGAGTAGTCAGCCCAGCGACTCCAGCAGCGTCCGGCTCTCGTCGGCGTGCGGCGACCCCAGCTCGATGCTCCGACGCAGCGTGATCCGCGCCTCGTCGGGGTGGCCCATCCGCATCAGCACCATGCCGAGCCAGTGGTACGGCTCGCCGTTGCGGGGGTCCAGGGCGGCGCCCCGCTTGAGCGTCTGCAGGGCCGCATCGAGCTCCTCGGGGCCGGCGTCCTCCTGGGCGAGGTAGGCCTGGGCGAGCGTCGAGTACCACTTCGCCTGGTGCGGGGCGAGGCGGACGGCCTCCTCCAGCGTGCGGACCGCCTCCTTGTAGCGGCGGCGGGCGAGCAGCTTGACGCCGTTCTCGTACGCCACCTCCGCCGAGACCTTGTCCAGCGCGGACATGATCGAGGCGACGTCGCTCTTGCGCCGCTCCTCCGCGCGCTTCTTGCGGCGGTCGAGGCGGGCACGGATGCGGGCCTCGCGGGCGGCCTTGACGTCCGGGTGCTCGGACTGCGCGGCCGAGGCCACCGCCTGCCGGATCCGGTCCGCCCGGGACGCCGTGCTCCGGCGCACCTTCCGGAGCTGCTCGGCGCTGATCTTCTCCACCAGCCCGCCGACCACCCACAGCGCGCACAGCGCCCGCAGCGCGTCGTCGTCCTTGTCGAAGGGGTGCATCTGGAGCAGCTTCGGCGCCGTCCCCCCCTTGCCCAGCTGGGCGAGGACGTTCTCGTAGTAGTAGGGATCGACGAGCTCGCGCAGGATGTAGTGCGCGGCGCTGCTCACCTCCAGCCGCCCCTTGGCCGTCCCGAGCATCTCGGTGCAGCGCTCGCGGCTGTAGTGGGCGCGCACGCCGGTGACGACGTAGTGCGTCGGCGACCGCTGCAGGCTCACCGTCTCGGGCGGCTCGTAGGTCCCGGGGTTCTGCGAGTACTCGAGGTAGTAGTTGCCCTCGGTCCACGAGAAGAGGCGGCGGATGACCGCGTCGACGTTCGCCCGCGCCTCATCGAACATCGCCCGGGCGCCGAGCGAGCCACGGCTCACGAGCACGACGCCGAGGCTCCGGTCGACGTCCATCCACTCGGTCCGGGCCTCCGCCATGGCGTCGCCGTCGACCTTGCCGCGCCGGACGAGCCACTGGCTGAAGTCCATCCCGTCGATGTTGGTCTCGGCGAACACGGGCCAGCCGCGGTGGAACCAGACCTGGATGACCTCCTTGCCCTCCATCACGCAGAGCTTCCCGCTGCGGGAAGTGGCGAAGAAGCTGAAGAAGAGGGTGGCGACGTCGCGGTCTTCGAGGCGGCCCTGGAGGAAGTCGAGGCTCCGGTCGAGGGAGACGGCGCGCTCGAGGTCGTCGACCATGCCGGTCGGGGCGATGACGCCGATGGGGCGCCCCTCGATGAGCTCGTGGATGCGCCACAGCAGGCGCTCGCCGTGGACGGGCTTGTCGAGGAAGTCGTCGACGTCGTGGGCGATGACGGCGTCGGTGACGCCGCGGATGGCGCGCTTGCCGGGGCTGACGGCGATGACGGGGACGACGGACCCGAGCGACGTCCCCCGGACCTTGGTGATCAGCTCGGCGCCGCTGACCTTGCCCGGGAGGTCGAGGTCGGTGACGACGACGTCGGGCTGCTGGTCGGTGAAGAGGGACCACGCCGTCGCGCCGTCCCCGGCCACGAGGGGTTCGAAGCCGGCCCGCTTGACCTCCTCCGTGTAGACCTCCCGGAGGATGGCCTCCCCGTCGACGAGGAGGATCTTGCGAGCCGCCCCCGCGCTGGCTGCCTCACCCATCACAGACCCGCCAAGGGTAGCATCCCGGGCCGCCGTGGACCGCCCCTCCCCTCCCGCCGACGACCTCCACCCCTTCGACCGCCTCGTCGCGCTGATGCGGATCCTCCGGAGCGAGCGCGGCTGCGCGTGGGACCGGGACCAGAGCCTCCAGTCGCTGAAGCCGTTCGCGACGGAGGAGCTGTACGAGGTCCTCGAGGCGATCGACCTCGACGACGCGGACAAGCACCGTGAGGAGCTGGGGGACCTGCTGCTCCAGATCGTCTTCCAAGCGCAGATCCGGTGGGAGGAGGGGGCGTTCGACGCGTCCGACGTGTGCCGCGGCATCACGGAGAAGATGATCCGGCGCCACCCCCACGTGTTCGGGGACGTGACGGTGGGCGACGCGGCCTCGGCGCACGCGTCGTGGCGGAAGATCAAGGAGGCCGAGCGGAAGGCGGACCCGACGCCGCGGTCGGCGTTGGACGGCGTCCCGCGCGCGCTCCCGGGGCTGCTCCGGGCGACGCGGCTGGGGGCGAAGGCGTCCGATCAGGGGTTCGACTGGGAGGCGCCGGAGGACGTCCTGCCGATCGTGCGGGGGGAGGTCGAGGAGCTCGCCGAGGCGGTCGCCGCGGGCGATCGGGCCGCGATCGAGCACGAGTTCGGGGACCTCCTCTTCTCGCTCGCGAACCTCGCGCGCCACCTCGGGCTGGAGGCGGAGGAGGCGCTGCAGGCGGCGAACGGGCGGTTCGACGCGCGGTTCCGCCACGTCGAGGGGTCGGTGGTCGCGGAGGGGCGGCACATGACGGACGTGGCCGCCGCCGACCTGGAGGAGCGCTGGCAGACGGCGAAGCGGGCGCTCGCGGACGCGGAGGCGGACGGCGCCTGATGTTCGGCCTGCTGCTGTTCCTTTTTACGGTGATCCCGGCGATCGAGATCGTCCTCTTCGTGGTGATCGGGGGCGAGATCGGCCCCGCGGCGACGTTCGCGGTGGTGATCTTCACGGGCATCGCGGGGGCGTCGCTGGCGCGGTTCCAGGGGACGAAGGTCCTCGTCCAGATCCAGGAGGCGCTGGCGGGGGGGCGGATGCCGACGGACGAGCTGATCGAGGGGGCGCTGGTGCTCTTCGGCGGCGCGCTGCTCCTCACCCCCGGCTTCATGACGGACGTGTGGGGCATCTGCTGCCTGCTCCCGCCGACCCGCAAGGGGATGGCGATCGCCCTGAAGCGGTACTTCACGCGGCGGATGACGCGGACGGGCCCGGGGCGGGTGGAGATGGGCGGCTGGCACGTCTGGACGGGCGGCGTCCGGCCGGGCCCCGCGGCGAAGGAGCCGCGCATCGACCTCGGCGACGCCGAGCCCCCCCCGGCGCAGGGGCCGCGCACCATCGACGCTTCGTTCCAGGTGGTCCCCGAGGAGCCGGAGGAGAACTGAAGGAACCCGCCAGGGCGCCCCGAACCCGCCGAGGTCGGCGACCTCACCCTGCCAGGGCCCCTCCAGGCGCCCTGAACCCGCCGAGGTCGTCGACCTCACCCCCCGGAGGGCACCTTCAGGCGCCCTGAACCCACCGAGGTCGGCGACCTCACCCCTTTGAGGGCACCATCAGGCGCCCCGAACCGGTTGAGGTCGGCGACCTCACCCCTTTGAGGGCACCATCAGGCGCCCCGAACCCGCCGAGGTCGTCGAGCTCACCCCTGCCAGGGCCGTCGGCCGACGACGGCTCCGCAGGAACGCCCGACCGA
>CAYFOA010000345.1:1820-4733 GCA_964344575.1 uncultured Rickettsiales bacterium | reverse complement strand
GATCGCGCAGGGACAGCGGGCCTGCTCGACCCCAAGACCCGATCAACGATCCGGAATCTGGCGATCATCCCGCCCAGGACCCCCTCTTTGCGGCTTCGCGGCTTTGCGCGAGAACAAGAACACGAACGCCCCGGCATCTGACGATCCCCCCGCCCATCACCCTCACCTCCGGCTCTCCCGCTCTCCCGCTCTCCCGCTCCTCCGCTTCCAGGAAGGCGTCACCCGTCCCCGAACTCACCGAGCACCCGCGCGATCGCATCCCTCTGCTGCCGGTCGTCGTACTTGCTCATCGCCGCGAGCGCCTCCCAGCCGTCGCCGGACCGCCGGTAGAAGACGCGTAGGCCGCCGTGGGCGGAGGTCCGGGCGCGGAGCTCGAAGAGGGCCCCGCCGCCGGCCTTGAGGCGCTTCCGGTCGCGCTTGCCTCCCGACAGGTTGAAGAGGCGGACGAGGCGGCGGGCGCGGACGAGGGCCTCGGGGAGGATGCCGAGCTCCGCGCGGCTGAAGGCGTCGAAGTCGGGGTGGAAGCGCATCTGGCCGGCGGGTGGGGCGGCGCTCGCGTCCGCGGGGGAGCGATCCGGATCGGGGGCGTCGAGCTCCGCGGCCAGCTCCGCGAGCGCCTCCGCCGCCTCCGCGAGGTCCACGTCCGGGTCCGCGAGGCGCGCCCGGAGCTGGTCGGCGCGGGCCTGCGGCGCCGCCCGGCCGAGGACCCGGAGCTCCGCCCGGAGGCGGCTCAGCTGTTCGATCAACGCGTCGACGCGGGGCGCCCGGAGCGCCGACCGGAGGGGGTAGCAGACCGCCCCGAGGAAGTCCGCCAGCGCCGTCTCGCCGGGCTCGCTCGGCTGCTGCAGCCACGCGCCGAGCCGCGGCAGGACGTCGGCGAGCTCCGCCGGGACCGCGACCGTCAGCTCGGCCGCCTCCGCGAGCTGGGCCGAGAGGAGCCGGAGCTGCTGTGCGATCAGGGGACGTCGCAGCTCCGGCGCGGCCGCGCGGAGCCCCTGGAGGCGGGCGAAGAGCCGGCCCGCGAACTCCGGGTGGTCGGTCGCGACGAGCTTCTTGTCCGTCAGCTGCCGCCACTTCGGGGGGCCCTTCTTGCCGCCGGAGGCGGGGACGGCGGCCGTCTCCAGCGCCGCCGCCTGGTCCAGCTCGTCGAGCGCGGACGCCAGGGCCAGCTCGAGATCGCCCCACGCCTCGGTGACGTCGTCGTCCCCGAAGAGGATCCGGGCCAGCGGATCGGGCGGGTCCGGGGGGGGCTGCTGGGCGGCCGCGAGGGCGTCGAGCCGGGCGCGGTCGGTCCGCCCCGCGGGGGAACGGAGGGTCCACGTCACGGCGACGGCCCAGCCGCTGCCGGTCCCCGCGGCGAGCCCCCGCGCGGCGAGGTCGTTGCCGAGGTGGCGGGCGGTCGAGCGATCCCCCAGCGCGCCGGCGACGCGGGCGCCCATCACGCGGGCGCTGACGGAGTCCCACCGGTCGACCTCGGCCCGGATCGAGGCGAGCAGGACGGCGTCGTGTCCGCCGCGGGCGTACCGGAGGTCGTTCCACGTCAGCCGCACCGCGAGCTCCTCGGGGGCGAGGCGGAGGGCGCGCTCGGCGAGGGGGAGGGCGTCGCGGTCGTCGCCCCGGCGGAGGCGGCGGAGGAGGACCACGCCGAGGACGCGGCCGAGCCCGGCGCCCAACGTCGTCGCGTGGGGCGGGTCGGCGACGCCGAGGAGCGCGTCCTCGAGGGCGGCGGCGGCCTCGTCGTCGGGCGCGCGCCAGAGCTGGAGCAGCGCGGCCCGGTAGGCGAGCTGGACGCGCACGCGGGCGACGTCGGCGCGGCGGAGGAGCTCGTGGAGGCGGAGGGAGCGCTCTCGGGTCGCGGTCCGGAGGTCGCGGAGGGCGCGGACCTGCTCGGCGAGGAGCCAGCGCGCGGAGACGGGACCGTCGGGGGCGCGGCCCACCTCCGCGAGGAAGGCCGCCTCGGCCGCCGCGCCGCCGGCGATGGCGGAGGCGAGCGCGGTCGCGGACGAGGCGGGGGGACGCGCCCCGGAGTCGTCGCCGGGCGAGGCGAGGCGGAGGGCGAAGGCGTCGAGGGCGGCGTCGAGCGCGGCGAGGGCGTCGGGGGCGAGGGCGCGGAGGTCTTCGCCGTCCCCGAGGTGGCGGGCGACGTCCCACCAGGCGCGGTAGTCGCCCAGCCACTCGACCGCGGCGCGGAGGGTGACGCGCTCGAAGGCGAGGGCGTCGTCGTCGCCGAGGAAGTCGGCGGCGGCGTGGACCTCGTCCCAGAGGACGTCCCACTCCGTGTCCACCAGCCGCGCGCGCCGGTGCCGGAAGACGTCGATCGCGGGGTCGTGCAGCGCGGCCACGGGATCCGGCAGCGCGGGGCGCCAGGTCCGGCGGGCGTCGTCGAGGCGGGCGCGGAGCAGGACCAGCGCGAAGCAGCCGGTGACCTCGGGCTCCATCGCCTCGCGGGCGGCGAAGCGGTACAGCGCCACGAAGGGATCGCCGTCGGCGTCCAGGTCGGGGCGGCCGGGCTCGCTCACGATGCGGGCGCACAGCGCGGCGCGGGCCCCCGGCGTCGGGTAGCGGTGCAGCGGAAGGGCGGCGACGGACTCGGTCAGCGCGGGGTGGAACGCCTCCTCGGGGTCGATCCAGGCGGGGGCGGGGTCGGGGAGCAGGGGCTCGAGATCGAAGCCGTGGCGGACCGCGAGGGCGCGCAGCCGGGACGGGGCGAGCAGCTCGGGCGTCCACGGCTCCAGCACGCCCCAAGGCTAGACGAATCGCTGGTCGCGGGGGGGCGACGGGTCCGGTGCGCGCGGCCTCGCTAGCATGCGTTCGATGGGCCTCGCGCACGCCGACATCGCCGTGATCGCGGCCTACCTCGCCTTCGCCCTGGGGGCCGAGGCGCCCTGCGCCTCCGCGCGACTGCGCATCTTC
>CAYFOA010000345.1:0-1797 GCA_964344575.1 uncultured Rickettsiales bacterium | reverse complement strand
GACCGGAACCTCCCCGGGTGGCTCGTCGGCTGCTCCATCGTGGCGACGACCTTCGCCGCCGACACGCCCCTGGCGGTCTCGGGGATGGTGGCGTCCAAGGGGATCGCGGCGAACTGGTTCTGGTGGTCCGTCGGCGTCGCCCACGTCGGCATGTTCCTGTTCTGGTCGCGGCTGTGGCGGCGGGCGACGGTGGTGACGGACGCCGAGCTGGTCGAGCTCCGGTACGGCGGTGCCGCGGGGCGGGAGCTGCGGTCGGCGAAGGCCGTCTTCTTCGGCGTCGTCTACAACCTGATCGTCCTGGGGTGGGTGATCCGGGCGATGGAGAAGATCGCGCGGCCGTTCGCGGACTGGAGCGAGCTGCTGCCGGAGGTCGTCTACGACGGGCTGTGGGCGGCGTGGCCCCAGGGGACTCCGCTGGGGGACCTCGACTCGGCGCTGACGACGGGGCTGCTCGTCGCGCTCGCGACGCTCTACTCGACGCTCGGAGGGCTCCGCGGCGTCGTGCTGACCGACCTGGTGCAGCTGGGGCTGGCGTTCGTGGGTTCGTTCGCGCTGGCGTGGTACGCGCTCGCGGAGGTCGGCGGGGCGGGCGGGCTGGCCGGGCACCTGGGGGACGTGCTGGGGCCGGAACGCGCGGCCGAGGTGCTGGCGTTCGCGCCGCCGCCGCCGGACGGGCTGCCCTTCCTGTCGCTCCAGGCGTTCGCGGTGTACGTGCTCGTTCGCTGGTGGGCGCACCCGCTGGGGGACGGCGGCGGGTACATCGCCCAGCGCCTGTCGGCGGCCCGCTCGCCGAGGGACGCGCGGGTGGCGGCGGGCGTCTTCGTGGGGCTCCACTACGTCGTCCGGCCGTGGCCCTGGATCGTGGTCGGGCTGGTGGGGCTGCTGGTCTACCAGCCGGGGGACGAGCTGGCCGTCGCGCAGGTCGCGGACCGCGAGCTGGTGTACGCCTCGATGGCACGCCGGGTGCTGCCGGCGGGGCTGCTGGGGCTGCTCCTGGCGTCGCTCCTGGCGGCGTTCATGTCGACGATCGACACCCACCTGAACTGGGGGACGTCGTACCTCGCGCACGACCTCTACAAGGGGCGGATCCGGCCGGACGCGTCGGAGCGGGAGATCGTCCGCGTGGCCCGGCTGGGGTCCGTCGCGATCGCGATCGCGGCGCTGCTCGTGACGACCCAGATCGCGTCGGTGGAGAAGGCGTGGAAGTTCGTCGCCGCGCTCGGCTCGGGCCTGGGGCTACCGGTGCTGCTGCGCTGGGTGTGGTGGCGGGCCAACGCGCAGGCCGAGATCCTCGGCGCCTGCGGGTCGCTGCTGGTGACGTGCACGATCCTCGTCATCGCGCCGGACGACTTCCCCTGGGAGTACCAGCTCGGCTTGGCCGTGGCGGGGGGCGCGATCTGGGCGCTGTACGGCGTCTTCGCGTACGGGCCGTCGGACGACGCGACGCTCCAGGCGTTCTACGACCGCGTGCGCCCGCCGGGGGTGTGGGGGCGGTTCCGGAGGGCGGAGGCGGGGGTCCCGCTGTGGCCGATGGCGACGGCCTGGGCGTGCGCTGCGTTCGGGCTGGTGGGCGCGATCTTCGCGCCGGGCCACCTCCTGGTGGGCGACCTGCCGACCTTCGGCGCGGACGTCGCGCTGGCCCTGGGAGGCTGGGGCGCGGCGATGGTGCTGCTCCGGAACGCAGAGGGCGGGCCCAGCGTCCGCTGAACCCGCCCTCCACGAAGAAAGTCACCGAGCTAGAAGGTTCCTGCCTTCCATGAGAGGGCCCCCTCCGGTCAAGGTCACATCGTTCGTTCT
>CAYFOA010000344.1:0-4852 GCA_964344575.1 uncultured Rickettsiales bacterium | reverse complement strand
CGACGACGACGACTCCACCGACGACGACGACAGCACCGGCGACGACGACGACTTCGCCGACGACGACGACAGCGTCGGCGACGACGACGACGTGGCGCTGGAGGACATCGACGGCGACGGCTGGACGGTGGCCGACGGCGACTGCGACGACCTCGACGCGACGATCAACCCCGGCGCCCCCGAGGACGGCGGCGACGGCAGCAACGACGGCAACGGGATCGACGACGACTGCGACGGCACCGTCGACGAGGGGACGAACGACTTCGACGACGACGGCGACGGCGTCACCGACAACGAGGGCGACTGCGACGACTTCGATCCCACGGTCTACCCCGGCAACGTCGAGGACCCGGCCAACGGCGTCGACGACGACTGCGACGGGGACGTCGACGAGACCCCGGTCTGCGACTGCCCCTCGACCTCCGACCTCGCCGTCGCCATGGACGTCTGCACCGGCCTCAACAGCCAGTCCTTCAGCGGCCCCGCGGGCGCCGTCCAGACGAGCTTCGGCGTCTACACCGTCCAGGCGAACTGCCGGATGATCGCGCTGAGCAGCGGCATCATCGGCGGCTCGGTCCAGCCCGGCACCGACCACGGCTCCACGGGCACCTCGGGCGACACCTCCACGCTGCTGCTGACCCTCGACGTCCCCGCCTGGTCGGCCTCGTTCAGCTTCGACTTCAACTTCATGTCGGCCGAGTACCCGGAGTGGGTGGGCTCGGCCTACAACGACTTCTTCCAGGCGAACCTCACCTCGGGCGCGTACACGGGCAACATCTCCTTCGACAGCGCCGGCAACCCGATCAACATCAACAACGCCTTCTTCACGGTGACGTCCAGCGCAGCGCTGTCGGGGACGGGGTTCGACAGCGGCGTCGGCGGGGGCACCGGCTGGCTGACCACGACCGCGCCCGTCGTGCCCGGCGAGACCGCCACGCTGGAGCTGACCATCGGCGACGTCGGCGACGGCATCTACGACTCGACGGTCCTCATCGACAACTTCCTGTGGAGCGTCGACGAGGTGGACGACCCCGAGACGCAACAGTAGTCGGTAGGATCGAGGGGCGTGAGCACCTCGTGACCGACCAGCTGCCCGTCGTCGACGCAGGGGAGATCCCGCCGACGCTGGCCCTCAGCGACTACTTCCGCAACCTCGACGATTGGGTCGACGGCAAGCCCGCCCGCGAACCTTACGTCGACGAGCTGCTCGGCGCCCGCGGCTTCGACGACGTCGAGAAGCGGGAGTTCTCCCAGGGCCGCGAGGCGCTGTGGAAGCTGATCCCCCCGATCACGATCGAGGAGATCGAGGAGGCCGAGCTCGACCCGCCCGCCCTTCTGGCGATGGGGCTGGCCCTCGTCCTCCGCGCCCGCCACGCGCTCGTGCTCGCGTCGGATCAGTCGCTGACGGGCGTCCCCCCGGAGCCGATCCCGTCGACGGAGCGGCTGATCCGGTACGTCAGCGACCAGCTCGAGGCGGCCGGCCGGAAGTCCAAGCGAGGCGCCATCGCGCGGCTCTCTGCGCTCCGCGCCGACCTCCAGGAGTTCCGGGTCCTCCTCGCCGACCGCGCCCGCGAGGCGGAGGGGACGACCGCCGACGCCACCGCCGACACCACCACCGGCATCGCGACGGCCCGCCTCGAGCAGAGGGAGTCGCTGGGGGAGCGCATCCTGGCGCTCCTCCCCAAGGCGATGAAGATCGTCACCGAGCCGGGGGCGGCGCTCCGCTCGCTGACCAGCCCGGGGCGGCTGCTCGCCGGCAGCGGCGACGGCTACGACGTCGATCCCCAGGTCCCCGAGCCGCTCGGGCTGTACCCCTACCTCGCCGAGCTCGACCACTGGATCGCCGAGCAGCCGCTGGACGAGCCGTTCCTCGCAGGGCTGCTCCAGATCCTCGGCTACGGCGCCGACGAGAAGCGCGAGTACCGGAGCGGACGGCGCGGGCTGCGGGGGCTCGTGCCGCCGATCGACGCCACCGCCGTGGCCGACGCCAACCTCGACATCAAGGCGGCCGCGTCGCTCGCCCTGGGCGTGGTCGCGTGGGGCTACCACGGCCTCGCCCGCTACCGCCCGACCCAGGAGAAGGGGACGCCGCCGCTGCTGCAGGAGGCCGCGGAGATCGTCACCGCGCTCATGCTCGTCCTCGACTCGGGGGCCAAGGGGGCGGGCGGCATCGCGGCGGCGCGCCTCGTCCAGCTCGGGGAGCAGCTCGAGTCGCGCGGCATCAACGCGCTGAGCGCGTTGGGCGACCGGAAGGACGCGATCGTCCAGGCCCACCGGGACGAGGTCATCGCCCGACGCCAGGCCGAGGCCGAGCAGATCGAGGCCGCCATCGCGCCGTCGGTCACCGAGGCGGTCCAGGCCCGGGGCCGGGTGTCGCTCCCGAAGTTCGCGGGCGCGTCGGCGCTGCTCGCGACCGCCGTCGCGTTCATGGTCCTGTACGACGGGGGAGGGCCGAAGATCCCCCCCGCGAAGTCCTACTCCGAGGTCCCCGCGGTCGCGATCATCCGCCACCAGGACGTCGTCATCGTGCGCGTCGCCGACGGGTGGATGGCCCTCCCCGAGGAGGAGCGGAGCGGCGCCGCGGTGCAGCTGTGGAAGCGGTTCGAGGCGGAGCTGGACGGCCTCGCCGTGGACCTCGAGCTGCGATCCCGGATCAACAAGACGCTGGGCGGCGTCCACGTCGGCGAGGCGTGGTGGGAGGGGACGCCGGAGCCCGAGCCGGAGCCGGGGGCGCCGGAGGAGCCCGCCCCCGACGAGGCGTCAGGGCATGAAGCGCCCGATTGAGAAGAGCACGTGGCCCATGGGGTACGGCTCCTGGTCCGGCTCGCCCACGAAGATCGCCCCGCCGCCGCCCTCCATCGTGAGGCGGAAGCCGTCGGCGAACTCGAAGTCCACGCCCCCGAAGCCGACCGCGCCGACGTAGACGCGGACCTTGTCGCCGGCGAACTCGGACTCGCGGTAGGTCCCGAAGTAGAGGTCGAGGTCGCCGCCGAGGAACGGCTGGATGGCGCCCGTCAGGAAGCGGTACTTCAGGCCGATGCCGAACTCCGGCATCACGTTGCCGCCGACGTTGAAGTTGGTCGCCATCGCCCCGAAGCGGATGTCGAGGTTCAGCCCCTTGACGAGGCGGATGTCGATCCCGACGAGGCCGGCGATGTAGTTGACGGTGCGGGCGCGGCCGTCGGCGCAGCGGTCGATGCCGTCGCCCCGCTCGGGGTCCGGCGCGGCGCTCGCGGGGCCGCACAGGAACCACTGCGAGAACTTGAACCCGAAGGTCGCCGAGCTGCGGTAGTCGGCCTCGCGCAGGAACGTGTGGCGCCGCTTCTCCTCGGGCGTCATCGGCGCCGCCTCCTCGCCCGCGTCCACGACCTCCTGCACCTCGGCGGTCTCGGTGGTGGTCTTGATCTCGCCGCTGTCCGACTTCTCCAGGCGGGCCCACTGCTTGATCTCGGGGGTGAAGCTGAAGACGCGGGGGGTGCCGCCGGTGGGGTCGAGGGCGACGACGTAGATCTCCGTCAGCCGCTCCTCCTCCGCGCGCTTCGTCAGCGTGCCCGCGGCGAGCGCCTTGAGGACGCCGTCGGGGCCGTCGAGGACGAGGGACTCGGCGCCGGTGGCGGAGAAGAACGTCAGCGTCGCGGCCTCGTCGACCTTCCGGACGAACGTCGACCAGCGCCCCTTGTCGTCGACCGCCTGGATCGCGTGGACGCCGGGGTGGACGCGGCCCTCGAACGGCTTCGTCAGGTCCAGGGGCTCGCCGTCGAGCCGGACCTCGACGTAGTTGGTCGCGCGCATGTCGCCGAACAGGCGCCCCTTGGGGCGGGCCACGACGTCCTGCACCGACGACAGGAACGTCGACTGCGGCTCGGAGCCGAACGAGGGGTCCCAGTCGCGGTCCGCGTCGACCGCCGCCGCCTGCCGGAACCACGCCGCCGACGCCTTCGTCTGCTGAGCGAAGTGGGCCGCGATGCCGGCGTAGAAGTAGGTCCGGTAGAGCGTGTCCTGGGACAGGAACACCGTCTGGCAGGGGATCCGCGCGTCGGCCAGCTCGAAGAGCTCCAGGGCGCGGGGGGCGTCGAAGTTGTCGAGCGCTTGCCGGCCGAGGAGGAGGAGGCCGTCGATCTCGTTCTCGGCGTCCTCGGGGAGCTCGTCCTCCGGCGGCGGCGTGGCGCAGGGGATGGCGATCGCGCTCCCGCCGAGGCGGAACCGGGCGGCGCCGAGCCAGTCGCTGATCCGGAGCGAGCGGTTGGGGAAGGGCACGTCGGGGGCGAGGTGCTGCTCGAGGATGGTCCGGGCCTGGCCCCCGTCGTCCGAGATCGAGGACGGCCCCCACACCAGCAACGCGCGGTCCGTCGACGGACGCGGGGCCGCCTCCCCGCCGGCGTCTTGCGCGAGGACCGCGGCGGGGAGCAACAGGGTCAGGGTCAGCAGCGGCAGCAGCAGCGACGTTCGCATGCGGTCAATCCTTCCACGTCCGTCGGGAGAAGTCGTAGTAGCCGATGGTCACGCGCCCGCCCGCGGGCACCGTCACGCGCTTCGTGGGCGAGTACTCCAGCGACGCCTTGTCCTTGAAACGGACCGTGTGCAGCCCCGGCGGGAGGCTGTAGCCGAAGATGGGTGTCTCGCCGATCTTCTCGCCGTCCACGAACACCATCAGCGCCGTGGGCGCCCGCTTGACGTTGAGCTGGCCGGGCTTGCCGTTGACCACCGTGGTGGGGGACTGCGGGGCCGGGGTGGCGCGCTCGGTGACCTCGCCGGCGGGCGGGGGGCCGGGGCCGAGGACCGGCAGGTCGGCGGGCGTGGACTCGGCCGCCGGGGCGGGCGTCGACGCCGCGGCGACGGGCTCGGGGGTCGG
>CAYFOA010000343.1:0-4860 GCA_964344575.1 uncultured Rickettsiales bacterium | reverse complement strand
GAGAACGAGAACGAGAACGAGAACGAGAACGAGAACGAGAACGAGAACGAGAACGGCTCGCCCGGGCGGAGCGCGTCCCCGAAGCCGTCGCCGATCCCGAGCCCGAGCCCGAGCCCGAGCCCGAGCCGTCGGACGAGCCCGTCACGGTGCGTCCGCCGGAGCCGGATCCCGAAACCGACGCGCAACCCGATCCCGAGGCTGAGCGGCTCGCCCGCGCCGCGGCGGCCGAACGCGAACGGGAGCGCCGGGAGCGGGAGCGCGCCGCCGCCCGGGAGGCGGCCCGCGAGTACGACGAAGAACGCGCCCGGGAGCGCGCCGAGGCCCGCGCCAACCTGCCTCCCGCGCCCCCGCCGCTCCTCCTCGCCGCCCCCGCCGTCCACCTGCACCGCGACGCCGTCCCCGCCCTCACCACGTCCGCCGGCGTCGCCGCCCCCCTGCTCAGCGACCGCCTCCGGGTCGGCCTCGCCTTCGCCTTCACAACCCCCGCCCGGATGACCCAGTTCGCCGACGACGGCGCCGTCCGGCGCAGCAGCGCCCTCGGGTTCCGCGGCCTCGTGGCGTGGCGCCCCCTCAGCCGCCCCGTCTCCCCCCTCTTCTCCCTCTCCGCCGGCGCCGACGTCCTCCGCTTCACCCAGGACGGCGAGCCCGTCGCCGACGTCACCGTCCCCACCTTCGAGCTGAGCGGGGGCGCGTCCCTCGCCCCCCTCCCCCAGCTCGCACTGGAGCCCTTCGTCGGCCTCCGCGTCCACGCCCGCCGCGTCCCCCTCGACGTCGAGGGCACGCAAGCGACCACCCTCCTCCCGGTCGCGTTCGTGGGCGGCGTCCAGCTCGCGGTCACACCGTCGCAACAACTCGTGCGCGAAAAAAACTGATCCGTTCGCCCCCCCTCGTTCTACAGACGAGGGAGTGGACTACCCAGGCACCGATCCCAACCTCGTACGCGACGCGCGCGACGGGGACGCCGAAGCGATGGACCGGCTCGTCGCCGAGAGCCTGGCCTACGTCCTCCGCTGGTGCGCCCGCCTCGGCGGCGCCCGCATCGACCCCGAGGACGCCGCCCACGACGTGATCATGGTCCTCATCACGCGGCTCCACACGCTGCGCGACCCCGCCCAGTTCCCCTACTGGCTGTTCGGGACGACCCGCCACGTCGTCAGCGGCCACCGCCGCGCCACCTGGCTCAAGCGGTGGGTCCCCGGCTTCGAGCCCGCCGAGGAGGGCGCCGAGCACGCCGGCTTCGCGCAGTCCGACGTCGCCGACGTCATCGACCGCGTCCTCGACCGCCTCCCCGCGCCCCAGCGCGAGGTCCTCATCCTCTGCGACATCGAGGAGCGGAGCGCGACCGAGGCCGGCGTCGTGCTCGGCGTCCCCCCGGGGACCGTCAAGTCCCGCCTCCGCGTCGCCCGGGCCCGCTTCCACAAGGTCGCGCGCCAGCTCAAGGTCGATCGCGAGCTGGCCGAGGTCGCGGGGTTCGTGTCGTGACGGACTTCCGCCTCAGCGCCGGCGCCCGTTCGCAGTACGTCGCCGCCACCGAGCCCCCCGCCGAGGTGCGGGAGCGGCTGCTCGCCCGGGTCGAGGACGAGGTCGGCGCGGCCGGCTCCATCACCGGCGGCGCCCCCGTCGCGGCCGCCACCGACCCCACCGAGGCGGCCAAGGCGCGCGTCCTCAAGAAGGTCGCCGCGTCCCAGCAGGCGCTCCAGACGCCGTGGCGCCCGTCGCTCATCGGCGGCGCCCGCCCCCGCCCCGTGTGGCAGGCCCCCGCCTACGCCGCGGCCGCCCTCGCAGCCGTCGCCGTCGCGCTCCTGTGGACCGTCCAGACCGCCCCTCCCGCCGACACGCCGGCCCCGGCCGTGGCGCTCGTGGAGCCCCCGGCCGTCCTCGACCCCGTCGATGTCAGCGCCACCGAGACGACCGAGTTCGCCCCCACCAGCGGCGTCTCCCTGGTCAGCCAGGGCCAGGGGACGGTCGCGGGGACGACGACGTCGCCGGTGGTCGCGTGGCGTCGCGGGCGGCTGGACGTCGAGGTCGAGCCGAACCGCGGCATCGGCCTCGTGGTGCAGACCGACGAGGCCGACGTCCGCGTCGTGGGGACCGGCTTCACCGTCGACCGGGACCTCCTCGGGACCCACGTCACCGTCCACCACGGCCGCGTCCTCGTCGCCTGCAAGGGCGCCCCCGAGGAGCTCGCGCTGGAGCGGGGCGACGCCGTCGCGTGCCTCCCGACGACCGCCGCCGGGCTGCTCGGCCGGGCCCGGACGCTGGCCCAGCGGGGCGCACCCACCACCTCGGTCCTCGAGGCGACCGACGCAGGCCTGCGCGCCGGCGGCCACGCCAACGCGATCGGCGGCGAGCTCCTCTACCTCCGCATGAAGACGCTCCAGGCGGCCGGCCTGGACGACGAGGCGCGCGCCACCGCGGCCGACTACGTGGCCAGCGGCCAGGCCCCGCGCCGGGACGAGGCGCTCCGCGTGTCCCAGGGCGAGCGGTGAGGGCGGCGGTCCCCATGCTCCTCCTCCTCCTCGCCGGCGTCGGGTGCGACGACCACGTGACGTTCGCGTCGGGGAGCCTCGGGCTGGACGACGACGACGACGCGACGGCGTCGCCGGACGACGACGACGCGACCGGCGACGACGACGACGACGACGACGCGGTCGCGGACGACGACGACGCGGTCGCGGACGACGACGACGCGTCCGGCGACGACGACGACACGACCCCGCCGGAGCCCGGCTTCGTCGGCGAGGTCTACTGCCTCGACTGGGGCAGCGTCGACGTGATCGAGCCGGACGGCCTCCTCGACCTCCTGACGGGCCTGTCGGACATCTTCGACGCGTCCCCGCCGGTCCTGATCCCGACCGCGGTGGACGTCGCCGCCGAGGAGATCGAGATGGACGCGGGGGTGACGGACGAGGGCTGCGCGGCGGCCAACGTGTTCGCCGTCGACGAGCTGACCCGCGAGGGCCCCGGCACCTACGTCGCCCCCCACTTCGAGGCCGGCCCCGGCGAGATGAACCTGGGCGGGTCGGTCGTCGCGCTGCCGCTCAAGGACGCGCTCGTCACCGGCGACTTCACCACCCCCGAGGACGCGATCGTCAACGGCACGCTGAGCGGGTTCCTGGACCTCAGCGACCTGCTCGGCGCCTGCGCCCTCATCACCTGCGGACCCTGCCCCGGCGGCGGCGGCAACGACTGCGTTGCCTTCTCGGCGGACTCGGCGGTGTGGAACCGCGCGGACTGACTTCACTCACGGCACGAGAGCAACCCGAATCAGGAGAGACGAACATGCAGCAGACCCACATCTGGCCCGGAATCGTCGACGCCTTCTGCGAGGCCCTCGGTCTCGACGAGGAGGAGGTGACCCCGGACGCGCTCGTCATCGACGAGCTCGGCGCGGAGTCGCTCGACTTCCTGGACATCGCGTTCCGGCTGGAGCGCACGTTCAAGATCAAGATCCCGCGCGGCGAGATCCAGCGCGCCGCCGAGCAGCAGACCGGCGAGGCGTTCGAGGTCGAGGGCAAGCTGACCGAGGCCGGCGCCGCCGCGCTCCGCGTCGCCCTGCCCGAGGCGCCGCAGGAGAAGATCGGCGCCGGCTACCCCGTCCGCGACATCCCGCGCCTCTTCACGGTGCAGACGTTCGCGAACCTGGTCAGCCGCCAGCTCGCCGCCCGCGTCGCCGCCTGATCGGTCGGGCGAAATAGTTCTTCCCAAGTAGGGATACTGTGCATATACACTATGCACAGTGGATCTCTCGCTCTCCGATGCCTCCGGCGTGCCGTACTACCGGCAGGTCCGGGACCAGATCGCGCAACGCGTCCGCTCCGGCAGCCTCGCGCCGGGGACGAAGCTGCCGTCCGTCCGTCGCCTCGCCACGGAGCTGCGCGTCTCCGTCATCACCACGCGCCACGCCTACGCCGATCTCGAGTCCGCCGGCCTGATCCGCACCCACCAGGGGCGGGGGACGTTCGTCGCGGACGAGGTCGCCCCCCTGGACGACGTCGCGATCGCCGAGGCCCGCGACGGCCTCGCCGCGGCGGTCGCCCGCGCCCGCGAGCTGGGGTTCGACGACGCCCGCCTCCGCGCCCTGATCGAGGAGCTGCTCCGATGACCGACCCGATCGTCACCGTCACCGACCTCCGCCTCCGCCGCGGCGACTTCGAGCTCCACGTCCCCTCGTGGGAGGTCCGCCCCGGCGAGATCGTCGGCGTCGTCGGCCCCAACGGCGCGGGCAAGACGACCCTCCTGGAGACCCTCCCGGGCCTGCTCGCGCCGAACTCCGGCAGCGTCCGCGTCCTCGGGATGGACCCGATGAAGGAGCCGGTCGCGGTGCGGAGCCGGGTCGGGTTCGCGGGGATGCACATCCCGGTCTTCGACGTCCGCGTGGGCGAGCTGATCGGGATCTTCTCGGGCTACTACGACCGCTGGGACGCCGCCTGGGCGGAGGCGCTGCGGGCGCGGTTCGGGCTGGACCCGAAGAAGCGGACGTCGGCGCTGTCGACGGGCCAGGCGATGCGGCTCCGGCTGCTGCTCGCGATGGCCTTCCGGCCGGCGCTGCTGGTCCTCGACGAGCCGACGACGGGCCTCGACCTGGCGGGGCGGCAGACGCTGATGGAGCTGATCCTGAAGTCCGTCGAGGGGTCCGAGTCCGCCGTCGTCCTCTCCTCCCACAGCCTCGGCGACGTCGAGCGCGCCAGCGAGCGCCTCCTCGTCCTCGACGACGGCCGCGTCCTCCAGCACGGCCGGACCGACGAGCTCGTCGGCGACGACCGGACCCTCGAGGAGGCGATCACGGCCTGGGGGGCGGCGGGATGAGAAACCTGTGTCCACCTCGAGCCGTCGAGGGGTGCGCTCCGCTCGGAGCTG
>CAYFOA010000342.1:0-5009 GCA_964344575.1 uncultured Rickettsiales bacterium | reverse complement strand
GACCCGGCCGAACCGGCGGAGACCGTCGACTGGCCGGTCCACCAGGACGACGATAGGTCATCAACTGCGGAGCCGATCGATATCAAGGCGAGCAGAGAAGACTCGTCAGTATCTCAGTATCTGGCTCGAGACGGAATTCTGCTCGCGAATCCTCCCGACAGTCCCGAGTCAGTCGTCCTCGTCGCTCTTCGGGTCGCTGAGGGTAGGCGGAAGTGGACCCTGCCGTGGAAGAGGAGATAGGTGCGCTGCTGTCTTCGGATTCTGGTGGACGAGTGGTTCTGATGGCACGCCCCCCGGACTCCGGACATCGGGGCCGCGAGTAGCTCGGCTCAGTCCGAGACGTTGAGACGGTGCCGACCACCCATAGCTGTCACCTCCTGGCCTCCAGGGTCAGCCGCTGTCAAAGTCAGGAGCAGAGTCCAATGATATCAAGCGACTCTGGCCCCGGGCTGGGCGGCCACTCATAACCCGAAGGTCGTCCGCCCAGGACCGAATCCAGCGAACAAATCCTACCACCTATTGCGTTGCACGCCCAATGGCAGAGATGTGAGCTTCCCGTTGCAGGTTCCCTGGCACTGATGTAGCAGGCCCGTCGGCCTTTCGGCGCGGGGTCGTCTGGCCGTGTGGAATGGGCGGCCGGCGGACCTTGGATTTCAGAGCCCAGCCCACCGACCGCTCCAACTGATGGGAGGTCCCCATCGGCTGCGTGATCCGACGCGATCACGGCCGGATGCATCGTATCGCGCCCGCAGCGTTCGGAAGGGGTTCGCGGAGAGGTGCCCCGAGTGTTGAACGCGGGGTAGAAGTGCCCCACTTCTGGCGCTGAAGGGGACCACCGGTGTTGCGCGCCGGTGGTCCCCGGATCGCGGGTTACTGCCCCGGCTCGTCGTGAGGCTGATGGCCCTCGTTGAGCTTCGAGTGCTGGGCGGCGCGGTAACTGGGCCCCTTGATCGTGATCAGATGGCCGTGATGGATGAGGCGGTCCAGGATGGCGACGGTGGCCACGTCGTCGCCGAGCGCGTTCCCCCAGTCGTCCCAGTCGATGTTGCTGGTAATGGCGGTACTGCGTTGCCGTTCGTACCGGGCTCGAACGACGCGATAGAAGAGCTGCGCGTCACGCGTCGACTCGCGCTCGGGTCGATCGAGGCCGACCTCGTCGATGATCAGCAGCTCGGGACGCACGAAGGGTTTGAGCGCCTCCGCCACACCTCCTCCGACGGCGAGCCCCGCGTTCAACTGCTGCAGCATGGCGGCGCTGGTCGTGTATCGGGTGCGAAAGCCTGCCACGCAGGCCAGATAGCCGATAGCAATGCAGATGTGGCTCTTCCCGGTACCGCTCATGCCGGCCACCAGCAGGTTCTGCCCCCGTTGCACGAAGTCCAGCGCGGCCAGCTCCATCACCCGGCCCCGATCCAGGTTGGGCTGAAAATCGAAGTCGAACGCGTCCAGCGACTTGTGCGCTGGGAAGCGCGCGGCTTTGATGCGGCGCTCGACGGCCCGTTCACGCCGGATCCTCAGCTGGGGCTCCACCAGGCGCCACAGGAACGTCATCCGCGTTCCCGGCTCATTGGGAGGCGGGCCCTCCTCGATTTCAGCGTCCAGCTGTTCCGCCATCACCTTCAGGCCCAGCTCCGCCAGGGCCCGGCGTAGACGCTCCAGCAATTCGTCAGGTCGGATCTCGTCCGTCATCGGCACGCTCGCTTCGCGCGCCCTCGTTGGTGTCGGAACCCCCGAGGAGGCGCGCGTAGTCGCCGAGGGGCCGTTGTCGAACCGGCTCCGAAGCCATCACCTCTCGGATCCGGCTTCGGGCGCGGTCTGCGATCAGATCCCCGCGGGAGCGTGGCGTGGCGTTCGCTTCCAGGATCCGCTCCACCTTCCGTGGATCCCACGCCCCGTATCGCGCGGCGTGCTCGATCGCGGCCAGGATGTCGTCGAAGGCCCACGACTCGCGCAGGTGGAGCAGATGGCCCAGGCGCGCGGCGGCGCCCCGCTTCGGCTCGAGCAGTCGTCCGGCGTACGCGACGGCGACGTCGCCCCAGGCCTCGAAGCACGGCAACAGCTCGGAAACCGGGCGCCGTCGCGGCTTCTTCTCCGTTCGATTCGGGGGCGGAGGGACGTACGCCCCCGCATTGCGCGGTGCACGCCGACGGCGGACGACCACGGTCGCCGGGCCGGCGATGACGGCCACCTCCGACTCGGACGCGCGCACGTAGACCCATTCGCCGACGTGGCCCTCGACCCGGTACCAGTTGCCGTCGAACGCGACGTACCCGTAGGAGTCGACGATCCGATGAGCCAGCTCGCGGTCGTCGTACGGGCGCGGCGGGATCGGGTTCAGCGGCTCTTCGCGCAGCGCCTCGAAGGGGATCCGGCCGTTGCGCGAGTGCTTGCGGTTGTTGCGTCGCTCCCGCAGCCACCACGCCGTGGTCGTGTTCAGGGCCTCGATGGTGTGGAACGTGCGCCCGTTGAACAGCGATTCGTTCGCGTGGCGAAAACGGCGCTCCACCTTGCCCTTGTAGGCGCCGTCGTTGCGCGGAGCGACGTGGATTTCGAAATCGTAGTAGGTGGCGAAGTCGATCGCGCGCAGGTTCAGCACCGGCACGTCCAGCTCCCACCGGTCCACCACGCCGGGCATCGTGTCGAACACGTACTCGTCGGCCACGCCGCCCAGGTACTCGAACGCGCGGCGCAGCTGGCGAAACACGGTGGGCTGTCGCATGTCGCGGCAGAAGTGCAGGTACTGGCAACGGCTGTACGACATCACGACCGAGAACGCGTACACGGCCGTCCCGTCGGCCAACTCGTACGGCGACCAGTCCACCTGGGCCTGCTGCCCCGGCGCCGTCTCCACCAACTGCGCGGCCCGGCGCTTCGGCTTCGGGCGAATCTGCTTCAGATGCTCGCGCACGATCGTGTAGCTGCCGTCGAAGCCCATGGCCTGCAGCTCCTCCAACACGCGCGTCGCCCGAATGTCGGGATATTCGGCCACCAGGTCAGCAATCCGGTCCAGCCACGGATCCAGCTTCGACGGTCGGGGAGCGCGCCCGGGCGGTAGCTCGCGCGCAAGCACGTCGTCGCCGGCGGCACGCCGGTCCGCGAGCTCCGTCAGCATCCGCGCCACCGTCTTGCGGCTGATCCCCAGGGCCCGGGCGATGCTGCGTCGACTGTCGCCCCGCTTCGCTCGACGGGCGACCTCGTACACCAGCCGGCGGCGGTCCTCACGCATCGTCGCGAGCTGGCCCGGGACTCTCGGCCAGAACAGTCAGGGCGGCGAGCAGCCGAGCACACCGGTGCCGGGCGTCCGCGGCCATCGGACCCAGAACCTGCCGGTCTGCGGCCGACAGCCACTGCGCCGGGAAGCGTCCCAGGATCTGCGTGGTCCCCGCGACCGCCTGATCGAGCCGTACGAGCCACCCACGCACCTGATCTCCGGGACCGCTCAGGCGCGGATCGCGGGGGCCGGTGGCCGGTGCGGGCGGACGAGCGAGATACTTCAGCGGGTCGCCGAGCAGTGCGTCGAGCGCATCCCCGGCCTCGGTCTCGAGATGACGCGCGACCAGGTCCGCAGTCTGGCGGCTGGTCAGCCCGTGATCGCGTACGACCTGAGCCACGCGCTCCTGGTTGCCGCGCGGCAACCGCGCCAACTCGCGCGCCACCGTCGGGGCGACGAGGCCCAGGCGCAGGTCGTCGCGCACCGGCTCGGCGAGCTCCTCGGCCAGAAGCAGGCGGCGACAGACCCACGATTTGTGACGCCCCAACAGCTCGGCCACCTCCGTCTGCTTCAGTCCGCACGTGCGCACCAGCGACCGGACGACCCACGCCTCCTCGAGTTCGCACAGCCCGGAGCGCTGCCCGGCGTTGCAGGTCAGAACGGCAGCGCGCGCCGCCGGCTCGTCCAGGGTCACGAAGCGGGCCGGCGCCTCGGCGACGTCCAGGGCGACCAGGGCATCGAACCGCTTGAAGCCGTCGAGCAGCACCGGGTTGCCGCCGTCGAGACGGTTGACGACCAGTGGATGGAGCACCCCGTGTCGCCCGATGGACTCCTTCAGAGACACAACCGCCGCCGGACGCGCCAGCCGCAGCGTGCGATACCGCTGATCGAGCAGCTCCAATTGGACCGTGTGACTCACCCGCCCTCCCGATTTGTCCGGAACGGGAAGACGGTGGAATCTCCACCGACCTCCCCGCCCGGCTCCTTTGGCATGACCAGTTTCGGAGCAACGACGGATCCCGGCCATCAGGTTGTATCCCTCACGTAGAGGCTAAATCCGGGCATTTCTCTGTGATTTCCACCGGTTTCCGGATATCGGGTTTTGTCGCTCTCGCGGACGCTAAATGCGAACATTCCTCTGTGATGTCCGCGGGTTTCGGTACATCAGGTTTTGACACCACCCCTGAGTCCTGATGTCCATTGCGACGCCCAGCGAGGCGGGCCATCGACGCCTGCCGAAGCAGCCATGCAAGCAGGACGGCGCCCTCCGTACCCACGGCGTTGACAGCGAACTCCCAGGGCAGCTTCTCGACCGGTACCGGCGCGGCCCTCAGAGGCAACCCCGGGGACTCCTTCAACCTTTCGGCTCGCCGACGCAGCCGGACATCCACCTGATAGTTCGGATTTCGGGCGCGCCAGGCCTGCTGAGCGCGCCGCTTCTGAGCCCGCCGGCAGCCCGGATCGCCACACGTCCGCTGACGGGCCCCCAGCCGCACGTGGGGCAGAAACAGTGAGCCACAGATCGCGCATCGTTTGCGTCGTCGCCTCGTCATGCACGACCGATCGGGACCGGGGCACTAAACCGCGACTCCAGGCGCGATCCCGATCGCGCCCATGGGGCACTATCCCGCGATCACCCGGGGCGTCTTACGCCGCGTTCAACAGTAGGGATGGACCGATGGACCGGGGTACTGCTCAGGGAAAGGGGATCTGCGGGTCTGCCACGGCCTCCAAAGGGACCGGGACGGGCACGAGCGCCAGCCCTGTTGCCTTCTTCTGCGATCGACAACGCCAAGGC
>CAYFOA010000341.1:0-5043 GCA_964344575.1 uncultured Rickettsiales bacterium | reverse complement strand
GCGTCGTCGTCGTCCGCCGCGTCGTCGTCGTCCGCCGCGTCGTCGTCGTCGCCCGCGCCCGTCACCTCGAAGTCGACCGTCTCCGTCGCCGAGTTCAGCGCGTTGTCGTACGCGGTCACCTCGAGGGTGTGCTCGCCGTCGCCGAGGTCGCCGGCCACCACCGTGTCGCCGTCGCCGTACTCGAGCGAGTCGATGAACACGTCGAACCCGGCCACGCCGCTGTCGTCGTCGGTCACGTCGATGTCGATCGTGAAGCTGTCCGCCGCGTCGTACACCTGCGGCAGCGGCTCGTTGATCACGATCACCGGCGGCGTCAGGTCGGGGAGCTCCACGTCGAACGTGTGCGTCTCCGTCGTCGCGTTGCCCGAGTAGTCGGTCGCCGTCGCCGTGATCGTGTGGCTGCCGACGCCGAGGACCGCCATGTCGAGCTCGTCCCCGTTGGCGTAGGGGGTGCCGTCGATGTCGATCTCCAACGTGTCGACGCCGCTCTCGGTGTCCGTCGCGTCGACCCCCACCGCCGTCACCTCCAGCGTCGTGTAGGACGCCGCCGAGGGCTCGACGATCGTCACCGTCGGGGGCGTGCTGTCCGTCGCCGGGGTCACGTCGAACGTCACCGAGGCGGTTCCCGTGTTCCCCTCGTAGTCCGTCGCCGTCGCCGTCAGCGTGTGGCTCCCCGCGCCGAGGTCGTTCATCAGGACCGTGTCGCCGTTGGCGTACGGGGCGCCGTCGATGTCGATCTCCTCGGACACCACGAAGCTGTCGAGGTCGGTCGCGTCGACGTCGATCGTCACCGCCTCGTAGCCGAGGTACGTCGTCGCCGTGGGGTCGACGATCGTGACGGTCGGCGGCGTGCCGTCCGCCGCCGCGAAGACGAAGTCCAGGGAGAGGTTCTCGCCCACGACCAGCGTCGGGGACCACGTGTTCGCCGTCCCCACGAGCACGCCGTCCTCGAAGATCCGGGGCGCGCCCGCGAACGCGCCGTCGTCGATCGTGACCGTGTCCGCGCCGCCCGCCGCCGAGACGAGGAAGTAGGCGCCGTCGTCGTCGGTGAACGTGGTGTCGCCGCTGGCGAGGCTCAGCCCCACGCCCGGGGCGGGCGCCCACGCGTCGTCGTAGACGATCCCGGAGACGACCGCCGCCTCCTCGAAGTCCGTCGCCGCGAACGCCGCCGTCGAGTAGTAGTCCGACTCCGTCGTCAGGAGCGCCGGGTTGAGCGAGTGGTACGCGTGCAGCGTCTCCAGCAGGTACGGGCCGTCCTCGCCGGCGCCGTAGATCGCGGTGCCGTCGAAGCTCAGGGTCAGCGTCTGCTGGACCCCCGTGGAGGCGAGGTCGTTCGCGTCCGCCCAGCCGATCTCGACGCCCGACGGGGTCACCAGCCGGCCCAGCAGGAAGGCGACGCCGTCGCCCTGGGGGGTCACGAGGACGTCGAGGTCGAGGGAGTCGAGCTGGCCGTCGCCGTCGTCGTCGGGGGTCGTCTCGCCGGCGACGCCGTCGATGCTGATCAGGCCCGAGCCGAACTGGCCGACCGTGAACGCGGACGTGGTCCAGCCGCCCGCCACCGCGGAGAGCGCGCCGCTGGGGGCGAACAGCTCGATGTCGTCCAACGTCCAGGGGCCGTCGACGCCGTGGTCGACGATGTCGGCGGCGTCGAAGAGCACCTCGATCGTGGACGCGCCCACGGGCAGCGTCGCCTGGCCGGAGACGCGGGCGATGAGGCCGCCCGCGCTGTCGACGAGCGACATCCAGAGGTAGTGGTCGCCGGCCACGACGGTCGCCACGCCGGCGCTGATCTCGAGCTGGTCGTACAGCCCGTTGCCGGACAGGTCGAGGCCGGTGTCGGTGAACGTGCCGATGAGGGTCGCGTCGCCGGTGTCGAAGTCGGACAGCGCGTACGCCGTCGTGTCCCACGCCCAGGGGCGGAAGTCGACGCGCTCGTCGGCGGCGTCGCGGAGGTCGAGGTCGACGAGGCTGTAGGGGCCGTCCTCGCCGGCGAAGAGGATCGGCTCGCCGGAGAAGGTCAGGGTGACGCTGTTCGCGCCCGCCGCGAGCGCGACGGTCTCGCTCGCGGAGCCGAGGTTGGCGCCGGTCGCCGTCTCCAGCCAGCCGATGACCTCGAAGTCGCCCGCGGCGCCGTCGTTCTGGACGCCGACCGTGATCTCGAGGTCGTCGAAGGTGCCGTCGCCGTCGGTGTCCACGCCCGCGTCGCTGTAGGACTCGTCGAAGTACGCGATCGAGGTGTCGAACTCGCTGAAGTCGTAGGCGCCGGTGATGTAGGACGTCGGCCACGTGTCGTAGTCCGAGCCGCCCTCCACGTAGAGGAACTGGATGTCGATCGCGCCCGTCGAGCCGTAGTTGCGGAGGGTCGGGCCGTCGAAGAAGAGGCTGACGTCCTGCACGCCGGGGGTCAGCGTGACGGTCGACTCCGCCCAGATCGAGTTGCCGCCGGCGTCGATGCCCGAGCCGTAGACGTAGTAGGAGCCGGCGTCGGCGACGTCGAGCTCCACGTCGACGACGAGCCAGTCGTAGAGCGTGTCGCCGTCGTCGTCCTGGCCGTAGTCGGTCGCGTTCATGGTGAAGGTCGCCGTGTTGAAGGCGCCCGTCAGCGCGGCCCGGTAGGCGGGGTTGGTCTGCTTGCCGGGGTTGGCCCAGTCGTTGGCGGGGGTGCCGCGGTCGTCGTACCCCTGCATCTCGCAGTAGACCTCCTCGTCGTCGCCGAAGGGGAAGGTCGTCGTCGACGACGGCCAGGTCCACCGGTTGGTGTCGTCGAACCCGAGGGCCGAGAGGAAGAAGCCGTTCTCGACGTCGTCGGGGAGCTCGTCGTTGTCCGAGTCGGCCTTGCCAGCCCACGCGCCGCCGGCCTGCCAGGCGACGTCCGTGTCGTAGTGCTGCCACTCGTGGCCGATGCCCGCCTCCATGCAGTCGATCCCCTTGCCGAGCGTGTTGAAGTCGTAGATGGGGAAGCCGAGGAAGGTCAGCTGGAAGTTGTAGGCGCAGTCCATCGTGGAGCGGTTCGTCACGTTGATGACGGGGGCCGCGGTGCTGCCGTTGTACGTCGCGAACAGGTTGCCGGTGTAGCTGCCGCCGCCGTAGGTGTAGGTGCCGCCGTTCCGGCCGTCGTGGATGGTGGTGGCGCTGTCGGCGGTCTGCGGCCAGTGCTCGAACCAGTTGTGCTGGCCGTCGCCGTCCTCGTCGCCGTCCTTGTCGAAGAACAGGTCGAAGGTCTCCTCGTAGACGTTCTGCCCCGTCTGGCCGGAGGCGTCGTGGACGTAGGTCAGCGTGGCGCGGATGTTCTTGTCATTGCCGTGCGTCCCGCGGCGCGGCTGGTAGGTGTAGGCGGGGTTGCCGTTGCCGGCGGGGTCGACCTCGTCACCCCAGTGGATGTCGGTGACGGTGAAGCCGGGGACGTTCTGGATGGTGGCCGTGAGGGTGACGTCCTTGGTCGTCTCGGGGTTCGTCGGCGTGACGACCACGTCGGTGATCTTCGGACCTTCGCCGACGAGCAGCTCGTCGTAGACGTTGCCCCAGGTCCAGGACGCGGTGCAGGGGTCGTTGGGGTCGTAGTCCCAGCCGAGGTTGAACCGCGCCCAGGGGACGGCGGCGCTGCCGGCGGGGATGGAGACCACCTGCAGGAACGACATCGTGCCGGTGTAGTTGATGTTCGCGTAGCCGGTGCCGGCCTGGTCCATCACCTGCTCGGTGGGGCTCCAGACGCCGTCGTCGTTCCAGTCGATCCAGCCGTTGAGGAACTCGGGGCTCTCGTCGTACTCGGGGCACGGGGAGCCGGCGGTGCAGCCATTCGGGTTGACGATGAAGACCGAGACGAAGATGACGAGCAGGTCCGTGAACGGGATCTGGAACATGAGGACGTCGTCGATGTACTCGTACGCCGTGCTGCCGCCGCTGGAGGCGCAGTAGCCGGGGGCGACGTCGTGGGCGGCGGCGACCGAGGGGAACTGGCCGGGGGTCCGCGCCGAGCTCCAGCCCTCGATCTCGGGGAGGTCGCCCTCGGTCTCGGGGGTGCAGCTGCTCGTCAGGACGAGGGCGAAGGCGGCCGCGAAGGCCAGGAGGCGGGTGAGGGACTTCATGGTGACTCCGGATCGGGGAGCGGGGGGAGGACGAGGGAGACGTCGGACTCCGCGACGGCCTTGCCGGTCCAGTAGGCGGCCGCGCGGGGGAGGTGGCCGGTCAGCTCGGCGACGTAGGCGGGGTGGAGCACCACGCGCACGTCGAGGGGGCCGCCGGCGTTGTTGTCGGGGTGGAGGAGGTAGCGGATCTGGCCGACGCGGAGGGCCCACCGGTCGGGCGCCGCGACGAAGGTGTGGTCGACGGGGAGGCCGCCGCGGAAGGGCTCCAGCTCGAGCCGGAGGTGGACCTCGGCCGATGCGCCGGCCTCGATGCGGACGGGGTCGAGGTCGCCGCCGCCGCCGCGGTGCTCGTCCCCCGCCCAGGGCCAGGAGGCGCGACCGGCGGCGTCGCGGAGGTAGAGCCCGCGCTCCAGGGTCAGCACCAGCGGCGGGAGCTCGATCGCGTGGTCCGTCCCGTTGGTGAGGGTCAGCTCCAGCCGGCAGGCGCCGCCGTCGCTCCAGCAGGCGGCGGCGGGGGACGTGACGGCGACGGCGAGTCCCGTGGAGCGGCCGTCGAGGTACCAGCGGTCCAGGGCGGGGCGGGTGGCGGCGGGGTCGAGCCGGCCGAGGCTGCGGCGGGCCTGGTCGCGGACCGCGGGCATCGGATCGGCGAGGGCGGCCTCGAGGCCTTCGACGACGGCCGGGGTGGCGGCGTCGATCTGCTCCAGGGCGAGGGCGGCGTAGCGGCGCTGGCTCCACTGCTCGTCGGCGAGCCAGGGGAGGAGGGCGTCCGCGGAGGCGGCCTCGCCGAGGAGGCCGAGCGCGCGGACGACGTAGTAGCGGGCGTCGTCGCCGCCCAGCAGCTCGGCGACCTCACGGGACCAGGCCAACAGGCGGGGTCGGGCCACGGGGGTGGGCCGCACGTCGGACCAGCCCGCGCCGCGCACTTGGCGCACGAAGTTGCGCGGCTCGGGATCGC
>CAYFOA010000340.1:0-5079 GCA_964344575.1 uncultured Rickettsiales bacterium | reverse complement strand
ATGAAGAAGCTCCCTTTGGGGCCTGGCTCGATGTCCTTGAACAGCTCAGTCCCCTCGAGGGTACCGTCGGTCCGCCACAGCTCGGTCCCGTGGATCCCATCGTCGCGCCGGAAGTACACCTTGTCCCACACCGCCACGGGCATGTGCCCGGTGGGAACCAGGCTTCCGAGGTTCACGGCGCCCCCGGGGGCGCCGTCGCTGCTCATCAACACACTCTTGCCCGTCGAGTCTATCGCGTCGAAGAACAGCCGCGAGCCCAACACGGTCATGCGCGCCGGGTGGCTGCCGGCACCTCCGGGGACGATGTCCTCCACCAGGTGCAGCCCGGCGGCCAGCTGGCAGAACGTGAGGTCCGCATCCACCTCTCCGGCCTGAAGGGTGCCGTCGCCGGGGACGCCATCGGCGTCGCCGTCATCGTGTCCAAAGGACACCAGCGTGCCCGTGCCCGCGCAGTCGCCACCGCCCGTCACCTCGACCAGCGCGCTCGGGGAGAGCTTGCCGCACCCCCAGGTGCTCCCCTTGGACACCGGAGCCTCGCCCGCCGGGCACGATAGCGTGGGGTCCGGCCCCAGGGCGACCGCCATTGCCAGCTCGTCGATGGCCCCCTGGATCGTCGTCGCCGCCAGACCGGACGCCGCGTTGTCGTAGGCCGTCAGGGCCGTCAGCATCTCAGGGCTCAGATGAGCGGCTCCGAGGCAGCCCGTGCACTGCAGCCCGAAGGCCACCGCCGCCGCATCGGCCGAGTGGGCGTAGGGGACCGAGGTGAGGCGAACCGGCTCCCCCGCGGCCGCTCCGTCGACCGACACGGTCAGCCAGGTGGCCTTGCCCTCGGCGAAGAGGCCGGGCGGCCAGCCCAGGCTGGGATCGTCCGGCAGGGAGGCTGTGAACACACCGTCGACGACCTCGATGCCCTGGACCTCGCTCCACACGAGGACGCCGGTCGCGGGGTGACCGTCGTACAGCGAGAAGGTCACTTCGTAGCTCCCATCGACGGAGGGCCCGCCCGTGGTCTGCAGCACCCCCTGGGCCGTGATCTGCACGGGGACCGCCGCCGCGACCTGCCCGGCCAGCAGGCAGGTGGCCACCGCGAGGCGTAGCCCATGGGTCGGTCCGTCCACCGTTCAGTCCTTGGGCCAGAGGTCCACCGGCGGGGCTGCTCCGACCTCAGTGAACGCGCTGCAGTACGCGTCCTCCTTCGCAAAGACGTACGGCTTGTTGGCGCTGTCCCAGCCGCCGTTGATCAAGCGGTAGTAGCGGACCTGGGGCGCGTACCGGAAGAAGTGGTCGTAGCCCGTCTGCGCCTGCGCCGCGGTCGACTGCAAGGTCATCCGCTGGAACCCGAAGGTGGCCTCGTTGGTCGCGTGCGGGAAGAGAGGGAACGGCCCGTTTTGGGTCGGAGGCAGATAGGCCTCGTTGAGTAGCTTGATCGCGGGCCCCGCCGACCAGGGCGCCCCGCTGAACCAGCCTCCGGGCGGGTAGTACTTCCCGAACACCAGCGAGCGCGCATCGTCGAAGCCGTACCCGAGGTCCATCCAGTGGGCGTGGACGTTGAGCAGGGTCTCGTGGACGACCCCCACGTAGAGCCAGGGCTCACCGGGACGCCAGCCCGCGGGCACAGGGGCGGGCGAGTCGTCGAACGCGGCCGCATCGTAGGCCACCCCCAGCAGCTGGAACGCGGCGAGGAGCACCTCGAGGACGGACACGTCCTGCTCGAGCTCCGCACCGGATTCCTCGACGGTGACCAGCCCCTCGATGCTGACCCCGTAGGAGTCCAGCGCGGCCGACGGGGCACCCAGCTTGTCCTCGCTGAGGTCCACGAAGGGCGGCAGCGCGAGGTCCAGCAGCAGGTCCCGCCCGGTCCTTCCGAGGTCATTGTACGTCGTCCACCATGCTTTGAACGGCGGGCCGACGGGTTTGTTGTTGATGACGTTTGCGATGTCGGTCAGCTGCTTCTGCACCTCCCCGAGACGATACTCCAGGACCACCATCCAGAAGTACACCCGGAAGAACGGATCATCGCGCTGCGCGGCTGTCACTTCGGAGAAGCTGTCCGCGGCGGAGTAGCTGTCCGGTAGGAGGGGGTGGGGGTTGCCGAAGTTGGTCCAGGCCGGGAAGATCGTCGAAAGCACCGTCCCGTCTGCGTCGACCTCCCTCCACTGGTAGCCGAAGAACTGCTCCGCATAGCCGATCAGGTATTGGAGCTGCCCGAGGAGCATGCTCGTCGTGTACGCCTCTGGAGACTCGCTCCGATAATCGAGGACGAAGCTGTTCAGCGGCCCGATCAACCCCTCGAGCCAGCGATCACGCAGCTGGAGGGAGTCCTCGTACACGGCATAATCGGCTGGGCTCAGCCAACGCGAGCAGGCCGCCGTCGGACCCTCCCCGACCTGACCCGGGCACCGGTAGTTCTGCACGAAGGTGTAGTCGACTCCCTCGAGCTTCCAGCGCCACCGGCCGTCCTGGCACCGGAGCGCCTTGCTCGGCGTCGGCTTGTCCAGATCGGCGAGCAGCTGCTCGAGCAGGTCCGGCGGCGCCTTCTTCCCGGGGACATCGGGACCCTGCCACGGCGGGAAGCTGCATTGCCGGGCGGGGCCGATGGCTCCCTTCGCCAAGTCGACGCTGCCAAACTCGCTGAGGTCCATGTTCACCGTCAACGGCAGGATCGGTGGCGCCTCTCCGTCCGGAGGCACCGGCGAAGCTTCCGGCGGCTCGAAGTACGACCACGGTGTCAGCGGGCGCCACTGGCTCATGGAGGTCCCCCGCCGGGAAAGAAGAGCGGCCAGTAGTCGACCCGAGGATCATAACGATGATGTCGGTCGGCGGCCTGCTGCGCGTGCAGCACCCACTCGAGCACGCCGCTCTCCCGGTAGTCGGCCAGGAGCTGGACCGCGGGCGGCTTCGGGGCCATGCCCCCAAAGGCCGTCAGATAACGGACCCCGGGGGGGTAGTCGTCGCCACATACCAGCGCGACGGCATCGGCGAACGGGAGCTTGGCGTTCTCCCGATGATACCTCCACAAGTACACGACGCTCAGGCGCTGCCAAGCCGTGACGAAGACCCAGGGGCGATCGGGCTGACCGGCGAGCCCGAGATCGAGCTGAAGAAACGTCGTCACATCGTAGATCGCCGTCAGGAGTCGCAAGCTTGCAGTGTAGCACGCGCTGAGCTGTCCGGGGTCGGAGGACTCGGAGCCTCCGGTGAGATCGTCGACAAGGTCCAAGTCGAGAGCTGCGACGGGCACACCGGTGACCGGATCCATGAAGGGCGGCGTTGCGTAGTGCTCCGAGAAGTCGCCGAGGGTCCAGTGGGCCGACGCGTAGTCGCCCAACCCGGCGCTGTCGAGCGCAGCGACCAGGCCCGTGAGCTCGCCCAGAGCCTCGGCCAACCGGTGGGACTCATCGAGCACCCGTTGCAGCGGATGCGGTCCCAGCTCCTCGCCCGGCGGCGTGGGAGCGAGGTCGAAGTTCTCCATCAGATTGACTGCGAGCGCGTCGACCGTCACCACGGCGGTTCCGACGGTCGCCTCGACCCATCCCTCCGGCGGCTCCTCACCGAGCAGCCCGCGCCCGAAGAGTAGGCTCGCCGTCACGCCCAGGACGTCGGCCAGCCAAGGTTCCACCAAGGTCACCATCGCGTCCCAGGCCAGGTGCTCGTCCAAGGGCAACCACTGGCACAGGTTGCCGTACCAGACGTGGGGCTCACCTCCCGCGCCGAGCGCGTGCCACTTCGTGCCGTCCAGAAGGCTGATCTCACCCGGCTCGGGGTCGTCGGTGGACTGACTCGTAAGCTGATGGAGCGTGTCCGGGATCGTTCCGTCGTCCAGTGGCGGGCCCCCCCAAGGGAGAAACGGAAGGGTGTGTTCCCACTCTGGTCCGAAGGTCACTCGACCGAGGTCCAACATGAATGTCACACCACAATCGCCGGGAGCCACGTCGAAGAGGCCAGCGCCCGGGTCGTTCGGAAAGGGGCACCAGTAGAACGTGCTCCAGGGGGTGAGCGGGCGCCACGGCTTGTCAGCGGCCATGGCCAAACCCAACGTCGGTGCTGAGCGAAGCGGGTGGCGTTCGCATCGGCCTCCGAAACGCAATCCTGTGAACGACTCGTGCCAAGGCGCGGTCCATCGCCGGCCCGGAATTCTGCTGTCGTCGTCTACCGAGCAGACGCTGGCGGAGTCCGATCGAATCGATACCCATGAGGTCCCCGGCGAACGCGCTGTCGGATGCACTCGGCAATGCCGGGCTGGGCTCGGCGAACGCGCGACGCCGAAGGGGGCGGGGAGGGGCGTCCGCGGCGCGAGATGGCGGCGGCCCACTGCGTCCCAGCTTCCGGCGCCGGCGCCCGATCAGCTGCTTAGCCACTCGCGTTCCACCGTGAATCACGCATTCAGCACCAGCTCGCGTTGATACGGAAGCAGGCCTGCCAGTTCGTCGTCGCCCCGTCGCCGCCCAGGTGCCAGCGCACGTAGCGGCGGAGCGGAGCGTCGCCCCCTGGCTCCTTCGTCAGCATGTGCGTCGTGACCGCGTACGCGTTGGAAGTGATCGTGGCCACGGGCGACCATGGGCCCTCCTTCGACATCGCCGACTCGATCACGAGCGTCGCCCCGCTCATCATCAGCACCTGCGACTCCAGCACGAGGTTCTCGATGTCGTCGGTCCGGAGCCAGTTGCCCTCACGCTGGATCAGCGCGCCCGCCTCCGAGTCCGGGGTCCCGATCGAGATCCCGCCGCGCACCGAGACCCAGGGCTCGAACTCGTGCATCCCATGGCTGGAGCGGAGCAGCTTGGCCAGCTGAGTCGCGGTGACCGGAGTGTGAGAGTAGGGCGAGAGATCCACGTTGATCCGGAACGTGACGTTCCAGGTCGCCGCCGGGGCGCGCAGCTCCCACCGTACGAAGCGCTGCACCTGGTTCACGTCGGCGCCGAAGGGGCTGCTGTCCAGCACCACCGTGGCGCGCGTGACCGCGGCATACTGCTGCCCGTCGAACCACGGGCCTTCGGCGTCCGCCGCCGTCTGGAGCACCAGCGTGACTCCACCGGCGATTTGGGTGATGCTCGATTCCACCTGGACCGGTCCAACATC